>JAYGFS010000505.1:0-9505 GCA_046581765.1 Verrucomicrobiota bacterium
AGGCGGCATCCGTCACTTCGGGGATGGCCGGGGCCTTCAGTGGTTGATAAGCCCAGTGCTTCCGGCCGGCCTCGATATCGATGGTATCCGGTTTGACAACCCGGTGGGTTTCGCGACGGGGATCGGCAGCCCATGCCGAGCCCGTCACGAGCAGCATCGTAATCCATCGTCTTCCGCAACGCATCCAATACCCTTAGTAGGTTAATTCATAGGTGGTCGAGTGCATTTGATGACATCAGCGCTTTAACTATGCAGATTCGCTTTTTTTTGGGAGCTAAAATGATTGTGGAGCACGCGATCCGGGCATCGAACCTGTCGCGAAAACGGAACATATCAGGGTGAGAGCGTGGACACTTCATCCGCGCTAAGGGGACGATCGAAGAAGGCAACCTCGTCAAGACGACCCTCCCAGTTGGACTGGTTGTCGTTTCGTCCGCCTATGAAGAGGTCTGCCGAGGGAAGTCCCGCTTCTGCGGTGACCTCGATCTCGAGCTTGCCGTCGAGATAAACCTTGAGGCTTCCGTTCTTGCGGACCATGGCGGCTTGTCGCCACGTCCAGCGCTTGACCGGGGTTTTCCCGTGGTGGGTTCTCCTGCCGTCGCTGTAGAGCAGGCGACCTTCCCCGTCCAGGCCGAGGTGGTCGCCGGGGGAATTGAGGGCGTGATCGCGACCGCGACTGAACATCCAGCCGAGCACGGGACGGGCCTTGTCGGGCATCCCGTTCCAGAACCAAAGGGAGATGGTGTAGGTGTTTCCCGGTTTCGGGATCCGGGTCCTGAGTCGCCCACCCGCAAAATGGGCGGACCGGTTGACCTGGCCGGGGGTAAAGGCCTTGGCATCCGGACCCTCGAGGTAGAAGACCACGCCGTCCTCGTAGGCCCCGTCGCGGTTGCCCTGCTCGTCGATGGCGAGGGGGCCTTGGAACTCGTCCATGCGCCACCAGTGAACGGGCTTGAGGTCGGCGATGGCATGGGCGGAAGGTCCCCGGGAGACCCGTGGGACGCGACGCGGTTTGTCGGCCACTTTTTCAATGAGCCGGAGGCAGGCCTCGGTAATCCTCGGTTCCGCCTGTACCTCGAGCCCGGCGGAGCGCGCGGGCCAGGTATTGTAGCCGCCGAGGAAATGCTGCTCGGGTGGCGGGATATACCCGTCGCCGCCATTGGCCAGCTCGATCACCATGGTCTGGGGAAGGGGGCTCCTCGCCTTCAGCTTGAGGCCGGTGAGGGCATAGGTCTCGTTGGGGGTGGTGGTGATGGCCATGCTCCCGATTCGGAGGGCCTGCAGGACGATCTCCGTTTGCTGGCGCTCATGGAGGACGATCTGTTCATAGGCATATACCTCGGGTTTGGTCCTGGGACTGCGGTCCCCCATTTCCTTGACCATGCCCTCGGCCCACTGGAGCAGGGCGACATCCGGGACGCGGTACCGGAGGGTCATGCGGGTCTCCGCCATGGTGAGGTCGAGGTCCGGGCGGTGCCTGATCTTGCGGTAGTCACGCAGGGCGCGCTCGGCAAGGCCCTTGGCGTAGGCGTCGATTTGCATCTCCTCCTGCTTCCCGGGTGGGTCCACGGACCAGTTCCGGATGGTGTAGTCCCTTCGCCAGATGTCACCGCTACACCCGTGGGACATGATACCAACGAAGTCCTCGTCTGCGTCGAGCAGGGTTGCGAGGTTCTCGGCGAATTTCCCGAAGTAGTCGGGGCTGATGGGCTTGACCCCGCCGAAGTAGTGCATGGAGAAATTGGCCAGGATGGCGAGGGGCTTTCCTTCCAGGTCCTGGATGGAGATGAGCGTGAGGTCCGGGTCCTCGGGTCCGGATTCGCCCGTGACGTTGTCCCAGTTCCGGCCCGCGTGCATGTTTGCCCGCACGGTGGGGTTGCCGAAGGGATCATTCTCGATGCGGTCGGGTCGGCGAATCCAGCGTCGGAGGGCGGTGAACTCGGCGGCATTCACCTGGTTCCACCCGGCCTGGGCCGGTTGAAGATTCCCCTGGGCGGCGGCGATGGCCTCGACGATTTTTTCCGTCAGGTAGGGGGTGTAGGCCGGATCGGCCTTCGTGCCCAGGCAGGCCAGTGTCGAGGGAGCCGTGTGGGTGTGGGTGGCGGAAATCAATATTCGGTCACTCGGGATTCCGGTACGCATGGTCGCGAGGCGCTTGGCCTTGTCCAGGACCGGGCGTGGCATCATGCAGCTGTCGACCACCACGATGGCGATCTCCGTCTTTTCATCCGCCAGCACGAGGGCCCGGGCATGGATCGGGTCGGTCACGGAGTCGGCGGTGCGGCTGGTCATGCTACCGTTGACCAGCACGGGAAACTGCCTGGGTGTCACGTCAAGGGCCACCGCTCCCGCGCGAAATTCCGCGTGGGTGAGACAGGCAAAAGGAAAGAAAAAGAAAAAAGACCATAAAATCTTCATGCATTAACTTTTGATTCCAAATGAAGATATTGCAAGTCGAAGCAGGTTTTGCCCCTCCTTTTTTCCCTTCTTTAGCCCTCTATCCTGCTGGCGGAAAAGGTATGCCTTATGGATAATGATAAAAATGCATTATGTCGCGCTAATGCTGCTGGGGATCCTGGCGAGTACCTCGTTTGGGAAACCCCTCAGCCCCGATGAGGCCCTGGCCTCCTTTCGCCTGGAAACCGCTGACTTGCAGGTACGATTGGTCGCGGCCGAGCCCGAGGTGGTTGACCCGGTAGCCCTTTGCTTTGACCGCAAAGGCAGGCTGTACGTCGTCGAGAGCCGGGGGTACCCGCATGCCGGGAAAGGCTTGCCGAAGGCGCAATCGGGAGGGGTGGCCAGGCTGGAGGACAGGGATGGGGACGGTCGCTTCGAGAAGCGCACGGAATTTGCCCGGGACCTGACCTTCCCCAACGGTATCCTGCCCTGGAAAAATGGCTTTTTCGTGACCGATGCGCCCGACCTTCTTTTCCTGGAGGACCTCGATGACGACGGGGTGGCCGACACGCGCGAGGTCGTCCTGACCGGCTTTTTCACCAACAGCAGCAGCGAGCAGTTGCGGGTCGCTTCCCCGACCCTCGGTCCCGACGGGTGGATTTACCTGACGAGCGGATTAGCTGGCGGCAAAGTGACCTCGCCCATGCATCCGGGGCGAGCCCCGGTGGAGGCGCGCAAGAATGACTGGCGCTTTCATCCCGAAACGCGGGTGGTGGAGTCGCTCACCAGCGCGGGCCAGGCAGGTCAAGCCTTCGACCGGGATGGCCGGCGTTTCGTCTGCGATAACCGACACCCCCTGCGCTGGGCGGTCTTCGGCCCGGGTGTCCTGGGGAAGAACCCACATGTATCGGGTACCCCGCCGGTCATGGACCTGGCCGAAGCCGGGTCGGCAACGCCCCTTTTCCCGCTTGCCCCCGACACCACGGCCGCCAGCTATATGCCAAAGCTGATGCAGCGCCCGCATGCCGGGAGCTTCACGTCCTGTTGCGGGCTGTGTTTCTTTACCGGTGACGCCCTGCCCCGCCACCGCGGAAGTTTCTTCATTTGCGAACCGGCCCAGAACCTCGTTCACTGCCGATCGATGGTGGAGACGCATGAGGAACTGTCTTCGCGACCCTCTTCCGTGGGGCGTGAATTCCTCGCCTCGCCGGACCAATGGTTCCGGCCTGTTTTCGCGGCCAATGGCCCCGATGGGGCCCTTTACCTCTGTGACATGTACCGCAAGTACATCGATCATCCCAATTACCTTCCTCCCGAGGCCGCCGCGGGCATGGACTTTGCCGCGGGTAAACAGCGTGGCCGCATATGGCGGGTCAGCTCGCGTAGCGACGCCGCGCCGGCCGCCTGGCACCAGTCGAAAGGCGTCGGGCTCGCCATACGCCAGGCCTTGAAGGGGGGCGCGTTGCCCGATCTCGCGGCCTTGGCCGGGAAATCGGGCGCCAACCCATGGTTCCGGGCCGCCCTGTTCAGTTCCTGCCCGGGCCAGGCAGGGGACCTGCTGGACGAGCTTCCCGGTGTTGCACCGCCTGAACTTTTCGAGCAAGCCGCCCAAATCCTGTCCCGGGAGGAGCCGGCCGCCACCTTGCCCGCCGTCATTCACGAACTGTGGCAGAAGAAGAAAGGGTTCGCCTTTGCCCAGCGGGTTGCCTTCCTCCTCGGGTTCCCCGAGAACCTGCGCAAACCCTATCATGCGGAGCTTCAGCCCAGGGCCCTGGCGCTTTCGCTCAACGGGCAATCGCACGGGGCCGACCGCTTGACAGCCATCCGCTTTCTTGAGCCCGCCAACCGTTTGCAACTGCTCGGCCTGCTTGAGCCCGCGCAACCCGCCGACATTCGGGCAGCGGCCATTCGCTCCCTGGCCGGGGCCGGGGACCCGGACCTGGGAGGGAAACTGCTGGCCGTGCATGCGACCCTCCCCCCCGAGGATGCGACCGTGGTTATCGACGCGCTCCTGTCTCGCAGGTCATTTCATCCCCTCGTCCTGGATGCCCTGGAATCCGCATCGCTTCCACTGCACGCGGTGAGCCTCAACCAGCGTCGTCGCCTGACGGGAAATCCGGGTATCAAGGCCCGCGCCTCGAAGCTCTTCGAGTCGGCTGAGAACTCGGACCGCATGAAGGTTTACCGGGAACTCAAGCAGGTGCTCGACCTGCCTGCCGATGCCGCCGCCGGGCAGGCGATCTACCAGAGGGCCTGCGCATCCTGCCATAAGCTGGGCGGTGCCGGGCATGCGGTGGGACCTGACTTGACCGGCTTACGAAACCAACCTGCCGATGCCCTGCTCCTGCACCTGGTCGTTCCCAATCGCGAGGTATACCCGGGTTACGCCCTGTACCAGGTCGAGACAAAGGATGGCGCGCTTCATGCCGGCATCCTTGAGGGCGAAAGCCCGGGCTCCGTAACCCTGGTCCTGCCCCTGGGCCTGCGCAAAACCATCCCGCGGTCGAAGCTGAAGAGCTTGCGGGCATTACCCGTCTCCCTTATGCCGAACGGGCTCGAGCAAACCATGTCCCTCCAGGAACTGGCGAACTTGATTGCCTTGATTCGACAGTGACAAGCGTCTCCAACCCGGCCCTGCCATCCGGCCAACACGCTATGAAAGCCCCGTCCAAACGCGTTTTACTCCCGGGGAAGGGTGAACATCATCGCCCGGTCCGGGCTTGAATAAATGGGTTCATTGTTGGACCATTTGGCATGCTTACATGCATTCGCTCGACATGAACCACCCTGTTCCACGTACCCGGGAGGCGGCATCGCCCAGGCGGGAAGGACGGGATCGATCCCCACGTGCCGATGGGCATCCCGTCGTGTCCGGGAAAAGGCCCCTGTCCATCGCTCGCCTGCTCGCGGTCTTCGCCTTGTCCGCCACATCCTCCGGCCCCGCGTGGGCCACCCCGGAACAAGCCGCCCGGCTCGCCTTTTTCGAGTCCAGGATTCATCCTGTATTCGTCGAGCATTGTTACGATTGTCACTCGGTCGAGTCCGGAAAATCAAAGGGTGGCTTGCGTCTCGATGCCCGGGCCGCGTGGCAGCTCGGGGGCGAGTCCGGCCCCGCCATCGTTCCCGGAAAGCCCGGCGAGAGCCTCCTCGTCAAGGCGATCAACCGGGGCGGAGAGACCCCCGAAATGCCGCCCAAGTTTCATCTTTCCCCGCAGGTGGTCAGCGACTTCAGGAAATGGATTGCGGATGGAGCCGTTGATCCGCGCGAAGGGGAAGCCCCGGTTCACGAGAAGGTGACGATCGACATCGAGGAGGGGCGCAAGTTCTGGTCCTTTCAGCCGCGGCGAACCTTTTCCGGGAAGCACTCCATTGACGACTTCGTCAAGCCCCGGGCCCCGCTTGCCTCGGCCGACAAATTGGTGCGGCGTCTTTTTCTCGACGTGATCGGCCTGCCTCCCACGCCCGATGAGCGCGGGGAATTTCTTCGACTTTTTGAGGAGCAATCGCCTGCCCAGGCCGTTGATTCATTGACGGACAAGCTTTTGGCCCGAAAGGCCTTCGGCGAAAAATGGGCCCGGCACTGGCTGGACGTGGCCCGCTACGCCGATTCCAACGGGGGCGACTTCAACCTCACCTTCCCGGAGTCCTGGAGATATCGAAACTACGTGATCGACGCGTTCAACCGCGACGTGCCCTACGATCAATTTATCCGCGAACAAATCGCCGGGGATCTCTTGCCCTTCGATACGCCGGCGCAGCGCGACCGGCAATTGATCGCCACCGGCTTCCTGATGGTCTCCCCGAAAATGTTGACCGAGCGCGACAAGGCCAAGATGCATCTCGACATCGCCGATGACCAGGTCGACACGATTGGCAGGGGGATCATGGGACTGACCCTGGGGTGCGCCCGTTGCCACGACCATAAATTCGACCCCGTACCGACCGCCGACTACTATGCCATGGCCGGTATTTTGCACAGCACCCGGACGGCGGATGGAATCCTCATGGACAACGTCAACGTCACCGGCTGGAAGGAAACGGATTTGACGATGGATGAGGAGGCCCGGGCCCGGGTCGACGCTCACCAGGCCAAGGTCAAGCAGCTTCAACAGGCCATAGGGCGAAAGAAGAAGAAAGCGAAAGGGGCTTCGGAACAAACCGTGGGGATCATCGTCGACGACACCGAGGCGGAACGCACCGGGCCCTGGCGCACGTCCACCCTTCGCCCCAACCACGTCGGGGCCCACTACCTGGCCACCGACAAGGACAAGGGCCCCTACTCGATCAAGTGGAAAGCCACCCTGCCGAGAGCGGGGACCTATGAAGTGCGGGTCAGCTTCGGCGGGGGAAAGGGCCTGGCCAGGACAGCCCCCTACCTGGTTCGCCATGCCGGGGGCGAGACCCGCCTGATCATCGACCAAACCCCAAAGCCGACCATTCGCGGGCTTTGGTATCCTATTGGCCGTTTCACCTTTGGAACGCCCACAGTCGATCGGGAACCCGCGCCTGCGACTGCGGAAATATTGCTGACCGACAAGAACGCCAAGGGCCACGTCATCGCCGACGCCGTCCAGCTCGTGCACCTCGATGACCTGGAAAAGGATGATCAAACGCCTGCGTCCGATTTCGCCGCCGACCTGAAAAAGTTGGGGCAAGAACTCAAGAAACTCAAGGAGGAAGCCCCCAGGCTGCCGAAGGCCATGGCGGCCAGGGACCATGCCGGCAAACGGCTCGGGGACCTGCATATTCGGATTCGTGGAGAAACGGTTAACCTCGGTCCAAAGGTGCCACGCGGATTCCTGCAGGTCGCCAGCTATGCAGGATCAGGAAACGTAGCCATCCCCGAGGGCGAATCAGGACGGCTCCAGTTGGCCGCGTGGTTGACGCATCCCCATCACCCCCTAACCGCCCGTGTCATGGTCAACCGGATCTGGCAGCAACTCTTTGGCCAGGGCATCGTGGCCACCAGCGACAACTTCGGCACCTTGGGAGCGGCGCCAACCCATCCTGAGCTGCTCGACTACCTGGCGGAAAGCTTCGTTGCCAAGGGGTGGTCAATGAAAGCCCTGATTCGCGAAATCATTCGTTCCCAGACCTACCAGCAAGCCGCCCGGACGGCCTCGGGGAAGGACCCTGGCAATGTGCGCCTGCGCCACCAGAACCGCCGACCCGCGCCTGCGGAGACGATCCGGGACTCGATCCTGGCCATCGCGGGGGAGCTGGACCGCAAACCCCGCGACTCCGCGGTGTCGCAACTTGGCATGTTTGCCATTGCCACCAGTGGCAAACGCCATGCCTCGCTGGGACAAACCGGAAAGTTGCGTCAGCGCAGCATCTACCTGCCTATCGTGAGGGGCGCGGTGCCACCGTCACTCGCCGTGTTCGACCTGCCCAATCCGGACCTGGTCACCGGAACCCGGGCAACCACGACCGTTCCGGCCCAGGCGCTCTTCATGATGAATTCGCCCTTTGTCGGGGAAATGGCCCAGGCCGTCAGCACACGCATTGCGAAGGACAACCCCTCCAGCGAGGACGTGGTTCAGGAATTGTATCAACGGATCCTGGTTCGCGATGCGGACCCCGGGGATCTTGAAATGGGCATGGAATACCTCGAGCGCCTCACGAAGGAAGATGGCAAGTCCCGTCAGGATGCGATTGCTTCCTTCGCCCAGGTCTTGTTTAGTTCAACCGAGTTTCGATTCATTGAATAGTATCATGAAGGCCTGTCACCAATTCACCTCCCCCTGTACCCGGCGCACGTGGCTGGAGACGACGGGTTGCGGCTTCGGGGCCCTTGCCTTCCAGGCCTTCGCCCAGCAAATCGCCGGCGCCGCGGGTTCTCCTTACTCGCTTGCGCGGCTCCACCACACCCCCAAGGCCAAGCGGGTCATCTTTCTCTTCATGCACGGCGGGGTCTCCCAAGTCGATTCCTTCGACCCCAAGCCGATGCTGAAGAAATACGACGGCAAGCCGCTTCCCTTCAAGGGCCTCGACAACCTGGACGTCGAGCTGAAGGACAAGGCCGGCAGTGGGAAAGTTTTCGACACTACATGGGAATTTCGGCAGCGGGGGCAGTGCGGGGCGTGGATCAGTGACCTCTGGCCTCACCTCGCGAAGCACGCCGACGACCTTTGCTTCATCAAGTCGATGCACACCCGCGGAACGTCCCACGGGCAGGCCGTGGGCATGATCCATACCGGCAGCGACAACCTCTTGCGTCCCTCGGTGGGATCCTGGGTGAGCTACGGGCTGGGAACGGAGAACCAAAACCTTCCCGCCTTCGTCAGCGTGGCCCCGCCGGCCGGCCATGGAGGCGCCCGCAACTACGGTTCCGCTTTCCTGCCGGCTCATCACCAGGCGACCACCCTCGGCCATTCGAGCAGTAAAACCGCCGACGCGACCATCGCGTACCTGCAGAACCCGGACATCCGGCCCGGCGACCAGCAGCGGCAACTGGAGATGCTTGACCGAATCAACCACAAGCACCTCGCGAGAACCCGCGACGCCCAGGTTGACGGGGTCATTCGCAGCTATGAAATGGCGGCCCGCATGCAGGGGATTGCCCCGTCAATCATCGACGTTTCCAGGGAACCGGAATCCATTCGCTCCCTCTACGGGATGGACCGCAGCGAAACCAAGGATTTCGGTCATCGCTGCCTGCTTGCCCGTCGCTTCTGCGAAGCCGGGGTTCGCTACGTCCAGGTCAGCACCCCCTATGTCTGGGACCAGCACGGTGGACTGGTCAAGGGACACACCAAGAACGCCCTCTCCGTCGACCAACCGATTTCCGGGTTGCTGTACGACCTCAAGCAGCGCGGCATGATGGAGGACACCCTCGTGGTGTGGGGAACCGAGTTCGGCCGCACCCCGGTTGTCCAGGGCAAGGACGGACGGGACCACAACCCGGCCGGCTTCACCGTCTGGCTCAGCGGGGCCGGAGTGAAGCCCGGCTACAGCCACGGCTCCACCGACGAGTTCGGCTATTTCGCCCAGGAGAACAAGGTCCACATGCACGACCTCCACGCAACGATCTTACACATCCTCGGGCTCGATCACGAAAAATTGACGTACCGCTATGCGGGTCGTGACTTCCGCCTGACTGACGTCT
>JAYGFS010000529.1:0-3470 GCA_046581765.1 Verrucomicrobiota bacterium
CCCTCCGCCTGGGATTGCCGAAAGGCAGCCTGCAGGAAGCCACCTTCGGGTTGTTCAAAAAAGCCGGCTTTTCCATCGAGTCCGGTTCCCGTTCCTACGTGCCGTCATGCGACGATTCGGATATCGATATCCGCCTGATTCGCGCCCAGGAAATAAGTCACTACGTGGAGTTGGGCTCGCTTGACGCGGGAATTACCGGGCTGGATTGGATCACCGAGAACCAGTCCGACGTGGTCGAAGTCTCCGATTTGATTTACGGCAAAGTCGGCATGCGCCCCGTGCGCTGGGTGCTTGCGGTACCCAATGACTCCCCTATCCAGTCCGTCAAGGACCTGGAAGGCAAGCGGATCGCCACCGAAGCGGTCGGCATCGCCGGCCAATACCTGGAAAAAAATGGGGTAAAGGCCAAGGTGGAATTTTCCTGGGGTGCCACCGAGGTAAAAACCCCCGAGCTCGTCGATGCGATCATCGAGCTTACTGAGACCGGCAACTCACTTCGGGCAAATGATTTACGTATTGTGGATACTATCCTCGAATCGACGACCAAGTTCATCGCCAACCGGGCCGCCTGGACCGAAGACGCATGGAAAAAGTCGAAGATTGAGCAGATTTCCCTCTTGATTGGGGCCGCGCTCAGCGCGGAAAGCCAGGTGTTACTCAAGATGAATGTTCCGAAAGACGCGCTCGATTCGGTCACCCGGGTCCTTCCGGCCCTACACGCCCCAACCGTCAATAGCCTGAGTGAAGACGGCTGGTTTGGCGTGGAAACGGTGATCAAGGAAGGCGACGTGCGTGACCTTATTCCCCTGCTCAAGAAATCGGGCGCGGAAGGGATTATTGAACTCGGGCTTAATAAAGTGGTATCTTAATCGCGGTGTTTACTGAAATAACTGCATATTGGAGCATATATGGGATCCGTTAAAAAACAGCGCCTGCGCAAGATGGCGAAGCATAAGCGTCGCAAGCGCAGACGCGCAGACCGTCACAAGAAAAAATAACTATTCTTCAAATGCCGGCGAAAGGCACATGGATTTCTCGCGATCAATTTTTAAGCAAGTGATCTCCAGATGCCTGTGCGTTATGGTCCTCACCGGGGTGTGGACCGGGTCCGGTTGCCAGACGCTCCATCAGCGGTCCGCACCCGACGCGTCGGCCTATGCTCGTACCCGCCGCGACCTGTCGAAGATCGATTACGGGCGCGACGGCCGGGTGGAAGATCTTGACCGGGAAGCGCAACTTGCACCCGTTGACCACGATTTTGCCCGGGTCCTGGCCTATTACAGCCAGGGCGTGCTGCATGCCCAGCACCGTGAAGCCGCTTATGCGGCCACCAATTTTCTCAAGGCGCTCGAGTACAGCCTGGATGAGCCGTCGGTTTATCTCAGCGTCTCGGAAAAGATCTACGACCAGGCGAAGGAGCTCATCCGCAAGGATGAAAAGGATCGGGCCCTGCAAATCCTGCAGCGCCTGGTTGAATTGAAGCCGGGGGAGGCGGGTCCTCACATCTGGAAGGCGGTCATCCACCAGGCCTACAACCAGAACCGGCGCGCCGAAAGCGAATATGCCGCAGGTATCAAGCGAAGTCCGCGTGCGGTCGGGCCCTACCTGGAATTGGCGCGCATTCAATACGCGAACCGGGAGACAGACCGTGCCATCAGCACCTTGCAGGACGGGATCAAGCGCGCTCGCGATCCCTTGAAAGCGCATCGGTTCCTCGCAGAAATCTATTTGAAACGCGCCGATTCGGCGATCGATCCCGGGGCGGTTAAAAGCAACCGTCGCGCAGCGATTCGGACGCTTGAGGCCGCGCTGAAAAAGGTTCCGGATGACAAGACCTCCCTGTTCCACCTCGGTCGCTTATATATCAAGGAAGATGACTTTGCCGAGGGGTTGGGCTACTATGTGCGGGTCGAAGGGCTGGATCCGGACAACCTCAGCTTCAAGGAACAACTGGCTGAGGACATGAGCAAGGCCGTGGGTGATCCGCTCACCACCCGCAAAAAGCTGCAGCACTTTCTCCGCGAACACCCCGACAACGCCCATGCCTGCTTTTACCTGGGGGTCCTCTATGAAAAGGGAGAGCAGCCGGACAAGGCTCGTGCTGCATTCTTGAAGGCCGCCCGCATGGAACCGGCCGAATCCGCGGCGTACTGGAAGGCGGCCCTGTTCACCGTGGACGATGACATCGATGGCGCACGCGAGCTGCTGGAGCAGGGCCTGCGCCGCCTGCCGGAGAATCCCCGGATCACCGAGATGCTGGCCTTTATCCATCTCCAGCAAAAGGACTATGCCCGTTCCATCACGCTCTTTGAAAAAGTGCATGCCCAGCTCAAGGCGAAGGGCGTTGCGCACCAGGCCCAGAACTTTCACTACAATTATGCGCTCGCGGCACAGGGCGGCGGCTTGTTCGATCGCGCGGCCGAGCACCTCATCCAGGCCGCCGTGCTGAATCCGGATTTTGTGGCCGGTTTCGTCCAGCATGTCGCGAACCTGGAGATCGAAAGTCGGTATCGCGACGGCCTGCGGACCTTGCGCGAGGTGTCCCTCGACGTGATGGAGCCCGAGGTACATTTCTACATCGGCCTGCTCAGCGCGCGGGCCGAGTTATATGAATCCGCGATCTCGGCCTACCGCTACGCTGAAACCATGGCGCGGAACCATGCGCGCGAGGCGGTCATCCTCGATGATGCCTTCTATTTTAATTTTGGTGCAGCCTGCGAACAGGCCCGGCAGTATGGAGAGGCCGAGGTGCAGCTGGAACGCTGTATCAGCCTCAACAATAAACATATCGAAGCCTACAATTATCTCGCCTTCATGTGGTCGGAACAAGGGGTCAAGCTCGACCGGGCCCTGGTCTACGTCAACCGGGCCTTACAAGAGGCGTCCGGTAACGGAGCCTTCCTCGATACCCGTGGCTGGATTTATTATAAGCAGGGATCGTACGAGAAGGCCCTTGCCGATATCGAAGCCGCGCACGCCAGCATTCCGGATGATGCCACCATCAAGGACCACTTGGGTGACGTCCATGCCCGCCTGGACCACTTCGACCGGGCCGGTGTCTACTGGCGGGAAGCCCTCGCTCTCGACCCGGGAAACCCGGTGCTGGTCGAGAAGCTCAAGTCCGGGGTCCCCACCGCGTCGGCTGCGCCCTGAACCGGAGGCCTTCGCCGCCGGCTCGTACCGGGCTCAAGCCCGTGCCCGGCGGCTTCGGAAAAACAGCAGGGCGGTTCCCAGTGCGAAGAGGCCGAAGGTTCCGGGTTCGGGAATGACCTTGACCAGCGAGAGATTGTCAAAATAGACGACACCATTGTCAAAATTTCGCTGGTTCAATACGGCCTTTACCCGGATGAACTGTGCGTTTGCGGGAATAATCGCCATCGAGGTGTCCAACTCAAACCATTCATCATCCGGTGTGGCGTCAACGATCTTGGCTGAGATATGTGTCCCGATCTCGAATTCCTCCAGGCCCC
>JAYGFS010000260.1:0-4867 GCA_046581765.1 Verrucomicrobiota bacterium
TGATTGAGGCTTTCAATCGCTTCAATGAATCCAACGTCAGCATTCTCTCCCTCATCACCTGGATGGGGTTTAAACAAACGCGGATCCTCTACACGAAGGAAGCGCGCCTGCACGGCGAGACGGGTTGGACCTTCGCCAAGAAATGCAGGCTCGTCATCGACTCCGTCACCTCGTTCAGCCATTTCCCGATTCGCCTGATGAGTATCCTCGGATTTACCTCCGCGTTCATGGGATTCATCTATGCCCTTTTCATCCTGTATTCCAGGCTGACCGGTTCCGTGGAGGTCACCGGTTTCGCCACGACCATGATCGTGATCCTCGTGCTCGGTGGCCTGCAGATGATGATGATGGGGGTACTCGGCGAGTACCTCTGGCGGGGGCTTGACGAATCGCGGCGACGGCCGCGTTATATGATTGAAGAAGAGACCCGGGACTGAGGCATGGAAAAGATTCTCCTTACCGGTGGGGCTGGATTTATCGGGACCCATATTGCCGAGCGACTGGTCGAAGACCATGCACTCGTTTTGTTTGACAATTACCGTCGCGACTCGTTGAGCGGCCTGGCCCTGGCCGGGCATGCGAATGTCACCGTGCTGAAGGGGGATGTGTTGAACACGGATGATGTTGCGGCCGCCCTCCGGGATGTCGATCGGGTCATCCATCTCGCGGCGATTGCGGGTGTGAGCAGCTATTATAAAATGCCGCTCAAGGTGCTGCAGGTGAATATTCTCGGCACGGTAAACCTGCTCGAGGCAGCGGTGCAGGCCGGGGTGAAGCAGTTTATCTCCTTTTCCACCAGCGAAGTCTATGGCTCGGAAGCCCGCAACGTCACCGAGCAGGATCCGCACGGCATCGGGCCCACCTCCGACAAGCGCTGGACCTACGCAACCAGCAAGCTGGCCAGTGAAAATTTTGTCCTGCGCTACGGCGAGGAACACGGGTTCGATTCCACCTGCCTCCGCCCCTTCAACGTGTACGGTCCACGCCAGACCGGCGAGGGCGCGATCAGCAACTTCTGTACCGCGGCGTTAAAGGGCGAAGCGCTCAAGGTCTACGGCGACGGCAAGGCGATTCGCGCATGGTGTTATGTCACCGACATGGTGGACGCGGTGTTGCTGGCCATGGAGAAGGAATCGGCGGCCGGTCAATCGTTTAACATCGGCAACGCGGACACCGCGGTTAGCACGGTCGAGCTTGCCGAGATCGTGGCCTCGCTGGTGCCCGGTGCGTCGATCGAGTATGAGGAAATAGATCGCGCTGAGGTGGCTGTACGTATTCCCAATGTCGACAAGGCGCGCAGCCTGCTTGGATTCGATCCCAAGGTCGGTCTCGCCGAAGGATTGCAGCAAACCCTCGATTGGTACCGGGAGACCCTGTGAAGATTTCCGTCGTCGGCGCAGGGAAAATGGGCTTGCCGATCTGTTGCCAACTGGCCTTGAAGGGGGCGGAGGTCCTCGCCTGTGACGTGAACCAGGCGGTGGTCGATGCAATCAACCAGGGTCGCTGCGCGATCGAGGAACCAGGGGTTCCCGGCTTGGTGAACGAGATGGTGAGCGCCGGGCGCCTGGCCGCGACCACCGATACGGTAGAGGCGGTCCGGCAAAGCGATGCGGTGATCATTATTGTTCCGGCCATTCTCAAGGAGGGCAACCATGCTGATCTCGGTATCCTCGAAGGGGTCACCCGGCAGGTTAAGGAAGCCCTGCACCCGGGACTGCTAATCTGCTACGAAACCACCTTGCCTGTGGGCACGACGCGCAAGGTATTTATGCCGATGCTCGAGACCGAGGGCATGACCTGCGGGGAAGACTATTTCGTGGTCTTCAGCCCGGAACGTGTAAAGAGTGGCCTGGTCATGGAACGCCTGGAAGTGACGCCCAAGGTCGTCGGCGGTGCCGATTCCGCGTCGACCGAGCGGGGCGCGGAGTTCTATGGGACCTGGCTGGGGGCACCCGTCACGCGGGTGGAAAGCCTGGAGGCTGCAGAGCTCGTCAAGCTTGCGGGCATGCTGTACCGCGATGTCAATATTGCCCTTGCCAACGAGGTGGCCCGTTATGCCGAGCAGGTGGGCGTCGATTTTCCCGCCCTCCGTGACGCGATCAATTCCAATGGCGAAGCGGCCCTGCTCGTGCCGGGCATCGGGGTAGGGGGCCACTGCTGTCCCGTGTACCCTTATTTCATGATCCATGACGCCCGCGAGCGCGGGATGCGCCTTCGCCTGGCGGAACAGGCCCGGATCATTAACGATGACCAGGCCCGTCACATGGTCGAACGGCTGAGCGGGGCGCTTGGCCCACTGTCCGGGATGCAGGTGTGTATACTGGGGCTTGGATTCCGGGCGGGGGTGAAAGAGCATATTTGCAGCAGTGCATTCCTGATTCGGGAGGCCCTGGACGAAGCCCGTGCCCAGGTAACGCTGATCGACCCGATGTACAGCGATGACGAGTTGCGGGAACACGGATTCGAGCCCGGGCAGCTCGATGCCCCGTTCGCCCCGGATGCCTTCGTGATGAATACGGGGCACGATGTGTATCGGGATCTCAATTTCCAGGATTTGATCGATCGCGGACTGAAGGCCGTCGTCGACGGACGGAATTTCTGGGAACCGGAGGCGATGGCTGGCCTGGATGTAGACTATATCAGCGTTGGCCGACCCTAGGAATTTGATGTGCGGTTCCGCGATGCGGACCCGCCTTGAATGAAGATTAAGATTGCTGCATGATCCCCATTTCCAAACCCTTTATGGACGAACGCGAGGCCGAGGCGGCCGCGCGGGTCATCCATTCCGGGTGGGTCACCCAGGGCCCGGAAGGCGAGGCTTTCGAGTCCGAGTTCGCCACCTTCACCGGTGCTGCACATGCAGTCGCCGTTTCCAGCGGCACCACTGCCCTGCACCTGGCACTCCATGCCCTTGGCCTCGGACCCGGTGACGAGGTCATCACCGTCTCCCATTCCTGGATAGCGACCGCCAATGTCATCGTGCATTGCGGAGCTACGCCCGTCTTTGCCGATATCGATCCAAAGACCCTCAACATGGACCCGGCTTCCGTGGCCGCGCTCGTGTCCGAAAAAACCAAGGCGATCCTCGCCGTGCATCAAATCGGCATGCCCTGCGACCTGCCTGCGCTGCTCGCCATCGCGGAGGCCCATGACATCCCCCTGGTGGAAGATGCCGCCTGCGCGATTGGAAGTGGCATCCTGGTCGAGGGTGCGCCTGACCGGCAGCCGATCGGCCGCCCGCATGGCGTCATGGCTTGTTTTTCGTTTCATCCGCGCAAAGTCCTAACCACGGGCGATGGCGGGATGATCACCACCAGCGATGACTCGCTGGCCGAGCGGCTCAAGCTGCTGCGCAACCATGCCATCCAGGTGCCCGAATCCTTTTCCGAAGTCGGATTCAACTACCGGCTTACCGACATCCAGTCGGCGATCGGCCGGGTACAGTTGTCGCGCCTGCCTGGGTTCCTTGAGCGGCGCCGGGCTTTAGCCGGGGAATACGCATCCTTGCTCGAAGCACTCCCGGGTATCGCTGTGCCCTACGAACCCGTATGGGCTCACAGCAACTGGCAGAGTTACGCGGTGCGCCTCGACCCGGCGATGGATCAACGGGTGGTCTTGGCCTCGCTGAAAGAAAGCGGAGTGGGGGCAAAACGCGGGATTATGAATGCGCACCAGGAACCGGCCTATGCATCCATCGATTGGCGCGCTAAGGGCCTGGAGCACAGTGAAGAGGCCCGCGATCACACGATTCTCCTGCCTTTATACCATCAATTGACCAGCCAGGAGATCGCGCACGTGGTACACTCCCTCACGAAGGCCGTGCACCATGGATAAGGATACCCAAGCCAGCATACATACCGAGAAAATCGATGACATGGGCTGGACGCGCAGTCTCCGTGGCGATGTCGAAGGCATGCCGTTCTTCTTCCACTGGCTCCTGGTTGTTATGCTGTTCGTGTATGGGCACCTGGCCCTTGCGCCGCAACTCGATTTCATCGCGGATGACTGGACCAACAACTACATCGCGAACGCGCAGCCCAGTTATGCCGAGGCCATGAAACGCGCGGTATGCCATCCGACCCGGCCCTTGTCGATGATGGCGCATTACACGGTCCACCGCGTCTTCGGCGATCACACCCCCTACTACGTGATGCTTTCCGCGGTCATGCACGCACTGAACATGCTCCTGGCCATGGGCTTGGTCCGGATGCTCACCGGAACGAAACGAAGTGCCCTGGTGGCGGGTTTGTTCGTGGCCCTGTTGCCGACCCTGTCCGAGAATATTAACTGGATCACCATGATTGTCGCGGCCGGGAGCTGCGCCATTCCACTTTTCCTCGCGAGTGCCCTGAGCTGGGTGGCCTTCACGAAAACGAATCGTTTGGCACTGGGAGTCTGGTCGGCGGTGTTCTACGTGCTGGGCGCGTTCAGTTACGAGATCGGTGTCCTCCTGCCGCTCGCGTATATCTTCAGCCTGCGGAGGCGAAACTTCCCCCGGGTATTTATCGTGGGCCTGGTCTACCTGGTCCTCGGAGCTGTCTATGCAGGCTGGTACCTGACCAAGGGCTACGGGTTGGCCGAGGACCTTAGCCTGGCCGGGCATTTTACCCCCAACCTGGCGGACGTGATCGTTCGTGCAAAGGAAATACTCCATTGGTGGTGGGGGCATGAGCTCTGGGGTGCGGTAGCGACGGGCATTCGGGGCTTTAACACGCTGGAGTTGTTTCCCCGCATGGTGGTGTTCGCAGCGAACGGGGTGATCGCGGTTCTGCTGGGGAGCCTGCTCCACCGTCACTTCCGCAAGGACCTGCTGC
This sequence comes from Verrucomicrobiota bacterium, assembly GCA_046581765.1. GTDB lineage: Bacteria > Verrucomicrobiota > Kiritimatiellia > SS1-B-03-39 > UBA6053 > JAPYUI01. The sequence goes on from JAYGFS010000260.1 coordinate 4,815, forward strand.
CGGGTTCGGCCTTTCGCTCCTGGCAGCCACTCTTCTTTGGCCTGGCCTGGTTC
>JAYGFS010000590.1:0-6206 GCA_046581765.1 Verrucomicrobiota bacterium
TAGGTCCCGTCCTGGGAGAGGTCGTGGATCTGGAATTCATCGACCCATCCGGAGAACTGGAACGAACCCGCATCGACGGTGTTGTTGCCGATTCGAAAACGATCGGTACCGCTGACCGGCGCGAGGTAAGGGGCGCTGCCCACGACGACACCGTCTTGCCAGATGCGGAGACCGTTGGCGGGATCACCGCTTACCGCTACGTGGTACCACCGGCCCAGGTCGATATCCGCGGAGACCGCTCCCTGTTTGATCTGTTGGCTGCCGTTCATGAACAGGTCCTGGCTGCGGTTGGGGGGACCCCGAAAGGCCCAGTGCCAGTTCTCGCTTCCGTCAAACCACTTGGTGGCAAAGCGCTCCCAATCCTCTCCGTGTTCCACGGTTCGGTACACGAAGGCCTCGATCGTGAACGAGGGGGCGAGATCGAGATCGGCCGAGTCGAGGGCGGACAGCACCGTGGCGTCGCCGGTCGCTCGGCCGACCTGCACCGCCTGGCCGATTATCCCGGGAACGAATACGGTATCCAGCGGGCCGTTGAGCGCGGCACCGACCAGGTGGTCTGCCGTGCTGCCGGCCACCGCTGTATCGAGCAAATCCTGCTCAAAACTCCACTTCGTCACCACTGCTGGATAGGCTTCTCCGACAACCAAAGCCCAGGGAAGAACCATGGGGGCGAATGCCTTTGGGATGGTGAAGAAGCGGGGCATCGGTCAATCAGCTTTAATCCTGCTACAGCCGGGGGTCATCTGTACAGGGCCATGTGCGGCAAAGCGGCCCCGGTCTCGAGCCCCCCCCTCAATTTCCCCGCAGGGTGCTTGAGTTCGCCAGCGGTAAGGATGGCCTTGCAGGCTGGGACCTTAGCGGCACCCCGGGCAATTCCTGATCTAAAAGCGTTGCATTTCATTCCCGGGTCTGGCAGTTGGTCACGATGGGACACGAAATCACAGCCGGCTTGAGTTTCGATGATGTTCTCCTGGTCCCCCAGCACAGCGAAATTCTCCCTGCCGAAGCCGATCTCGCCACGCAGGTCACGGCCGGAATCGGCCTCAACATTCCCATTCTCTCCTCCGCGATGGATACGGTCACCGAGGACCGGCTCGCGATAGCCCTTGCCCGGGAAGGCGGGATGGGCGTTATCCATCGTAACAATTCCATTGCCGAACAGGTGAAAATGATCCGCCGGGTCAAGCGCTCGGAAAATATCGTGGTTGAAAAACCCCAGACGATCCAGCCGGACACGACGATAGCCGACCTGGTCCAGTTGATGGCCGAGAAGGGTGTCAGCGGGTTCCCGGTGGTCGATCCCGAGGGCCTGCTCGTCGGCATGGTAACCCGCCGGGATGTATGGGTCATTGAAAACGAGCACGCCCCGGTGAGCACGGTGATGACGCCGAGGGACCGCCTGGTCACGGGTGAGCCCGGGTACGGCCTGGATGACGCGCGGCGCATTCTCTACCAGCACCGGATTGAGAAGCTCCCCCTGGTGGATGGCGCAGGTAAACTGGTGGGTCTGATGACCGGCGCGGATATAGAGAAAAGCACCATGTTCGGCAACGCGGCAAAGGATGAGGGCGGCCACCTGTTCAGCGGCGCGGCTATTGGGGTGGGTCCGGATTGTTATGACCGGGCGGAAGCGCTGCTGGAAGCCGGTGCGGATGCACTGTTCATCGATGCGGCCACCGGGCATACCCGGACGGCCATGACGGTGCTGGAAAAGGTGCGTGAGCGATTTGAGCATGCGGTTGTCGTCGCGGGGAACGTGGTTACCGAGCAGGGTGCCGCGGACTTGATCGCCGCCGGTGCGGCCGCGGTGAAAGTGGGTGTCGGTCCCGGTTCGATTTGCACCACCCGGGTGATATCCGGCGTGGGGGTTCCCCAGTTCACCGCGATCCTTGAGGCGTCCAAGGCCTGTCGGCCAAAAGGCGTACCCCTGATTGCCGACGGCGGGGTTCGGTACTCCGGCGATGCGGTAAAAGCCCTGGCGGCCGGCGCGGATTGTATCATGCTCGGTGCCATGCTTGCGGGTACGGAAGAGAGCCCGGGAAACAAGATTCTCTGGCAGGGTCGCGAGTACAAGGAATACCGCGGCATGGGTTCGGAAGGGGCCATGCGCAAAGGATCAGGCGATCGCTACGGCCAGAACGCCTCGGGAAAACTGGTCCCGGAGGGGGTCGAAGCGCGGGTTCCGTTTAAGGGCCCCCTGCATCAAACCATTTTTCAACTCGTGGGCGGCATTCGTTCCGGCATGGGCTATGTGGGTGCACCCGATCTCGACACGCTGCGCGAGCGGGCGCGCTTTGTGCAAATTACCGTGGGCGGCTTAAAGGAATCGCACCCGCACGATGTTGTGATTACGCGCGAATCCACCAATTACAGCAGCGGCGTATAGGGCCTTCCCCATTATGCAGACTCAAATTGCCGTCATAGATTACGGTTCCCAGTATTCGCAACTCATCGTTCGTCGCATTCGTGAACTCGGGTATTTCTCCCGTCTCTATCGCCCGGAAGAGTTGACGGCTATTGGCTCACCCACCGGGGTGATTCTTTCCGGGGGGCCGCGCTCGGTGACGGACACCGATGCGCTGGATGTGGATTTTGACTTCCTGGTTGGCTTGAAGGTGCCGGTGCTCGGCATCTGTTACGGTATGCAGTTGCTCAACCGGAAGCTCGGTGGGGTGGTCAGCAAGAGCACGACCAGCGAATACGGTCCGGCCGAGATGGTCGTCGGGAACAGGAACACCTTGCTGGAGAATGTGCGCAGTCCTTCCCGGATTTGGATGAGCCATTCCGACACCTGTACCCAGTGGCCGGAGGGGACGAAGATCCTCGCGCACAACAAGGAGGGTCAACCGGTGGCGTTGCAGTTTAACCACCGCATGTACGGGATTCAATTCCACCCGGAAGTCACCCACACGGAGGAAGGCACCGGGGTGCTGCGCAATTATTTATCGATGGTCAAAGAGGATGGCCTGTTTTCCATGGACCAGTTCAAGCAGGAGTTGATCGACTCGATTCACAAACAGGTCGCGGGAAAGAAGGTGGTCTGTGGTGTTTCAGGTGGCGTGGATTCCAGCGTGCTGGCGGTGCTGTTGCATCAAGCGGGCGTGGACGTGCATTGTATTTCCGTGGACCACGGCCTGTTGCGCAAGGGGGAGGTGGATGAGGTAAAAGCCCAGTTTGAGGAACTGGGGATACAAATCGACATGGTCGATGCCAGCGAGCAGTTTTTAAACGCGCTGGCCGGCGTGGACGAACCCGAGGAGAAGCGCAAGATCATCGGCCGCTTGTTCCTTGATGTATTCTGGGACCATGCAGGCGAGGTCGAGATGTTTGCCCAGGGCACGCTGTACCCGGACGTGATCGAAAGTGCGACCAGCGGCTCGGATGCCTCCACGATCAAGACGCACCACAATCGCGTGGAAAAGGTCCTGGAGCTCCAGGCGGAGGGGAAAGTGATCGAGCCCCTGGCGGAATTGTTCAAGGACGAGGTGCGCGCCCTGGGCAAGAGCCTGGGCATGCCGCGGCATATTCTCTGGCGCCATCCTTTTCCGGGCCCCGGCCTGGCGGTGCGGATCCCTGGCAAAGTTACCCGGGAAAAGCTCGATATCCTCAGGGAAGCGGATGCGATTTATATCCAGGAGCTCCGGGATTCGGGCTGGTATGACAGGATCTGGCAGGCCTGTACGAGCCTGCTTTCCTGCAAGACGGTCGGCGTAAAGGGAGACGTGCGCGCGTACGAGTACCCCATCGTCCTGCGGGCGGTGATCAGCGAGGACGCGATGACGGCCGACTGGGTGGAGATTGAGCACGCGGTGATGCGGACGATCAGCAACCGGATCCTGAACGAAGTGAAGCACGTGAACCGCGTGCTCTATGATATCAGCACCAAGCCGCCCGCCAGCATCGAGTGGGAATAGCCGGGTCGCTTAAGCCTCCGGGCGCAGGTACTTGTAGCCCACCCCGTGGACGGTTACGATGACGCTGGGCTTTTTGACCTTGGGTTCGACCTTCTTGCGCAGTTGGGCAATGTGCTGATCCAGGGTGCGGGTGGTGCCGTAATAGTCGATGCCCCAGGCTGCGTTCAGCAGTGCGTCCCGGCTCAGGACCTCGTTGGGGTGGGCATAGAAGATCTCCAGGAGCTTGAGCTCGCGGGCGCTGAGCTGGTAGGTGTCATCGTTCAGGCAGCAGGAATACGCCTTGCGATTAATGCGGGCAGGCCCCAGAGAGAATGTTTCCCGCTCGATTGTCTCGTCGCCAACCGGGGTCGTCCCTTGCGCCCGGCGAAGGAGCGCATTGATGCGCGCGAGCAGTTCACGAACGCCGAAGGGCTTCGTCACGTAATCGTCCGCCCCGAGTTCCAATCCGACGACCTTGTCGATCTCCTCACCTTTCGCGGTGAGCATCAGGATTGGAAGGCCCGCGTCGTGTTTGCGGATTTCACGGCAGACGTCGTAGCCACTCATTTCCGGCATCATCACGTCGAGGAGAACGAGGTCGAAACGCTGCTGTTCATGCAGGTCCAGGGCTTCGCGCCCGTTGACGGAGGCGCTTACCCGGTAGCCTTCGCTTTCCAGGGTGTCGATAAGCCCTTGCCGGATATGCTCATCGTCCTCGGCTATCAAGATATGGGTCTTTCTCATGTGGAGCCCCCGGTGTGGATGGGTATGTGCAGGGTGAAGGTCGCGCCGCCACCGGCCCGGTCCCGGTAATCCAGTCGTCCACCCAGTCCCCGGATCAACCGGTCCGCGATGCTCAAGCCGAGGCCGCTGCCGCCTTGATCAGCGGTGAGCGAGTCATCCACGCGGTGAAACTTTTCAAAGATGCGTTTCTGGTGGACCTTGGGAACACCGCTTCCCCGGTCCATGACGTGGACAAGGATTTCGTTCTCCGAGCGTTCCATTTCGACGGACATCTCACCGCCTCCCCGGGCATATTTGAGCGCATTGTCCGTGATGTTGATCAGGACCTGTCCCAGGGCGTCGCGGTCGGAGTAAATGGAAACGGTGTCGGGCCCGGGATCGAAGTGGATGACAAAATCCTCGCCGCTACGCAGGCGTTGACTGTGCAGGATTTCCTCGATCAGCCCGCCAAGTTCCAGGTCTTCCCGGTGGTAGTTTCGGCGTCCCTGTTCCAGTCGCCCGAAGTCGAGCACGTTGTTGACAAGCCGGCTGAGCCGTTCGCTCTCGTGCAGGATCGTCTGCAGGTAGTGTGCCCGTTTATCTTCTTCAGTCACCCGGCCGTCACGGAGGAGCTCGCTGTACATGCGTATGGTGGTGAGCGGGGTCTTCAGTTCGTGGGAGACGTTGGATACGAAGGTGGTTTTCTGTATCGACTCCTGGTGGCTCTGGCGGGCCTGGGCGATCAGCAGGGAGGCCCCGCTGATGATGCTGATCATGAAAATGCCGACGAGCAGGCTGGAGATGAGGGCAAAGCTCTTGCCGAATCCGCCCCCGTAGCCGAAGCCCGCCCGGTAGATCGCCATGTTGTAGAAGGGCAGGGAGGGACCGATCTGCAGTACTTGATCCGGCTGCATGTCTGCAGTGATTTCGCCTTCGCCGACATAATGGATGGTTTTCCCGTTCTTGTCCTGGAGGGCGATGATCGCGCCGGGCGTCTTGGCGACCTTGAGTGAGGCCCCCAGGCGGCTGAGCAGGGCGACCAGCTCGAGCTCGACCCCGTAGCACAGGGCCTCGTCTTTCGCATGAATATAGCCCAGCAGGTGTTGATCGTTCTCGTTAAACCAGGGCCGCCAGCCTTCCTCGATCCGGGCCGGGTACCGGTCCTCTGCGGTCGGCGTGGGCACCTTGCCCTTTAGCTGGGCGAGCTTGTGGATGGAGTTGTAGTACATGATCCGCGCGTTACCGATCGAGCTGTTCGCCAATTGTTGCTGGTCATAGCTGTTGATCTGATCGGGCGACCAGCTCCTTCCCTGTACGCTTTGACGGGTATCCTGCTGGGACGCCAGGCTTTGTTCCGGGGCCTGCTTCGCTTCGGCGGCCTGGGCGGAAAGCGAGCGCAGGTCTACCGAGGTCGACTGGGCGATATCGACCGGGGGAATATTTTCTTTCGAGCGCTCAATCCAGGCCACGCGACCCTGGAACAGGGAATCGTAGCGCTGGATGAACCGCTCCTTCTCCCCGTCGACAATTTCCGTGGGGGTGGGGAGCAGCAAGGTCCCGTTTTCCCTGCAGATAAAAACGTTTCGGATC
>JAYGFS010000524.1:0-7572 GCA_046581765.1 Verrucomicrobiota bacterium
TCGTATCACGAATCGTCTTTGCTTTTTCGGTGAGCGCCTGGCCGATGTAAAACTTTTCTGCCTGGATATACATGGACTCCTTGACCTCTGCCAATGAGGGAACCGCGGGTGGCTGAATGCCGTCGAGACGTACCAGGTAGACATGGTTCGAGCCGAGGATGGGGGCACTGATGTTTTCACCTTCCGCGAGATTGAGCTCAAATACCGCCTGGTTGAAGTCGAAGAATGCCTCCATGTCGACCTGCGGAAGGATGGCTCCCACGCGGATATAGCCGGTGGTGGAAAGCCTTAGATTTTCGGCTTGGGCGATCTGAGCAAGATCTTTTGCCGGGTTGCCGCCTCGCGGGATGGTGTCGGCAAATATTCGATCCGCTTGATAGGCAGCCTTCTTTAGCGCGTTCACGCGCGAGAGGGTGGCCAGGATCCCGGGCCGTGCCTCCTCGAGTGGAATGATCCGTATTTCCCCGATTTCTTCAGGCGGAGGGGTCTCAACCGTGTTGGTTAGCGCCGCCAGTTCGTTCGTGGCGATCGCGGTCGAGTTGCTTGCGTCCGCAAGGTCATTGGTTGTGGCAGCGATCACGTTGGTCGCAGCTTCAACCGTATTGGTCGCGCTTGCGGCCGGGTTGACGGCATTGTCGACCGTGTTCGTCGCCGCATCGACCGTGTTGGTCGTATCGATCTCGGTCGCGGCCTTGACCACCTTGTCGGTGACGGTGAACTGGCCGATATTCAGGTCGTAGTAGGTCTGGATTGCCTCATCGGTGATTTCCGTTTCGGCTGCGGCCATGAAGTTGCTGACGGCGATGGCGAGGTACGAAGCCGTGCGCTCCTCGGGTGTTTTGAACTCCTCCTTGTGGTCCTCGTAGTAGCTGGCGAGTTCCTCGTCGCTGACGCTTACTTCACCGGCCTGGTCGCGTTCCAGAATTACATAGTCAACCGTGAATTGATCTTTCACGGTGTGGTACAGTTCCTTGATCTCACTGGGCGCAAGCAGGAATTGCTCTGCCGCGGTGTTGCGCAGCTGGCTTTCCACGAGGAAATCCGCCCACAGCGCTTCAAAGGCATTCGTCTGCCCGCTGAATTGTTGCGCGATAAAGTTGTTATAGGCCTGGGGGCTGTAGCCCCGGGGCCCACTGAAATTCTGGCGGATGCTGTTGACGAGGTCATTCCTGCCGACGGGCAGGTCCAGTTTGTCGGCCAGGTGGTGCGAGGCGATACGCTGCCAGGTTCGGTTTTCCAACTCGCGATCCGTGAGCCGTTGGCTGAACAGGTTGTTGATGGTGCTTACTTTCCGCCGGGTCGCGCTGTACTTCGGGTAGCTGACCACTTTGCCGTTGAGGACGCCCGCGTCATTGCTCTCCTTCCCGAAGCCAAAGGGGTTCATGCCGTCCGTGTTCGGGATAAACGTAAAGCTGAAGAGAACGGAAATCACAAAGATGAACACCCCCCAAAAGATCTTGGAGCCGATCAGCCGTTGAAATTTTGTAATCATCATTGTCATAGAGACGGGTCCGGGTCAGTTGCCAGTTGAAATGAGCGCGGAAACATAGCGGGGGGGATGGGGCCGGTCAACAGGGAAAAGCCGTGGTTTACGGGCTAATACGCAAGATCAAGCGCGTTCCACCGCTCAAGCATCCCCTGTGGACGCATCCCATATCAAGCGGGGATCAAAGCACTCGGCAGCGAACAGGGTTATCACCACCACCGCCCCGAAGGCGGTCGTCCCGATTCCCGCCGTGATATAGGCGATTTGTTCCAGTTGGACCAGGGCGACAAGGATCGAAATAACAAAGATATCCAGCATGGACCAGCGGCCGATAAATTTGATGAAGCGATAGGCGATCGTCCGTTGACGTGCCGAGCTGGGCCAGTGGAACTGGATGCTGAGCAAGAGGTAGGACAGGCCGATCAGCTTGATCACCGGCACCGCTACACTGGCAATGAAAATGAGGAGGGCGATGCCGTACATCCCCTCGTGGATGAGTTCCGTAATGCCGGAGAATATGGTGTTGGGTTCTCCCATGCCCAGGCGCAGTACGGTCATGACCGGGAAGGCGTATGCGGGAACCAGCAGGACGGTTCCGGCAATCGTGAGTGCCCATACGCGGCCCAGGCTGTGCGGCTTGCGCGCGTGCACGGCCGAGTCGCAGCGCGGGCAATGTGCGGCATTGTGCCCCACCGGCTGCATGTTCTCCACCAACTTGCCGCAGGTGTGACAACGGGCATAGCCCGCGTGCAGGGCCGTATTCATGACTCGAGCCGCTCCCATACTTCATTCTTATCCAGGCTGATATGCGCACCGATGCTCGTGATAAGCAGGCCGATAAAGGAATAAAGGCCGAGGCCGGTCACCACTTCGGCGAGGTCACCCAGTTTGACCAGGGCGATGAGGATGCCGAGCATGTAAATTTCCAGCATCCCCCAGGAGTCGATCTGGTGGTAATATCGGAACCACCGGGCGAGACGGGGTGAGGGGTGATGACTTCGCCAGAGCACGGCACTTAACAACAGGTGCTTGAACAGGGGAATGGCGATAGTGAGCAGGAAGGTCAGGATGGCCACCGACCACAAGCCGTTGTCGATGAGGGCGATCACGCCCTTGAAAAGCGTTGCATCCTGTTCCAGCCCGAGGGCCTGGAGCTGCAGGATGGGATAAACATTCGCGGGGATGAAAAGCAACAGGCCCGCGATGGCCCAGGCCAGGGCCCGGCTGATGCTGCGGACCTTGTGCTGGTAAAGCAGCGATCCGCAGCGTCGGCAATGCGCAGACTCCCGCGGTTCCAGTGCGGTAATTTCGCACAGCAGATCGCAATGGGGACATGCGGTCAGTCTCATGTGCGGAGTGTACAGGAAGCCGGGGCCCAAGGCGAGTGGCAGGGTGGGGCGCGCGGTATGGGGCGACTCAGGTAATCAGGCCGCGATCCCGCATCATGGCGATTATGGCCTGCACGCTGGCCTCCACTTCAAACCGGGTGGTGTCCAGGCAGAGGTCGGGATTTTTCGGCGCTTCATAGGGGGCGGAGATACCGGTAAAGCCTTGAATTTCTCCTGAACGCGCTTTCTTGTAGAGGCCCTTGGGGTCGCGTTGCTCGCAGACCTCCAGCGGGGTGTCAACGAAGACCTCGATGAAGCGATCATTGCCGATGATTTCCTTGGCGCCCATTCGATCCTTGGCAAACGGCGAAATGAATGAGCTGATTGCGATGAGCCCCGCCTGGTTCATCAACCGGGCGACCTCCGCGATACGGCGGATGTTTTCCGTGCGTTCCGCAGCGGAAAAGCCGAGATCCCGGTTCAATCCGTGGCGCACGTTGTCACCGTCGAGCACATAGGCGGCCTGTCCGCTTTGGACCAGGCGTTCCTCCAGTGCCTGGGAGATGGTCGATTTTCCGGAACCACTCAGGCCGGTCAGCCAGATGGTCACCGGCTTTTGCTTGAGCAGGGCTTCCCGTTCCGCGGCCCCGACAAGGCTGGCTTCCTCCCGGATGTTTTTGCTCGTGGGTTCGGCCGCCTTGGAGACCTCCGTCGCCGGTTTTGTCGCACGGGCACCGCGCTCGATGATCATCCCGGCACCCAGGGTGAGGTTGTTGACCCGGTCAATGATGATGAGCGACCCCGTCGTGCGATTTTTACTGTAGGGATCGTGGCAGAGGGGTTTTTGCAGTTTGATGCTGACCCGGCCGATATCGTTGACCATCAATTCCGACTGTTCCTCGCGATGCAGCGTGTTCACGTTGATTGCGTATTGGATGCTGTCCACGCGTCCCGGAACCGTGGTGGTCGCGGATTTGAAGGTATAGACCCTGCCGACTTCCAGCGCCTTGTCGTTCATCCAGACCACCATGGCGTCGAATTCGGCCTCGAGGCGGGGGAGGTTGTTCGGATGGACAATCATGTCCCCGCGGCTGAGGTCAATCTCGTCATCCAGGGTAATCATCACAGCCATCGGAGGAAAGGCTTCGTCAATTTCGCCCTCGAAGGTGTTGATCGACTTCACCTGCGAAGTCTGCCGGGAAGGCATGGCGAGGATCTCGTCGCCCTTGCGTATAATGCCCGAGGCGACGGTGCCGGCAAAGCCGCGAAAATCGGGGTCGGGCCGCGCGACGTACTGGACCGGGTAGCGGAGGTCGATCAGGTTCTGGTCACTGACAATGCTCACGTTCTCCAGGTGCCGCAGGAGCGGTGCCCCCGTGTACCAGGGCATATGCTCGCTTCGATCGACCACGTTATCGCCCTCGAGCGCGGAAATGGGAATGAAGTTGATTTCCGTCGCCTCAAGGCGTGCGGCGAAATCCTCATAGTCAGTACGGATTTGCTCGAAGACGTCCTCGCTGTAGTCGACAAGATCCATCTTATTTATACATACAACCAGGTGTCGAATACCCAGTAGCCGGGAGATGAAGCTGTGTCGCTTGGTTTGTTCGATTACCCCATTCCGCGCGTCGATGAGAATGATCGCCAGGTTGCAGTTGCTTGCACCGGTGGCCATGTTGCGCGTGTATTGCTGATGCCCGGGGCAGTCGGCGATGATGAAATTTCGCTTTTTGGTGGAAAAGTAGCGATAGGCGACGTCGATGGTGATGCCCTGTTCGCGTTCCGCGATCAAGCCGTCCGTGAGTAAAGCGGGGTCGAAATCGGTGCCGGTCGTTCCGTGGGTTACGCTATCTTCTTTCAGGGCTGCCAGTTGATCTTCGTAGATCACCTTGGCGTCGTACAGGAGTCGGCCGATCAAGGTCGACTTTCCATCGTCCACGCTGCCGGCGGCGATCAGGCGCAACAGGTCCTTTGCCTGGTGCTTTCTCAGGTAGGCTTCGATGTCCTTGCTGATGAGTGCATCCTTGTTCATCAGAAGTAGCCTTCGCGCTTTTTCTTTTCCATCGATCCCGACTCGTCGTAATCAATGACACGGCCTTCACGTTCCGACCTGGTCGCGAGCAGCATTTCCTGCACAATGCCATTGAGGTCATCGGCATCCGACTCCACCGCACCGGTAAGCGGATAGCAGCCGAGTGTGCGGAAACGGATTTTCTTCTTTGTCGGCGTTTCGCCCTCACGTAGCACCATGCGCTCATCGTCCGGCATAAGCAGGACCCCATCTCGCTCAATTACCTCGCGTTCCTTTGCAAAATAGAGGGGAACAACCGGAATGTTCTCAGACTTGATATAAAGCCAGACATCGAGCTCGGTCCAATTGGAAAGGGGGAAGACACGGATGGATTCGCCCTTGTTTACCTTGGCGTTGTACACATTCCACAGTTCAGGACGTTGGTTCTTTGGGTCCCATTGGTGAAAACGGTCGCGGAAACTGTACACGCGTTCCTTCGCGCGCGACCGTTCCTCGTCGCGGCGAGCACCCCCGAATGCCGCGTCAAAACCGTAGTGCTCGAGTGCTTGCTTCAGGGCCTCCGTCTTCATGATCTGCGTGTACTTTGCCGAACCGAAATCGAAGGGGTTAACCTTGTTTTTAAGGCCTTCCGGGTTGGTCCAGACCAGCAGGTCGAACTTGAGGTCTGCGGCCATCTTGTCCCTGAACGCGAGCATTTCCTTGAACTTGAAGGTCGTATCCACGTGCAGGAGCGGGAAGGGGATCCCGGCGGGCGCAAAAGCTTTTTCTGCCAGGCGCAACATGACCGATGAGTCTTTTCCGATCGAATAGAGCATGACGGGTCGTTCAAATTCAGCGGCGACCTCGCGAATAATGTGGATGCTTTCGGCTTCCAGTTGTTTCAAATAAGACAGGTTGTAACGCATGACGTGGGGCGTAATTTTCTATGTCACTGAATCCGTTTTGACAAGTATTTATAAAGGCCGTCCCCGCCGCTCCTTGGCATCAAAGTTGCTTTAATGTGGTCATGGTTAAACGAAAGTTTCCCCGCACATTACGCCTCCTTTTGCTGAGCGGCACCCTCTCCGTTCTATTTGTCCTTTACCTCTATAACCGCACGCATGACCCCCGCCTGTATGAGTTCCTGAACGCCTCTCCGGGCCGCGCCCTGGACGGTGTTTTCGAGATGGCCCCCAAACCGGATGTGGTTGGGGATAAAGAAGTGAGTGCCTGGACCTTTGAAGAAAAGACGACGCATCAAGACATTGAACGTGCTGTGCTCGCCGAACAGGCGGAAGATCTCATTGTCTGTCATGACGGCAGGATCATTAAGGGTAAAATCCTGTCTGAATCGCAGTCGTCAGTAGCGATTATGCAAACCTTTGGCGCTGCGGCTTCCATGCGCTTCAAGCTCAAGCGCGCTGATATTTCACGGATCGAAACACACGCGGTGCAACCCGTGAACATCTCGTACCGCGATGTGCGTTTCCGGATGGAGTTTCCGGCGATGAAATTTTACTGCCGACCGCCATTCACCATCGTGACGACAGAGAATTTCTTTGACGTGGAGAAGGCCATCCGGAACCTGGAACGTTTGCATTCAGATGTGTTGAATTCATTTGGGCCGCTGATCGAGCAGCCGTCACGGGGCAAGAGCATTCAGATCGTTTTTTTCTCCCGTGAAAAGCAATTCTGCGCCTATCGCAAAAAGCATGCACCGAATCTTGGGTACAGCGCTGGCTTCTACAGTCCGGGTTTGGATCGCCTGGTGCTGTTTGACCAGACCTCTTCGTCGGAGATGGTTGTAGCGAAACAGCATCTCGCGGGGATGCGTAGTGCATATATGCGTGAGCACACCTCCCATTCGGGGAGGGCGGGGGTATACAAGTGGCACCAGAAACTGAAACAGAAGTTGACGCGTCTGGGTCGAGAGGAAACCGAGCGTGTATTCAGGCACGAAGGTGCTCACCAGCTTTTCTACACCTACGGGATCCACTCGGAGCATCACGCGGAGAACCTCTGGTTGCTCGAAGGCCTGGCCACGTATTGCGAAAGCTCGGTGCCGGGGACCAATCCCTACCACGCGGTGCATGAGTTGAAGGAAGCCCATCGCCTGAACGACCTGTTGTCCTGGCCCAAGTTGGTCAACTATCGGAGCACCCAAGGCTTTGCCCGCCTGGTCCGCAACGATCGCGTCGGCATGGCATACTCCCAGAGTTGGCTGCTCACCCACTGGCTAATGCAGCCCGGGAATCGGGATGGGTTCTTTGCATACATTCGTTTTGTCAGGGATCCGGTGAACGCGCGGGACCTTGCCAGGATGAATCATTTCGATCGCCTGGCCGCGTTTGTAGGCATGACCCCCAGGGAGATCCCGCCAGCCCTCGAAGCCCATCTCCTGGCCTTGTAGCTTCGAACTCGCGGAAAGGGCACGATTAGCCTCGCTTATATCGAGACCCGGAAATTTTTTCTTCCAGTAAGGCCACGTAGGCCGCCCCATCCAGCGGCATCTCCACCGTCTGACCCGTCCATGCGGAATACAGCATGGCGTTCGCCAGTTCGACAGACCAGATCCCCTCGGCAGCAGGCGCGATGAGTTCCGCTTTTCCGCGTATAGCATCGACGAAGTTCTCCATGATTTCCCGGTGTTGACCACCGGGTCCGCTCGTGGGCAATTCGCAGTGCCAGGCAGGCGGATGATCCATCCGCTCGGGGGAGGTCCGGGCAAATTCGGGTACGGGAACTTC
>JAYGFS010000545.1:0-14434 GCA_046581765.1 Verrucomicrobiota bacterium
CGCTACGATGTGGCTGCATTCAATGGCCACCCTGCACCTCTCCACCAACAACTGGAGACAAGCGGCCGAATTCAACGCGCAGTTAGTGGCCTACGGAAGCAAGGATTTCGAGTGGATGCCAGCGGGCCTTTTTCGATCCATGGAGTATTACGACACCACCACCAATTACCCGGTAGCGCTCCAGATCACCGAAGAAATGGATATCGTAGCGCAAAACACGGACTGGGCCCTGCAGGCCTTCGATGCCAGGCCCGGAATAGAGTCCCGCGACAAAGCCTGGAAGGCCAAGGTCAAGGCGGAGAAGGAAGCGGCCGCTGCGGAACGGGAAAAGAATCCCGGAAAGATAGACAAAACCCCTACTTTACTTGATTAAGATCATCCGTTTAAAAGGTGCGGCCTTTGCGCGGATAAACCTAGGAGACGAACGTCATGAAATTCAAGATGAATGCAATGGTGGTAGTGCTGTTTATGGGCATGCTGCTGTTCACTATAATTCCGATGGCCAACACCTTTGCCCAGGATGCGCCTGTTGCGACAGCCACCGACGCCAAGCCGGCCGGCCCCAAGACCAAGACCTTTCTGGATATGATCCTTTCCGGTGGTCCGTTCATGATACCGCTGGGCATGTGTTCCGTGGCCGTCGTTGCACTGGTGATACGAAATTTCATGATCTTCAACCGGGACAAGCTGCTGCGCCCCGACCTGCTGGCCCAGATCGAACAGTTGATGGCCGAGGGCGACATTCATTCCTGCATGGAGCTTTGCCGCTCGTATCCCAGTATCCTGACCACGGTTGTCGAAGGAGGCCTTGAGCTCATTGTCACGGACGAGATCAATCCCGAAACCGTCAAGCAGGGCTTCGAGCAAGCCGGGCGATCGCAGATGACCCGCTACATAAAAGCCATCAACTACTTGTCCAACATTGGCGCCGTATCTCCGATGCTCGGACTGCTCGGTACGGTTTCCGGCATGATCAAAGCCTTCCAGAACCTTTCCCTCGGCGCCGCTGGTGGCGGTGATGCGATTGCGGGAAACATCGGTGAGGCACTGATGACGACGGCGACCGGCTTGGTAATCGCGATCCCGGCCATGCTGTTCTACTTCTATTTCAAAAGTAACTTTGCCGAGACGATGTCGATTCTTGGCCAGTACATCGGTAAACTCTCCAACGCCCTCGAAACCGGTGCGGTCTCAGGCAATGTTGCGACGATAAAAAACACGGAGGTCTAACCGAGCATGGAGCTTCCGGTAAATCCTCGTGACGACACGGTCGACATGGCGCCCATGATCGACCTGGTCTTCCTCCTGCTTATTTTCTTCATGGTTACCTCCAACATTAAGCAGATGGAAAAGATCGCGATCGAGGTGCCGATTGCTTCCAATGCCACCATGGAAAAGAAGCCCATCCATCGCCAGAACGTGACCGTTGATAAAGACGGAAAAGTCTGGCTGGGAACCCAGCTGTACGAGCTCGAAGAAATGACCGAGCAGATCAAGAAGCTGAAATTAAAGTTGCCTGACCTGAAGATCTTTCTCCGCGCAGATGCCAAAGTGCGGCATGAGCACGTGCGTGACGTGATGAAGGGTTGCGCCAGCGTGGGCGCTTCGGAAATCATCTTCGCAACCTTCGAAACGGACCCTGCAGAGCGGAAATAATGCGCCATGTTTGAGGACGGGACAGACGAACTGAACGAAGCAGACGACGAGCTGCAGATATCCTCACTGATCGATGTTGTCTTCCTGCTCCTGATCTATTTCATCGTGACCATGACGCTGAAACTTCCGGAGTCGGACATCGGCATTCAGTTGCCCGGCACCGTCAAGCAGTCCAAGGAAGTCAAGATGCCGGCCGAACAGATTATTGATCTGGATGCCGAGGGCAGGGTTTTCCTGAATAACGAGCAATATGGCACCGAGGAGAGCCGGGATCTTCCCCGGTTGGTGGAAACCCTGAAAAAGTATAAGGATGCCAGCGACAGCCAGAACACCAAGGCTCTTGTCACCATCCAGGCCACGGCGGATACCCTGCATCAACGCGTGATCGACGTGATGAATGCCTGCCAGGCAGCCGGCCTGAAACACCTGACCTTCGGCATGGGTGACTGATTGAGCACCCCCTCCCCGCTCCGGGAGGAACTTGATGCGACCGGTTCCGGCGATCAATTTGCATTGAAAAGCAGGGTGGCAGCCGCTATCCATCCATGCTGAAAGGCGCGAATCATGCAGGAAATCATTCGAGAACTATTGGTAAAGATCGGCGAAAACCCTGAGCGTGAAGGCCTTCTGCGCACGCCCCAGCGCGTGGAAAAAACGTGGGAGTTCCTGACCCAGGGCTATGCCCAAAGCCTCGACGAGGTCGTAAACGATGCCCTGTTCGAGGTGGATGACAGGGACATGATCATCGTGAAGGACATCGAAATCTACAGCCTGT
The DNA here is from genome assembly GCA_046581765.1 of Verrucomicrobiota bacterium. Lineage (GTDB taxonomy): Bacteria > Verrucomicrobiota > Kiritimatiellia > SS1-B-03-39 > UBA6053 > JAPYUI01. The sequence continues at coordinate 2,432 of JAYGFS010000545.1, forward strand.
GCGAACACCACCTCCTGCCCTTTTTTGGGAAAATTCATATCGGCTACATTCCGAACGGCAAGGTGATGGGTGTGAGCAAACTCGCCCGGATCGCCGACCTGTTCAGCCGGCGCCTTCAAGTTCAGGAACGCCTGACCCACCAGATTGCCGAAACCTTGATGGATGTCCTGGAACCCAATGGTGTTGGGGTGGTCATGGAAGCCAAACACTTGTGCATGTTGATGCGTGGGGTGGAAAAACAGAACTCCAACATGGTGACCTCATCCATGAAAGGTAGTTTTCGCGAATCGGCTAAAACAAGGGAAGAATTCTTGCGCCTGATATCCAGGGACAGTCACTGAAGCACGGGAAACCATCCAGCGCGCACGTACCATGTTCAACATCACCGGCAGCCGGATGAACAAGCAGGGATGCCAGTCAGGATTCCGGCTCATCCGAGCGGTTCTTGCCACGGGACCATCTTCCCGTCCATCCCCTCTTCCACGTGAAGGATGACCGGGTGATGAGCGAACAATTCATTTCCTGGATTCCGCCACTGGGCTGGATGCTGGTGATCCATATGGTCAGCGGGGTCAGCGGACCGGAACTCCCCGACGGCCCCTTCCCCCACTTCGACAAGGTAATTCACTTCGGGGTCTACGCCCTGCTTTCCCTTTTGTTTTTTCGCGCATTTTGTGGTATGGAAAAATGGCGCCCCTGGACCTGCGTCTTATTCTGCGTGCTCCTCACAAGCGGCTATGGTGGCTGGGACGAAATGCGGCAGGCATCCGTCATTGGGCGGGCTTCGGACGAATGGGACCTGTTGCTTGATGTTGCGGGCGCATGCGTCGTCGCCATCTTGCCCGTGCTGATGAAATACAAACCTGAATGGTACCAATGGCTGAAGTAGAAAATGAACTCGAGGAACTCCGCAAGGCCCTGCATCACCACAACCATCTCTACTACGTTGAAGCACGAGCGCAGATTTCCGATCGGGAGTTCGACCAACTGCTTGGGCAGTTGGAGGCCATGGAAGCAGCCCACCCGGAACTGATCACGCCGGATTCCCCCACCCAACGCGTGGGTGGGGCTCCCATCGAAGGCTTTGCATCCGTGACCCACCGCGTACCCATGGCGAGCCTGGCCAACAGCTACAACAAGGAGGAGATCCTTGAATTCGACGAACGGGTACAGAAACTCATCGACGGAAAAGCCTACAGCTACGTGGTCGAACCCAAAATCGACGGGGTTGCTTTATCCCTGCGATATGAAAACGGCAAACTGGCGGTGGCCGTAACCCGTGGGGACGGGGACAGCGGGGATGACATCACATCCAATATCCGGACCATTCGATCCATCCCGATGGTCCTGGAAAGTGAGACGCCGCCGGCGGTCATCGAGTTGCGCGGAGAGGTCTACATGAGCCGGGATGGGTTTCAGGCATTGAATGACCGCCGTCGGGAAGAAGGGAACGATGCCTTTGCGAATCCGCGTAATGCCTGTGCCGGATCGCTTAAACTGCTCGACCCGCGCAGCGTGGCGGAGCGCCCGTTGGATGCCGTGTTTTACGGGGTCGGGGAGCTTGAAGGCATCGATTTGCTTACGCATGAGGAACTGTTGATTGCGGTAAAGGCATTTGGCTTCCGTACCCATCCGGTGCATTGGCTTGTCCCCGACATGCAGGCGGTGCTGGATAAACTGGACGAGTTGGAAAAACGTAAACACGATTTCCCCTTCGAAATTGATGGTGCGGTGGTAAAGGTAAATCAGCGCACTTTATATGAGGACTTGGGACGTACATCCAAAAGTCCCCGCTGGGCCATTGCCTACAAGTATGAACCCGAACAGGCGGAAACCGTCCTCCAGGATGTCACCATCCAGGTCGGGCGTACAGGCGTGCTCACCCCGGTCGCGGAATTGGACCCCGTGCTCATCTCTGGAAGCACCGTGAGTCGGGCCACGCTGCATAACGAAGACGAAATCCGGCGCAAAGATATTCGGATCGGCGACCATGTACTTGTCGAGAAAGCGGGCGAGATCATTCCCGCGGTGGTCCGGGTCATGGACGAGAAGCGCACGGGGGCTGAAAAGTCCTTCACGATGCCCACCACGTGTCCCGAGTGCGGGACCCCGGTGATCAAGCGCGAAGGTGAGGTCGCCGTTCGCTGCCCCAACGATGCTTGCCCACCGCAACTGAAAAACGCCATCATCCATTTCGCCCGCCGAAGCGCCATGGATATCGAGGGGCTTGGCGAAACATTGGTCCACATGCTGGTCGACCACGACTTGGTGAAGGATGCATCGGACCTGTACACGCTTGATCGAACGGTCGTGGCCAACTTGGAACGCATGGGGGAAAAGTCGGCCGAAAGGCTCATGCAGGGACTTGAAGCCAGCAAGCAGGCTGATCTCTGGCGGATCATTCATGGGCTCGGTATTCCACATATCGGAAAGCGATCCTCCCAGATCCTGGAGGAACATTTTGCGAGCCTGGAGGACCTTGCCGAAGCCTCCATTGAGATGCTGGAGAAGCTGCCCGATGTGGGACCCGTTGTGGCGGAAAGCATCAAGGACTTTTTTGCCTCTCCAGAGAAGCAGGCGCTCGTGCAACGGCTCGAAGTCCGGGGAGTCAACCTGGCAAGAAAGCAGGCTGCAGTCGCACCTGCAGATGAAGGCCCTTCGCCAATCTTCTCCGGGATGACCTTCGTGGTTACGGGAACCCTGCGGGCCTACAAGCGGGATGAAGTCGCGAACTTGATTCGTCAACACGGCGGAAAGACAAGCGAAAGTGTCTCCGCAAATACGAATTGCCTCCTGGCGGGTGAAAAAGCCGGATCGAAACTGGCGAAAGCCAAGTCCCTCGGCGTCCGGGTGATCTCCGAAACGGAATTTGGAGACATCTTAAAGGGTGCCTTGGAACGCTAGCTGATCATTTCCTCCTAGCGAAGGCCCGAATCTTGCGATATGATAGTTTTCCACCTACCAAGCTATGAAATCGCCCCGGCATAAAAACTGGATTCTTTGGATCGTCGCCTTGGCCACCCTCGTTGGCATTGTCTACGCATGGATGGACATCGGCTTTCGCAAGAGTGCCTATATCGAGGCGACCGAAACATACAACGGCGTCGTGAAGTATGAAATCGTTGAGCAAAACAGCGCGCTGGCTGCCGTCAAGGATGAGCACAACCCCTTTACCCATCTGAATGACCTCAACTACTTCGGGGACATCAAAATCATGCCGCGCGTGGGGTCCGTAAAAGATCTGGATGACACCACGTTGAGGGAAATGGCGAAGTATCTCCAGACGGACTTTATCAGCCTGCGGCGAACGTCCATCACCAATCATGGCTTGAAGTACCTGCAGTTTATAAAAGACCTATCGATCATCGACTTGTCGGGAACCCGAATCTCTGATGAAGGAATGACCTATCTGCCAGCCATCAAAAAGCTCCAGGGCCTGAATCTTCTGGAGACGAGCATCAGTAGAAAAGGGATCCGTCACCTCCGTGCATGCGAGGGCCTCAACTGGTTGGCCTTATCCAGTTTTGCCCTGCAAAACGGAGGCTTGGAGGAGTTGACCCATATGCCTGCACTCACCGGTTTACTGTTGGAAGCACAGGACATGGATGATCAACAGTTCCAATTGATTGCTACGCTGGGCCAACTGGTGTCCCTGCATCTCGCAAAATCGAATCGTTTAACCAATACGGGGCTGTCTCATATTTCGCGGATGCCCAATCTCAGGCATTTGTACATCGGCCCGGGTAAATATGATAACCAGGGCCTGTTCACAATTTCACACATGCAGAAACTCGAAACCCTCTTTGTTGAAGCGGGTGCGAATGTGGACGACGAGGCACTCGAACATATCGCGGGAATGCGCAACCTTGTGAACGCCTATGTAACCGGACCGGGCATCAGCACGGTGTACGACATCACCACCTCACCCCGGTGACTTCAGGATCCGCCGCCGTTGATGATCCATTCCAGGTACGCGGGGTTCCCCTCCAGGATCGGCAAGGCGAGCACACAGGGACACTCGTACGTGTGCAATTCTTTCACCCGGTCAATCAAGGGTCCCACTTGGTCGGAACGAGTCTTGGCAATGAGCACCACCTCCTGCGCTTCGCAGACCTGGCCCTCCCAGCGATAGATCGACTGCATGCCGTCCATGATATTTACACAGGCGGCTAAATTTTCTTCCACCAGGGCTTTACCGATGGCTTGGGCCTCTTCGGTTGTCCCCGCGGTCATGTAGATGAAGCATGCGTTCATGATTTGACATAAAATGAATTAATCCACATAACCTGAGTATGCAAGATCAACCATTACGCACCACGGTCGTCGGCAGTTATCCCTTCCCCGGATGGCTTGAATTTTCCGCTCAACACCTGGATCAATTTGGGGCTGCCGACATCACGGAAATGCAGGATGACGCGGTGGTTAACGCGATCCACGATCAAGTCGCCGCGGGACTTGATGTTATCACCGATGGCGAGCAGACCCGCTTCGATTTCAACCTTTCTTTCTATGGCTTTCTTCGGGGCCTGAGCATGGAGGACCGCGCACCACGGATGTGGGGCCCTCCCGCACACGACCAGCGGGGGAAACACAAGATCATCGACATCCTCAGTGCTCCTGATGGATTCGGTGCCGTCGAGGAGTTTCAGCGCCTGCAACGACTCGCCCCCGCAGGCCCGGTGCTAAAAGCAAGCGTTCCGGGGCCCTATACCCTGAGTGGGCGACTCCTTCCCAACGCGACCTATGCCGATCGGTATGCCATTACCGAGGCCCTGCTTCCCCTGGTGCGTAAGGAATTGGAAGACCTGGTTGGGGCCGGGTGCAGGGAAATTACTGTCGATGAACCCTCCATGAGTTGTTACGCCCATCGCGCGGATCCCCTTCGTTTCGTGGAAATCTTCAACCGAACGGTCGAGCCTCTTGTTGGGAAATGCCGCTTGTCCACGCATCTGTGTTTCGGGAATTTCAAGGGCCATGCTGTTGGATTGCGCAAGTATGCACCCATGTTTCCCGCGTTCCTGGATATGCATGTAGACGAAATTCACGTGGAGATGGCCGGGCGAGAGTTTGCGGAACTGGAAATTCTTGAGCAGATTACCCAGACCAAAGATGCCGCGGTGGGAATTATCGACGTGAAAAGTTATTATATCGAAAGCGTGGAGGATATCGTTGAGCGAATCAAACGCTGCCTCGCATTCGCTCCCGCCGAGCGTCTCTCCCTTGCCCCGGATTGTGGACTGAGCCAGACCGCGCGCTGGGCGGCGAAAGAGAAGTTGCGGCACATGGTGGAGGGAACGCACCTTGTCCGAAAAGAGTTGGGCTTGTGAAGCAAGCGCTCCGGAAAGGCGCCGACCTGCTGGTTGACATTCAAGCGGCCCGCGAACTTCGGGATCAATTCCACATCTGGTGGCTTGGGCAAAGCGGCTTCCTGGTTCAATGGCAGGATCAGCACCTGCTGATCGACCCGTACCTTTCGGATTCGCTGACCCGAAAGTATGCGGATACGGATAAGCCGCATGTGCGCATCACCGAGCAGGTTGTCGAACCGGCTAAGCTCGATTTTATCAACGTGGTCAGCTCAAGCCACAACCATACCGACCACCTCGATGCAGAAACCCTGCAGCCCTTGATGCGGGTCAATGAGGCCATGCCGGTCATTGTGCCCGCGGCGAACCAGGCCTTTGCTGCAGATCGCCTGCAGGTCCCCCCGGGACGATTGACACCCATCGACGCCAGCCAGTCGATCGAAACCGGTGTGTTTACGATCCATGCTCTACCGGCCGCCCATAACGAACTCGACCGGGATGAACGGGGCCGCTACAAATACCTCGGTTATGTATTTACCTTTGGTGAATTTGCCATCTATCATAGCGGGGACACCCTGCTGTACGATGGCTTGGCTGATCGCCTCAAGCACTTTAACCTCGATGCCGCCATGCTGCCCATCAACGGCCACCTGCCGGAACGCCGTGTCGCGGGCAACCTGAATGGCCTTGAAGCAGCCGAACTTGCCGAGGAAATCGCGGCGGGGGTGGTCATTCCCTGCCATTTTGACATGTTTGCGTTCAACACCGCTTCACCGGAAGGCTTCCAGGAGGAATGCGAAACCCTTGGGCAGCGATATGCCGTCATGCAGGTCGGAGAACGCTGGAGCAGTTGAAAACCTGCGGCTATAGCTGTCCGGCAACGCATTTATGCCGATAGGGGGAAATTTTGTATAAAAATAGAGAAATTATCACAATAATGCCCCCAAACAACCGTTATGCCTGATGAGAACGAGACAGATGCCCCTGAAAAGCTGTGGCTGGATCAGTATAGAAGCGGCGATGTAAACGCCCTGGGCAAGTTGGTCGAGCACTACAGGCGCCCGCTCTTTGGGTACATCCTGCGAATGATTGAGAACAATGGTGATGCTGAAGAGATATTTCAAGAGGTGTGGTTTAAGGCGATTCGAAGCTTCGACAGCTACAAGGATCAAAAATTCCTCAGCTGGATGTTCCGCATCACCCACAACCACATTATTGATCGTGCCCGCAAGAAAAAGCCCGTCGCCAGCATTCATAGCCAGGCCGAAGGAGAATTGGGCATCGAGGACCGGACTGCAGCAGCAGGACTGGATCCGGTTCGCATTGCCGAGGGGCACGAACTGGGTCAGCGTATTCGCGCAGCGGTGGATCGCTTGCCTGCAGAACAACGGGAAGTTTTTCTCTTGCGAACCGAGGGGCAAGTGCCCTTCAAGGAAATCGCGGTGGTCATGGAATGCTCCATCAACACCGCCCTTGGCCGAATGCAGTATGCGCTCAATCATTTGCGCCAGGACTTGAAAGAAGACCATGAAGACTTTAATGACAGGAAATTTCTATGAACAACGAACAACTTGAACAATACATCCTGCTGCGTCAAAGCGGCGAACTGGGTGACCGGGAGCAACGCGAACTGGATGCCCACCTGTCGAGCGATGTGGAGGCTCAACAGTTGGCAGCGGACTACGATGCCATCATTCAGGCGGCCTCCCTCAGTCCGGAGGATCTTCACGTGAGCGAGCTTACTATCGAGCGAATCAAGGAAGCCGCCCGCACCGGCACCCCGGCAGAGCGGACAAGGGCTTCCGTCTACTTTGCCCCCATGCTGGCCCTCGCCGCGGCGATTGTCCTGCTTCTTGCTGTCGGTGTAGCCCTACATAAACAATGGGGTCTGCCCGATGCACCGGTCGTGGCGGAAACACCACCCCTGCCTGTTTTTGAAGATCCGGTAGTCGAGCTGGCCGCATTGGTGGGCGACGAAATTGACCAGGAATTCAGCGTGCTCGAAGCGAAGATATCCCAAGTCAGCGACGAGCTCTTCGGTGACAACTTCTGGGGCGAACCGGTTTCCGACGACCTGGATTATATGGCCAGGGAACTGTTGGAGTTGGAGTCCCAGATATGAAATTTCACCCGCGATATATCCTCCTCCTCGGCAGCCTTTTCATCGCGGGAACGGTCGTTGCCCAGGACGACCCCCCCAACCCGCGCCTCAACCCGCCCCACAAGGAGCGCCCCAACCCGCGCCCCAAGGAGCGCCCGAAGCAGCCCCCCAAGGAGCGCCCAAACCCGCGACCCGGTCCCGGCATGCGGCCTGGGGGTGGTGAACATGGCCCGGCTTTTCATGTTCCCGGCGACGGCCTGAACAAGGGACGCCGACCCCTCGATGCGTACATGCATCGCCTGAAAGACAATGACCCTGCAGCCTTTAGGGACCTGCAACGACTGAAGAACGAGGATCCTTCCGCTTTCCGGGACCGACTGGGACAACGCCTCAACCAGGGCCGGTTCAAGGATCGTTTCAAGGATTTCCCGGAGGTCGGCCAGATGATGGATCGCCTTCCGGAAGACCGGCGAAGGGAAATGATGCGACACTTCATGACGCGCAATGGTCCCGGGCCCGACAATCAACCCAGCGCCGAGGTTTTGGAAGTCAGGCGGAAAAACAGGGAAGACATTCACGGAAAATTCCTGAAGCTAGGTGAGGCTTATCGCGCGGCCGGTAACGATGCCGACCGTGCGGTCGTGCGGGGACAGGTCGAACAATATGTCACAGAGATATTCAAAGGCCGGCAGGAGGAACGCCGCAAACATATCGACCGGATGCGCAAGGACCTCGGTAAACTTGAACAGATAATGGGCAACGATGAGACGAAACGTAGCGAGATGGTTCAAGGCCGGGTGGACGAACTGATTGCTCGCTACATGAATGACCCGCAAGAACCGCAGTAAGCGTTGTCCGCGAGCGAACCCAGCCAGGCTATGCATACAGGGATATGCCGCCCGCGCTTGAAACCAGCGCGACGTTGGGCAATTCCGAAGTAAATTCGTTGGTTCGATTCATGAAAGCCACCTCCTGGCCTTCGACCGGCGGATCAAAGCCCAGGAAAACAAGGGCAGCGCCAGCGGAGACGCTGCGAATCTTGCGCCCAACATTTTTACTGACAAACACTTCCGCCTCCAGGGAAATCCGGGATTCTTTCGCCAGTTGCAACAAGCGTTCCTTGGCATCCGCCTGGTCCTGTTCGGAACTGACCACGCGTAAAAGCCGGATTTTGCGATTCCGCCATTCCTGATTTTGTACAAGCAAGTGCGCCAAGAGCAACATAAGGGGACCGTGCTGCTGGCCGCGCCACCAGATATCAATCGGTCCCCGGGGAACGGAGCCATGGCTGATCTCCTCGTGTCGACCGCGCATACAGATAATGCTTCGATTCAGGCCCCGGCATAGGCGCAGCATGGCGCCAAAAGATGCATACTTCTCGGCATCATCGCTCCACCCGATCAAGACCGTATTCGGACGAATGCCTCCCACGCCATGACATTGAATAAGGGACTTCATCCCATCCGTTACCTCGCTTGCAACTACCAGCGCAGGAAAGGCGTCAATGTTTTCGTCCTCGATGAATTCGCGAATGCGATCCCCCTCGATTTTCAAGCGCTGCACCCGGGTCTCGAGTTCGCCGGTAATGACTTGTGCAAGGGAAAGAATGCCATGACCCGCAGTCATCCAGTGTCCGTACTCCGCCAGGTGCGAGCGACTGCCCGCAAGCCCGATGAAGGCGAGGATGCTGGGGCGCCAGTTCTTCGGGTGATACCGCTCCTCTTCCAGGCGCAACAGGGCACGCCGGCACCGCTCGAAGGCGAAACCGCTGGTTGCATCGCCCCAGCGTTTGCTCACCTCGATCCGGCTGATGTGCCACCACAATCCAGCCATGGCTGCCATGGCGATCACAGCCCAGAGTGGATGGAGCAAAAACATGACGAGGAAACAGCCTCCAGCTCCCAGCAGGGCAAGGGTCCAATGGGTCAATCGAAAACGAGGACGATAACTGGGGTTATTCGTAATGGCCTCGTAAAAGCAAGCGATGTTTATCATTCCGTACGTGATCATGAAAAACATGGTGATGATCGGTGCGATCGTATTCAGGTCTCCGCAGAAGATGCTCATCTGGGCAATAACGAAGGTCAATACAATGGCCCGGCGGGGTTCACCGGCTTTGCCGCTGGTCTTTGCGAAAGGTCGCAGGGACCGGATGATGCGATCCCGGGCAAAGGCCTGGAGAATGCGCGGTGCCCCCATCATGGAAGCCAACGCGGAAGACAGGGTGGCGGCAAAAATCCCGGTGTACACCATCGCGGGTGACAGGGATATTGATTCCATAATCAGGTTATTCGCCTGGAGATCCTCCGCCGTTCGTACCGCCGCCAGCACGAAGATCAAGGCGAGGTATATTATTCCGGTAAAAGCAATGGCCCACAAGGTCCCACGGGGAATCGCCTTGCCTGGATCGCGCAGATCACCACTCATGTTGGCTCCGGCCATGATCCCGGTGACTGCGGGGAAAAAGAGCGCAAACATGGTGAAGAAACCCGCCCCGCTCAGGTAATGCGGAGAGAGATTCGATTGCAGCGTGTCCATGGACATCTGGGGAATGGCACCCCCCACAACGGCCAGGATGGACAACAGCAGTACGGCGAGGATCCCGTATTGAATCTTGATCGTCCATCCCGCGCCAATAAACACGCAGGCAAATACGAGCACATTCATACAGGTCGATACACCCATGAAGGTGAAACCATGCCCGGGAAAGGCCACGAGAAAGGCCTCGGTAAAACCGATCACATACATGGCCACGGAAACGGCCTGGGCGAGGAAAAAGACCACACCGATGGACCCCCCGAACTCGACGCCCAGGCTGCGACTGATCAGGTAATACGCCCCACCGCCCCTCACCCGGGTGTTGGTGGCGATCGCGGACAGGGAAAAAGTTGTGAGCGTAGTGATGAGTTTGGCGATCAGTACGATGATCACCGCATGGATGACCCCGGCCTGGCCAACGACCTGGCCAAAGCGCAGGAAAAGGATCACCCCCAGGATGGTCATGGTGCAAGGGGTAAAGACACCGCCAAAGGTGCCAAATTTGTGGTCTTTTGCTTCTTCGGGCATGGCGAGCAAGCGGAAGGCTAGGCGAGGATCGCTAAATTGCCAGTCCGGAATGACCAGCCCACGAAATTTCCCTGTACCCAGGAGTCAAAATCCTGATAAGAACTGCGTATTGTATCGAGACCTTGAGGAGAAAAATGAAGCCACTTGCCATCCTTATTTTCGTGCTGATCCTGGACAGCCTGGCCCATGCGGCTCGACAGCCAAATATCGTGTTGATTATCTCGGATGATCAATCCTGGACCGATTACGGTTTTATGGGACACGAGATAATCCAGACACCCCACCTGGATAAACTCGCCGCTGAAAGCGCAACCTTTACCCGCGGGTATGTCCCGACCGCCTTATGCCGGCCTTCCTTGATGACCCTGGTCACCGGCCTATATGCTTCCCAGCATGGGGTAACCGGAAACGACCCCAAGCTCAGAACGCCCCAGCTGCGCAGTGCCTTGATCGCAAAGATTGACCAACACCCCACCCTGCCAAAGCTCCTGGGCGAAAGGACTTACCTTAGCCACCAAAGCGGCAAATGGTGGGAAGGCCACTACAGCCGGGGTGGATTCACGCACGGCATGACCCGCGGCTTCCCGCAAAAAGGTGGTCGACACGGCGACGACGGCTTAAAGATTGGCCGCGAGGGAATGAAGCCCGTTTTTGATTTCATCAACCATGCGGTGAACGAGGATAAGCCCTTTTTCATCTGGTACGCACCCTTTATGCCGCACACCCCGCACCGGCCACCGGAACGGCTGCTCAAGAAATACACCGTCCAGGGCCGTTCACCGTTTGAGGCCAAGTACTACGCCATGTGCGACTGGTTTGATGAGACCTGCGGCGAGCTGACCAGCTATCTTGACCAGAAGAAGCTGCGCGAGAACACGCTCATCGTGTATGTCACGGACAACGGGTGGATCCAGCACCCGAGCCGAAATGGTTATGGCCCCCGCTCAAAACAGACGCCCTATGAAGGGGGAACGCGAACACCCATTATGTTCAACTGGCCCGGCACGATCAAGCCGGGCAACTATGCAGACCTCATCAGCAGTATTGACCTGGTGCCCACCATGCTGAGTGCTGCCGGTGCGAAGATTCCCCAGACCCTGCCGGGACTTGACCTGATGCCGGTCCTTCGCGATGGGGAAAAACTCGCGCGCAATATCGTCTTCGGAGAAGGTTGCGCACACGACATACTCGATCTGGACAACCACGAAGCCACCCTGCTCTACCGCTGGTGTATCGAGGGAAAATGGAAACTGTTGCTGACCTACGATGGAAAAGTCAGCAGGTACCAGTCAACCCATCCGCGAACGGAGAAGCGGCCCCAATTGTTTGACCTCCTGGCCGATCCGCATGAGACGACGAACCTTGCTGGCGACCATCCCGAACGGGTGGAGCAGCTGGTGAAAAAGATCGACGAATGGTACCCGGTAAAGACCGCGAAGACGGTCAGGGTTTTTGAGTAGGACCCGGGCCAGGGGCGGGGCCCAGGGCACTACTCACGCTTCCCAGGCACACCAGTTCACCGTTTTCACA
>JAYGFS010000574.1:0-2076 GCA_046581765.1 Verrucomicrobiota bacterium
GACGCCCTCAGGGATCGTGATGCTGGTCAGGCTGCTGCAGTTGGCAAAGGTCGCTATCCCGATGCTGGTGACACCCTCAGGAATCGTGATGCTCGTCAGGCTGCTGCAGTGCTGAAAGGCATTGTTTCCGATGCTGGTGACAGGAAAACCTCCAATGGTATCGGGGATCGCCAGTTCCCCAGTGGCTGCTTCATCACAATCGGTGATGATGACCTCGCCGCCTGTCGTGGTCCACGTCAGGTCGTCTATGCCAGCAGCGTGGAGGGGCAGGACTGCACAGGCAAAGAGCGCAAGAAGGGCTTGAAGCGATCTCATGATGCCCCAGCCCTACCACACGTCCGGAGGCAGGGGAAGCAGCACCGGAGCCCACCGCATCAGGGTGCAGGAAACAGGGTGCGGTGCACCCCGCTAAGGTGCAGGGTGGTCTTACAAAGCTAGCACATTTTGCAATGGCTTGCCGGCGATGGACTTTCTTAGAATGACGTAATGAGAGCCCTGGCAATGAGGACGATTTCAGATGGAAAGCCGCTCCACTTCATGCCGCCACCTAGCCGTCTCTCAGTTCTGCTTGGCATAATCTGGTCTCTCACCAACGCTCTTTCCATCACCTCGGGCGGCCAACCCGTAATTACCGCGCAGCCGGCCAGCCAAACCGCAAACGAGGGCTCTTCTATACGCCTAACCGTCGGTGCCACTGGGGAAGGACGGCTCACCTATCAGTGGCGTTCCGGCGGGAAAGATTTACCACGGGCATCACGGCCCTTCCTTGATCTACAAGGGATTCAGGCTGCCGACGCTGGACTCTACAGCGTGGAGGTCTCGAACTCACAAGGGGTAGTAGTTAGCGACGACGCGGCTTTATCGGTCAGGATATCGGTGCAGCCACCCTTTGATCCGGATCTGGAATTCATGCGTGATGGCAGAGAACTCTCGGTTAGCTGGGAAGGAGAAGGCACGCTAGAACGCTCTAACTCCCTTACCGGATCCTGGCGCTCCTTTCCTAGTAGTCGGAGTCCCTTCAGGATAACCCCCGGGACTGAGTCCGAGTTCTTTCGATTGCGTAACCCTCATCCACGTGCCGTTCCAGTCGTGATTCCTCCCGCTTACGACGGCGCAAAACGGTTGCCCCTGTTTGTTCTGCTTCATGGTTTCGGTTCCAATCCCTCCGGTGTCGAAAACCGCATGCGACTCTACCAACAGGCCGAGACGCGAGGTTTCCTCTATGCAGTTCCTGTTGGGACTCGGCAGCAGGATGGATCAAGGCATTTCTGGAATGCGACCGATGCCTGCTGTAATTTCCAAGGTTCAGAAGTAGACGATGTGGCCTTTCTGCGTTCTTTGATTACCACTCTGATCAAAACGCGCCATGTCGACCCGAAACGCATTTACCTGGTCGGACATTCCAATGGAGGATTCATGTCCTACCGTATGGCCTGCGAGCATCCAGAGATGATAGCTGGAATTGCGAGCTTGGCAGGCGCCACGTTCTTTAACCCGCGTTCCTGCAGACCGTCGCAACCTGTTAACATCCTACAGATCCACGGCACCGCCGATTCTGTTGTCAGTTATTACGGAGGACTATTCGCCGGCAGAAACATTCCCAGCGCAATGGAGACTGTTCTGAGTTGGGCTCGCGCTAACGGATGTGGAAGGCCTGTAACGGAACGCACGCCATCGATGGATCTTGACCTTGGTGTCAACGGCATCGATACCACTGTCACCTCCTTCAGTTCGTGTCCTCCGGGTGGCGCTGTGGAGTTGTGGAGCATTAACGGCGGATCCCACTCCCCCTCCTTCCACTCAGCAGGGAACTCCTCCGAGTTCAGCGAACAAGTAGTCGACTGGCTCCTTGCTCGCCCCAAGCCGTGATGAGAGGGTTCCCCGCATCAGGGTGCGGGATCAGGGTTTCTCGCTGATCAACTTGACCAGCCGGTCGCCCCAAGTCTCACCCCAGCCCTTTGCTTCGGGTTTGCGGTAGATGGTGGTGGTGGAGCCTGCGAAAAGTCTTTTCCAGGGTGTCCCGGTCAGATCGACTCCTAGAAAGTAACACAAAAATAACAAGAATGCTTGCAACAG
>JAYGFS010000115.1:0-24227 GCA_046581765.1 Verrucomicrobiota bacterium
GGCCCGCGGCAAGAAGGCCCCCGCCAAGAAAACCCGCGGCAAGAAGGCCCCCGCCAAGAAGGCCCGTGGCAAGAAGGCCCCGGCCAGGAAGGCTCGCAGGAAAGGGGATGCCGTCGCCGCGCGAACGGAAACGCAGCCCCGCAGCGCCACCGATCGCGAAGCGCATAACACGCGCCTAAACAAACTGATCCACCAGGGCGGCACAGAGGGCTATATCACGCATGGCGACATCCGGGTCAAGATCCCTGAAGCCAAAACGGACGTCAGCGAATTTGATGCGGTCGTCATTCTGCTCAAAGGGATGAAGATTAACGTCATCGAAGATAAGGATGTCGACAAGTTTAAGGTCAAACAGGAGCGGGAAATACTGACCCGGCAGTCCGAGAAAATGGACGTCCTGGACGACCCGGTTCGCATGTACCTTAAGCAGATGGGCCAGGTGCCCTTGCTGACCCGGGAGCAGGAAGTCGAGATTTCCAAACGTATTGAAGAAGCGGAAATCCACACCAAGAAACTTTTTAACGGCCTGGGCTGTGCAACCGAAGCCTACATCGGGTTGCTGGAACGCCTGGAAGAGGGTAAAGAACGTTTTGACCGGGTCATCTCGGATAAACACGTGGAAAGCCGCGAAAAGTATTTCAAGGCCCTTCCCCGCGTGCGCACCGCGATCGACCGGGGCCACAACGCGCAGGGTGAAAAATTCAAGGAACTCCAGAGCGCACGCATGAATAAGGCCACGCGCGCCAAAAAGCAAAGATCCTTTGACCAGGCACGCAACCGCATGGCCGGTCACTTTGAAAAACTTTATTACAAGCAAAAGGCCGTCGAAGATATCGTTGAAGTTGCCGACCGCTACTATACCGACTTTCTCAAGGCCCGGCGCACGCTGAATTCCAACGCGAATCGAAAATCGAAAAAAGCAGCTGAAAATAAACAAAAAGCTGAGGTAGCGATCAAAGAGATTGAGACGATTCAGCGGCTCACGGCCGATGACTTTGACATCTACTACAAAAACCTGAAAAGCTGGATGCGTAAAGGCCTGAAAGCCAAGACCGAGATGGTCGAGGCAAACCTTCGCCTCGTGATCAGCATCGCCAAGAAGTACACCAACCGCGGCCTCTCCTTCCTCGACCTGATCCAGGAAGGAAACATGGGACTCATGAAGGCGGTGGAGAAGTTTGAATACCGCCGCGGCTACAAGTTCAGCACCTATGCCACGTGGTGGATTCGCCAGGCCATCACCCGCTCGATAGCCGACCAGGCCCGGACCATCCGAATCCCCGTGCACATGATCGAAACGATCAACAAGCTGATGCGCATGCAGAAGCAACTGGTGCAGGAGCTCGGACGAGAGCCGACCCCGGAAGAGATCGCGGAAGAAATGACCTTGCCGGTTGAACGCGTACGGGCCATTCTAAAAATTGCCCAGCAACCCATTTCCCTGCAAAGCCCCATCGGTGACAGCGAAGATACCAATTTTGGAGACTTCATCGAGGATAAGTCCGCCGACAATCCCTCTGAGATGACCGCTTACAGCCTGCTCAAGGAACGCTTGAGGGACGTGTTGCACACCCTGACCGACCGCGAGCAGGAAGTGCTGACTTTGCGCTTCGGCCTGCAGGATGGCTATTCGCGCACACTGGAGGAGGTGGGGCGTAAATTCAACGTTACGCGTGAACGTATCCGCCAGATCGAAGCGAAAGCCTTGCGGAAAATGCGCCACCCCACGCGCCTGCGGAAGCTCCAGGGCTTTCTCGAGGTACGGGACTAGCACCCCCTGCAAGGGGCCGTCCGCCGCCAAACGCCCCATGGGAAATAAATGGCCCCGGGAAACCGGACGTTTTGTACATGCAGGAAAAGCTATCGCTGGTTGAATGCAACGCAATCGGCATAACGCATGAGGGTTCCTCCAAAGAGGTCCAGGGCACTGCCAACCGAGCAATCCATCCGGCCTTTGCTGAGCGCTTCAATCCGATGCAGGTCCGCCATCCCCCGGACCCCACCCGCATAGACCAGTGGGCGGTGCCCCCAGGAACCCAGCATGCGCACCAGGTCTTCATCGATCCCCTGGCATTTCCCTTCAACATCGGCCGCATGGATGAGGAATTCCGCACAGGATCCAGCAAGCTCGTCGAGGAGATCCAAGCTGAGGGGCAAATCGGTCAGGGTTTGCCAGCGATTCATCGCGACAACCCATCCATTCTCCAGGCGACGGCAACTTAAGTCGATCACCAGGTGTTCGCGGCCGATCTCGGCAACCAGTTCGTGCAGGCGCTTCTCAATAAAGCGGGCATCCTCAAACAGGTACGAAGTGACAATCACCTGGGATGCACCCGCGCTTAACCACCCGGCGGCATTCTCGCCTGTAATCCCGCCACCGATCTGCAGGCCTCCCGGCCAGGTCGCAAGGGCATCACGCGCAGCGGCATCATTGCCCGCTCCAAGCTTGATGACGTGTCCACCATCCATCTGGTCATCCCGGTAAAGTTCCGCGTAGAAGGACGCCGACCGGTCACTGACAAAATTGGTTTTCAAGCTGTGCCCATCAAGGTCCAGGCTGCCTCCGACAATCTGCTTTACTTTTCCCTGGTGCAGATCAATACATGGCCTGAAACGTGTCATATCCCATGGCATACCCTGAAGAGGGGATGGTGAGAAGTTCAAATGCCAGACGAAAACCGATACGCCTCGCTACAGGCTGAACCAGGCCTGGATGTGCTGATTATCGGGGGTGGTATCGTGGGTGCGGGGATCTGCCGGGATGCCGCCATGCGCGGAATGCGTACCGCGCTGGTCGAACAATACGATTTCGCCTACGGCACGAGCAGCCGCTCCAGCCGCCTCTTACACGGGGGTCTCCGCTACCTCGCCCAGGGACGCATCGGCCTTGTACGCGAGGCAAGCCGTGAAAAAAAGGTCCTGCACCGCATCGCACCCCACCTCGCTACGCCTTTGCCATTCATCTTCCCCACGCGTAAAGGCCCCACCTGGCCACGCTGGAAACTATCCATCGGGGTCAAGATCTACGACAGGCTGTGCGGCGGAAGCAACCTCGGCCCCTCCGAGACCTGGAGTGCGGAAAAAACGCTGAGCAGGATCCCTGCACTGAAAAGGGACCACCTCACCGGTGCGGTTCGCTATTACGACGCGATGACGAATGATGCTCGACTGGTTCTCGATACCCTGAAGTCCGGTGCGCGGAACGGAGCACAGGTGCTCAACTACTGTCGCTTTGATTCGGCGTGCCCGGGGGACGGCACCTGGAAGGTAACCCTCACGGACACCCTGGCCGGGCGTTCGTTCACCGTACGCGCACGAAGCATCGTCAATGCAACCGGACCCTGGTCGGATCGCCTGCCGCATAGCCAGTCCCGCATTCGGCCAACCAAGGGCATTCACATCGTGATCCGGCGCACGAGACTGCCCCTGCCCGACGCGGTGGTCATGCCGAAGGATAAACGCATCCTGTTTGCCATCCCCTGGGGCGAGCGGGTATACATCGGCACGACCGATACGGACTATACCGGTCCACTCGACAGGCCCCGCTGCACCGAAGAAGACATCGCCTATGTGCTCGCGGTAGCCAATGAACATTTTCCAGGAACGGACCTGGTACCGGGTGACGTACTCAGCTCCTGGGCGGGACTGCGACCCCTTATCGCCAAACGAAATGGCAATCCATCTGACATCAGCCGAAAACACGAAATCATCCTCCAGGCCAACGGATGGATGGATGTTACGGGCGGCAAGCTGACGACCTACCGGCTGATGGCCGAGCAGGCGGTAGACCGACTCGCCCGTCGGCTCGGCCTGGACGCCCATGGCTGTCGAACCGGAGAGGAACCCTTATTGGCAACGCCTTCGGATGCGGCTTTCAGCGGAGTGATCCCCTGTCCACCCAGCCGGGAAGCCGTACAGCACTATTGCCACGGCGAATGGCCGGTCCACCTGGACGACCTGATGATCCGCCGTTCGGGTTGGCATTATTACATCACAGACCTCAATGCCTGTGCGGATGAGGTATCTCATTGGATGGCGGAAGCACTGGGCTGGACCGAAATCCACCGGCAGGAAGAACGCACGCATTACGCAACGATGCAATTGTGAATTGGAAAATGTTGTGCTAGATTGGCTGGAACAAACCGAGGAATTCAGGATGAAGCTCCATATTTTCAGCGTTGTTGCCGGTCTAACCGTCGCACTAGCGATTCGTGCGGATGAAGGACCCAAAACCGTAAAAGTGCCCTTTAACCCGTTTGGTTTGAGCATCAATGAACGAACGGGTTCCGCGGGCGATTCCGTGCAGATCGGTGATGGGTATGACAAGGTCAAGAAGGCCTACGGGAAACCAACCGGTCAGGTGTACCGGGGCAAGCTGGAGGTTCTCGTCTATCCGCGCGGCCAGGTCGAACTTCAAGACGGCAAGGTGAGCAAGATCAGGATGCAGGACAAGCACGCCTACAATGCGCAGCTCATTCGCAAAGCCGAACGCCTGCGCATGGACCGGGAAGGGGACGATACAGTCAGCGACGAAACCGGAAGGGCGAGGCTTGCCGAAGTCCTGGCCGACCCGGACTTCGAGGCAAAGCCCCTGGCCGAGCAAATCAACTACTGGCGCAAGTTTAAACGCGACTTTCCCGGTGTTAACGTTGATCCCTTCTATCAGGAGGCCCTCGACCGCCTCAAGGAAGACAACTAGGCCGACTGCCCGCGCCTTCAGACGGGAGCTATTCGCCGGGTCTTCGGCCATCGTGCTGCCGTGATTATTCCAAGCATCAGCACGCCACTGGAGTAATGCCAGACCCTTAGCCCTTCCCCGTGCAGATGCTCAGCCACGTCCGGCAGAGGAACCGTGACATACCGATCAAACAGCAGGCCCCCAAGCAACGACGTCACCGCAAGGACCGCGAGGTAGACAAAGGTTGAATTTCGGCCCAGGAACTTGGACAAGGTCGTAAACGTGGCGGCATTGGTCGCAGGCCCCGTGACCAGGAACACCAGTGCCGCTCCGGGTGAGAAGCCGAGATGCAGGAGCGAAAGGGCAATCGGAATGCTGCCGGTCGAACACACGTACAGCGGAATGCCGATCGCCATCACCACCAGGTAAGAAACGATGCCCTGCCCTGCCCATCCGGCAAAAAAATCTTCTGGAACCCAGACCGAGAGAAAGCCGGAAACCAGGACGCCAAGCAAGAGGGCATTCCCGATGTCCCGGGGAAGCTTAACAAAACCATAGGACCAGACCTGTCGCCAGTTGCGCGCAGGCGAGGGGGTCTTCGATCCACTTGCGGCCTCGTCGTCCACCTCTGCCGCCGAGCCGAGGCGATCCATGACGAGCCCGATGATGATCCCGGTGACGAGGGCCATCAGGACGCGAAACAGGGTGAAGACGCCCCCCAGGACGGCGGCCGTCGCGAGGATGGAATCCACGCCGGTTTGTGGGGTTGTAGTGAGAAAGGATGCCGTGGCCCCCCGTTCGGCCCCCTGCCTGCGCAGCGAAGCGGCCACCGGGATAACAGAACAGGAACAAAGCGGAAGGGGTACCCCGAGCAAAGCGGCCTTAAACACCTGGAGGGCCCCCGGTCGACCCAGGTGCCGCTGGACAAATGAGACCGGCAGGTACACCGACAAAAGCCCGGCAACAAAAAAACCCATGAGCAGGAAAGGCGCCATCAGGCTCAGCACATTCCAGGACGCAATCAGGATATTAAGCAGGTAATTCATACGCATACGTGCATGTCTAAAACGCCCTAATCTAACACGATCGAGCCGGAAAGCACACCCGATCAAAAAACGGGCAGGTCCCGGGCATCCCCCGATAGGGCAACAAGAGGCCCGAAAATCGTTAAATCGAGAAAAAAGGGCTAACTCGCCGCCGGTATAGGACTTTACAGCCTCCAAATGGGCCGGTACATTTGGCAGTAGGATGAAGCCAGATCGCCCAGACATACCAAGCCAGCCCACGGCAACCCCAAGCCTGATGGACCGCCGCGTGCAGCGCCGTTCGTTTATTCGCATCAGCACCCTGATCGGTACAGGCGTACCGCTGGTGACCACCCTGACGCCACAGGAAGCACGCGCGGCGTCTTCCGGTTCCTGATCGGGGAATTCCTGCGTCCCTGGCCGGGCATTCCCGATCCCGACTTTCCTTTCCTGCGCTCGCTTTCTGTTGACAATATCGCTAGGGTCTTGGCGTGGCAGAGGACCCGCTAGCCTGGCAGATCGGTCCGGAGGTCGTTGTGCAGACCTCGGCCGGTTCCCCCGTGCGCCCGTTTATGGACACGGTCTTCTCGCTCGCGCGCGTCGACCTGGTCGAAAAGCCGCGGTACTCCGTACTCCTTGATGCGGAAGAACTGCGCAATGGGGCCCTCCGGGTCCTGGCCGACGAGATGCCCGTCTTCAGGATTGAGCGACCCGAGGAAGGCCCCCCGGTCATTGAAAAGATATTTGCCCACTATTGCGCGCGTATGTGCGTCGAATACGCGGTCTTTCATGCCGCCGCCCTGCGAATCAACGGGAAAGGCCTGCTCCTCCCCGCTGAACGGGGCTCGGGGAAATCGACCTTATGCCACTTTCTGACCCGCAGGGGATTCGAGTACCTGGGCGATGACCTGATCTTCATACACCTGGACACGCTGGACCTGCACGCGTTCCCCAAAGCCATCACCCTGAAATCAGGTGCCTTCGATTTCGTTCCCGAAGCGGCGACCTACCAGGATGCGGTGCGCGGTGAGGTCCGCTATTACACGCCAACCGTGGGGGGCAATGCGTCTTTCACGTACAAGGATCTGAAACTGGTCGTTCTCCCGAACTACGCCCACGACGGGATAAACCAGACCCGACAGGTTTTGCCCGAGATCATAGCCCTCTCTATGGTCCAGCAAACCTTTGGCGGCCTGGAACGCGACGAACGCACCCTCGATGCCATCAGTCGCTTCTCCGAAAAACCCGCGTACATGATCGAGTACGCCCATCAGGATTTTGCCGAAACAGCCATTCGTAAACTTATGGGGGAACCCCAGTTATGATCCGGCTTTCACCCGAGGTGCGGATCCTCGCGCGCTTTTTAGCCCAGACGCAGTCCCTGCCGGGACCCGCCATCGATGTACATCACGATGAAGTCGATTGGAATCAATGGATGGATATCGTGGACCAGCACCGCATCGGACCCTATCTCGGCTCCCGGCTGACCACTTCGCAACTCGAGCGCATGCCGAAGGACGTTGTCGACGAACTGCAACGCCAATACGCCATGGAGGCCCGTGAAGCCCTGATTCGCGCCTCGGCCGTCCGGCGCATTATTGACCTCCTGGACGGGCGGGTCGACTACGCCGTGTTGAAAGGCGGCATGCTCAGCTGGACGCTCTACCAAGAGGCAGCGGAACGGCCCCTGGTCGATGTAGACCTGCTCATTCGCGCCCCCGATCAACTGGATCTGGCCCGCGGCTATCTTGAGGAGGCCGGCTTCAAACTCGGCCAGGGCCTCGCCCAGCACCATCACATCGCCCCCATGACGGACAGTGCCCATAGCCTGGCCATTGAACTCCACCGAAATCTCTCCACGCCCCCCTTGCGGGTCGATATCATCCAGACGATCTGGGATCGCCGCATTCAGAAACAAATAGGCGGCATGGAAAAGGTCAGCGTACTTGATCCGGTTTGCAACCTCTTCCACATCTGCATTCACGCCCTGAACGATCCGGTCGACTCTCCGCTCTTCCGGGACCTGTTTGAGATCGCCTGCCTGATCAGCCGCCTCAGCAGCAGTGAGCGGCAGGACTTCACGAACCTCGTGAAGACCTGGCATCTGGTGGGCCACGTCTCCCATGCCGTATACCTGGCGCACCTGCTGTTCGGCGCGCCCTTGGTCACGCCCTCGCCGAGTCGGGGTGCCATCGACTTCTGGTGCTTGCGGCGCCTGGGCTGGAACGGCAACACCCGTTGGAGCCGGCTGGAAAAACATCTCGCCCGGGAACATATCGAGAAAATTCAATTGGGTTCCGGCAACCGAAGCCCCCTCCCTCTGCTCATCATTTTGTCTGCAACCGGATGGACCCATCTCAGCCAAACGCCCGGCAAAATATGGAATCGCCTGCATGCCGCCCCGCGCAAGGCCGACTTTCCCTGCCGGGAAATCGGGGACAGCGTTCTCGTTCATAATACCGATACCGGTGAAGTACACCTGCTCAACCAGCTCGCCCACCAGGTGTGGAAAAATGCCGATGGACACCGCGACACGAAGGCCTTGATCGATGCATGCCCGGACGCCCGCCCCCAGGATGTCCGCCAGGCCATTCAGGTACTTTGCCAATCCAAACTGATGATACGATAACGCGATGCTCCCTGCTTTACGGAGCGTCCCGCCGTCGCGTTCCCAGCGTCATCCCCCTTTGCAGCTTGAAAAAGCGAGAATTCATCGACAAATGAGAAAATACCTCGCGTCGGGCACCCGGATTGGATTAGAATGCTCCCCGCAGTAAGCTACGGTAAAATCAGGAAACAAGCCTGTCGCCAAGTGCTGATCGATAATGATTGGTGGAAATTGGCACGGGCCAAGCTGCTAATATGGCACCACGATGGCTCCGGAAACTGAACAGGAAATCAGCGTATTCCTCGTCGACATAGTCGGCATGGGCAAGCTGTATAATGGGGCCGAGGAACCGGATGCAAAAGCGTGCATGGCTGAGTGGCGGGAAGAGATCCGCAGGCAAGTCGAAGGCAGCAAAGGCAAGATCGTTCAGGAGATCGGCTACGAGTTGCTTTGCACATTTCCCAACCCGCTAAACGCCTTTGAAGCGGCGAACAATCTCCAGCGCATTGCCGCCGCCCGCAAAAGCACTAAATCCAAGAATCAATTCCTGGACGTAAAGATCGGCATCCATCATGGACGGGTGCAAATCAAGGGCCACCAGATACTGGGCGAGGCGATGTACATCGCCAAGCGTATGATCAACCACGCGGATGCTGCCCAGGTCATCACAACCCGACATACACGGGACCTGGTGATTACCAAGGACCGACTGAAATTTCAAACGCCTGACCGTAACGGCTATGAAACCCGGGACGAGCAACTGATGCTCCAGGAACTCCGTTGGAAGGATATCAGCGAAGACAAACCCTACATCGAACTTTCCGTGGGTGATGAATGCATCAAGGTCAGTGAAGACACGGGGTCCGTGACGATCGGAAAACACGCCAGCAACGCCATCTGCATCCCGGTTGCCGGGGTCTCCCGCGAACATGTACAGATTACCTTCCACCATGGCTGGATGGAGTTGCGCGACACGAGTTCCAACGGTACGGAGATTGTACCGGAAGGGGATAAGCCAAGTGTTCTTAAAAAGCGCACCGCCCGCATAAAGGGTTCCGGCACGCTCCATTTATGCCCCAAGACCAAGAACTCGGGCAAAGCCGTGATCAGCTACACGATTAAAACACCCTGAAACCGCGACGCTCCGGCCACCGATCAAGGGAGACCCCTTACCCGTATCCCAGGTTCGGGGCCAGCCAGCGCTCGGCCTCTTCCATCGACCAGCCTTTGCGTTCAGCGTAATCTTTCACCTGGTCTTCGCCAACCCGACCGACGCCGAAGTAGGCCGCCTCCGGGTGGGAAAAGTAAAAACCGCTCACCGCAGCACCGGGAAACATGGCGTAGGTCTCGGTCAGCTCGATGCCCGCATTCGCAGGCGCATCCAGCAGCTCAAACAATAAGCCTTTCTCGGTGTGATCCGGGCAAGCTGGATAACCCGGAGCAGGCCGGATCCCCCGGTACTCCTCGCGGATAAGCGAATCGTTGTCCAGCGCCTCCCCAGGGTCGTAGCCCCAGAATTCTTTGCGTACCCGCTCGTGCATATGCTCGGCAAGGGCCTCGGCCAGGCGATCGGCGAGGACTTTCAGCATGATCGCCTGGTAATCGTCGTGATCCGCCTCGTAGGCCTTCGCGGCTTCCGCCGCACCAATGCCCGCTGTCACGGCAAAACCACCAATATAATCCGCCAATCCGCTTTCCTTTGGTGCCACCAGGTCGGCCAGGCAGCGATTCGGCTTTCCACCGGCTTTCCGATTCTGTTGGCGGATAAAGCGGAAAGTGCCCGCGACCTCCCTACGGTCTTCATCAATGTAGACTTCCACGTCTTCGTGGTTGACCCGGTTCGCCGGCCAGAGTCCAATCACCGCCCGGGCCTTCAGCACGCCTTCATCGACAATGCGCTGAAGCATGTCCTTGGCTTCTTCAAACAACTGCGTGGCATGCTCGCCGACCACCTCATCCGTCAGGATCTTCGGATAACGACCGTGGAGTTCCCAGGCCATGAAGAACGGGGTCCAGTCAATGCGGTCGCCCAATTGACCCAGGTCGTAATCGTCAAAGACTTTCACCCCGGTGAAGGCAGGCCTTGCAGGCGCAGTGTCCCACCTGGGCTGGTGACGGTTGGCTCGTGCATCCTGGAGCGACACGAGATTCCTGGTTCGATCCTTAGCCGCATGCTTTTCACTGATAGCGCTGTACTCCTCGCGTAGCTCCGCCGCATAAGCCGTCTTATGCTCCTCGCTCAACAATTTTCTCACCACGCCCACGACACGCGAGGCATCCGGGACGTAAACCACCGGGTGGTCATAGTTTGGCGCGATCTTCACCGCCGTGTGCACTTTCGAGGTCGTCGCACCGCCAATCAATAAAGGCAGGTCGAAATGCAGGCGCTTCATTTCTCCCGCCACGGTGCACATTTCGTCCAGGGAAGGCGTAATCAAGCCGCTCAGGCCGATCACGTCGCAACCATGCTTCCTCGCTTCATCCAGGATCTTCTGGCCGGACACCATCACGCCGAGATCAATGACCTCGTAGCTGTTGCATTCCAACACGACGCCTACGATGTTCTTTCCGATGTCGTGCACATCACCCTTCACCGTGGCCATCAGGATCCGTCCCTTGGCAGTACTTCCGGCCTCGGCTTTCAATGCTTCCATGTATGGATTGAGATACGCCACCGCTTTCTTCATCACCCGAGCACTCTTGACCACCTGCGGCAGGAACATCTTGCCGGAACCGAAGAGGTCGCCGACCACATTCATCCCGTCCATCAGGGGTCCCTCGATCACCTTGAGGGGGTGATCCACCTCCTGGCGGCATTCCTCCGTGTCCTCCTCAATGAAATCGGTAATTCCCTTAATCAGGGCGTGGGACAAGCGCTCCGCCACCGCTTTCTCGCGCCACTCCAGGTTGGCCACCTCCTTCTTGCCCTGCCCGGCGTACTCGCCGGCCACGTCCAGCAGGCGCTCCGTCGCGTCCGCCCGGCGGTTCAGGACGAGATCCTCGACCAACCCTTTTAAGGTGGGATCGATCACGTCGTATACGGTCAACTGGCCCGCGTTGACAATGCCCATGTCCATGCCCGCCTGGACCGCGTAATACAGGAACACCGAGTGAATCGCCTCGCGGACCGGCTCGTTGCCCCGGAACGAGAATGAAACGTTGCTCACGCCTCCGCTGACCTTCGTCAAGGGCATCTCCTGCTTGATCTGGCGGGTGGCTTCGATGAACTCGACCCCGTAGTTGTTGTGCTCTTCCAGCCCGGTACCGATGGCGAAGAGGTTATGGTCGAAGATGATGTCCTCGGGCGGGAAGCCCACCCTGTTTACCAGCACATCGTAGCACCTGCGACAAATCTCCACGCGACGCGCCAACGTGTCCGCCTGTCCATCCGTGTCGAAGGCCATTACAATTGCCGCGGCACCGTATTTCCGCACCGTTTTTGCCTGCTGGATAAAAGCCTCTTCACCCTCTTTCATGCTGATCGAATTGACCACGCATTTACCCTTCACGCATTTCAATCCCGCCTCGATCACCGACCACTTGGACGAGTCGATCACCACCGGTACCCGGCAGATATCCGGTTCGGCCATCATCAGGTTCAGGAAGGTCCGCATGACCTCGGCCGATTCCAGCAGCCCTTCATCCATGTTGACATCGATCATCTGCGCGCCGTTTTCGACCTGCTGCCGGGCCACCTCGAGGGCTTTTTCGTATTGTTCCTCCTTGATCAGGCGGAGAAATTTGCGTGAACCCGTCACGTTGGTGCGTTCGCCGATGTTCACGAAATTCATCTCCGGGGTGTGAACGAATGCTTCGTTCCCGCTCAGGCGCAAGGTCTTCCGGCAGGTTGGATAACTGCGGGGCTCGATATCTCGAACCTTCTCCGCCATGGAACGGATGTGGTCGGGCGTGGTGCCACAGCAGCCACCGACGATGTTCAACCATTGGTTCGCCGAGAATTCGCGGATGTATTCCGCGGTCACCTCCGGCGCCTCGTCGTACTCGCCGAATTCATTGGGCAGCCCGGCGTTAACATGGGCGCTGGTAAAACAATCAGATGCACGGGAGACATCATCAATGACCGGCCGCAACTGGTTCCCGGGGACCCCGCAGTTCACGCCGATGCTCAGGGGATTTCCGTGTGAAAGAGAAATCACCATCGCCTCGGCATTCTGTCCGGTCAGCATGCGCAGGCTCGCATCGGCAAAGGTTCCGGAGATCATGTGCGGAATATCATGCCCGGTGTCCTCACGATACTGCATGATTGCATACACCGCCGCCTTGGCATTCAGGGTGTCAAAAATAGTTTCCACCAGCAGCAGGTCTGTACCGCCTTCAACGAGACCGCGAATCGAATCCAGGTAGGTCTCGACCAGGTCCTCAAAGCGGATATTGCGGAAGGCCAGGTCGTCCGTCCGGGGTGACATGCTGGTCATCCGCGTGGTCGGCCCGAGTATGCCGGCGACAAAACGCGGTTTGTCCGGATTGCGATCCGTAAATTCATCACAGACGGCTCGCGCGATCTTCGCGCTCTCGTAGTTGATCTCGTAGGCGAGATCGACGAGGTCATAGTCGGCGAGGGAGATCGCATTCGCGTTGAAGGTGTTGGTCTCGATCAGATCGGCCCCCGCATCCAGGTACTGGGCATGGATGTCGCGAATGATCGCCGGCTGGGTCAGGGAGAGGAAGTCGCCGTTGTTCTTGATATCGGCACCATGCCCCCTGAAGCGCTCGCCGCGGACGTCTTCTTCCGTGAGATTCTGGCGCTGAATCATCGTCCCCATCGCTCCATCGAGGAGTAAAATGCGCTCCTGTAGAAGCTTTTCCAGTCTTTGCCGCGTGTCGTTCATTTAAATATTCTTTTATCCGGTTAAACGGATATATAGATTTTATCCTCGATAACCAGACGTTTTTAAAGGAAAAAGAGCGGATAACCATGTCACAAAGCCTTTTTCATAGCCGCCCGATGCGGATAGCCGTTATCGGCGCCGGTCCCGCCGGTTTTTACACCGCCGAAGAGTTGCTCAGGGGCCCGGTCGAGGCCCGGGTCGACCTCTTCGACCGCCTTTTCGCCCCCTACGGCCTCGTTCGCTACGGGGTCGCCCCGGATCATCCGAAAACCAAGCTGGTGACCAGCCGTTTTGACCGCGTGGCTGCGGACGAGCGGGTCCGCTTCCTGGGAGGCATCGAGATCGGACCGGACATCAGGGTGGAGCAACTCCGCACGGCCTACGATGCGATCGTGGTCACCACGGGAGCTGAAACGAGTCGAATGCTCAACATTCCCGGCGAGGAGCTCCCCCACTGCCATCACGCAATTGACTTTGTTGCCTGGTACAACGGGCACCCGGAATACACGGATCGACGCTTCGACCTTTCCGGGGATACGGCCGTCATTATCGGCAATGGTAATGTCGCCATTGACCTCGCACGTATCCTCGCCAAGCCGACGGACACACTGGCGCCAACCGACATCGCACGGCATGCCCTGGACGCGCTCGGGAAGAGCCAGGTCCAGAACATCATCGTGCTCGGGCGGCGCGGCCCCGCCCAGTCCTCATTTACCCGGGCGGAACTCAAGGAGCTGCAGGACCTCGCCTGGATCGACCCGGCAGAACTGGACCTAAACGAGGCAAGCCGGGTGGAACTCGATAAGGATACACAAGGTCAGAAAATATTCACGCTCTTCGAGGGCTTCCCGTCGATTCCGCCGCAGGGTCGGAACATTACCTTCCGCTGGCTGCGGTCACCGGTGGAGATTGTCGAAAACGGCGTGCGCGTTGCGCTGAATACACTCCAGGGAGATGCCGGTGACCAGAAAGCACTAAGGACCGAACAACGCGAGGAGATTCCCTGCGGGCTCGTGCTGAAATCCATCGGCTACTTCGGCCAGGCCCTTCCCGGCCTTCCATTTGACGAGGATCTGGGGATCATTCCCAACCAGGAGGGCCGGGTGGAAGGCCATCCCGGCGTGTATGTCTCCGGGTGGATCAAGCGCGGTCCGTCGGGCTTGATCGGCCACAATAAACGGTGTGCCGCAGATACCGTGGCGGCGATCTGGAAAGACCTGGAGGACCTGGTTCCCGCAGAGACGACGAAGCAACGCCCATTGGATTTATCGACCGCCATTTCCTGGGCGGACTGGCAGGGGATTGCCGCGCGGGAAGCAGCACAGGGATTCAAGGTAACCCGCTATCCGTGAACCCGGGGCGGGCGAGGACTAGCCCCGTACAGCGTGCAGAAGATCGTCCAGTGCGCCGTCAATCTCCGCCTCCGTCGTCATCCGCCCGGTCGACAGGCGCAAGGTCCCCGGCGCATGGCTCATCGGCACCTGCATCGCCGCCAAAACCGCGGAAATCTTGACCGTATCGCTATGACAAGCCGCTCCGGCCGAACAACATACACGTTCCAGGCGAGCCATGATCTCCGATGCCATCCGGTCGGGGAAACTGATACTCAAGGTGTTTGGCAGGCGTTTTTCCGGGTGGCCATTCACCCGGGCTTCCGGGCATGCCGCCAACAAACCCGCCTCCAGGCGGTCGCGCAGGCCCGCACCGTGCGAAACCTCCTTCGCGATGAGCTCGCAGGCCATGCCCAGCCCCGTGATTTCCAGCACGTTTTCCGTTCCCGCACGCACGCCGTTTTCCTGGCCGGCACCATGCAGCACCGGGGCCAGCGTCATCCCATCCCTAATATAGATCACGCCCACGCCTTTCGGCGCATACACCTTGTGGCCGGCGATGGAAAGAAGATCCACGCCGAGTTCATCCACCTTCGTCGAGACCTTCCCGACCGATTGCGCCGCATCCGTGTGCATCCGAATACCGCGCTCATGTGCAAGGTCCGAAATCGCGCGAATCGGCTGGATCGTACCGACTTCGTTGTTTGCATGCATGATGGAGATTAATACCGTCCGGTCGGTGATCGCAGCCCGAAGGTCTTCGACCGCGACCAAGCCTTCGGCATCGACCGGGACATAGGTGATTTCACATCCCTCGTACGCAAGGAGATACTCGCAGACCTGGTTGATCGCCGGGTGTTCGACGGCCGAGGTGACCAGGTGATTCCCGCGTTCCCTCAAATTTCGCATCGTCCCGATAAGGGCCATGTTGTTCGACTCGGTTCCGCCGCTGGTAAAGGTCACTTCCGCGGGTGAACATCCAAGCAGCTTTGCCACCTGGCCCCGGGCCTTGTCCAGGCCCGCCTTTGCGGGCAGGCCAAAACAGTGGCCGCTGGAGGGGTTGCCCCATATTTCGTCCAGGTAGGGCCGCATGGCATCCGCAACGCGAGGGTCAATCGGCGTCGTGGCATTGTAATCGAGGTAGATGGGTGTACTCATGGCTTCCTTGGCCCCTTGCAGCTGCGCTCATTATGACGTAGCGAATAAACCAGGACGAATCAACCCCGCCTTCTCAGGAAGGCTGCTGCATGTTCAAATACTCCACCATGGCCTTGGCGAACACGTGCAAATCCTTTGGTGTGCGCGAGCTGATCTGGTTCCCATCGACCACCAGGGCCTCGTCCAGCCACTCGGCACCGGCATTGATCATGTCGTCCCTGATACCCACCGTACTCGTCGCCCTGCGTCCGCGAAGAATGTCCGCCGAAATACAAATCCAGCCCGCATGGCAGATATGGGCAATCATCTTGTTCGCGTCATTAAAACACCGGGTGAGCTGCTTGACCTTCTCGTCGCGACGGAGTTTATCCGGGGCGAAGCCACCGGGAAGGAGAAGACCATCGAAATCGGCAGCGTCCACATCGGAAATGGCCGCGTCGCTGAGGCAGGGATAGCCGTGTTTACCGACATAGGTTTCACCCGCAAGCGGCCCCGCGACAAGGACCTGCCAACCCTCTTCCTCCAGCCGAATCTTGGGATACCACAGTTCCAGGTCTTCGTACACGTGGTCGACAATGGCTAAAATTCGCATGGGCTTTCTCCGGGTCGGGTTTTCCAGTAGTCGGAAGGTTTTTGTCTATTTTATAGGTAATCGGAAAGAATTTTCAGCCTTTTTTCGAATCAGGGAACAGGGGATGGAAGGGACCATGCAAGCGCTGGATCGCTCTTCACCGAATGCAGGGGACCCATTCACCTTAAAACTGCCTAAACCAGGAGATTTTCGTTGCAAAACACGCAAAATTTTATTGAACACTCTCTCCTTCGCGCGGTCAAAGCGCAGTTCATATGCAGCTGGAATTTGCTTAACCCTTATTCAGGAGTGGAATTATGATATCCGTAGATCATTTGGTAAAGGACTTTGGTGCCAGGCGAGCGGTGGATGACGTGACCTTCGAGGTGGAAAAGGGCACGGTGCTGGGCTTTCTGGGTCCGAACGGTGCCGGGAAATCCACCACGATGCGCATGATCACCGGCTTCATCAAGCCGACCTCGGGCACCGCCGTCATAGACGGCCATGACATCATTACATCCCCGGTTAAGGCCCGGTCATGCTTGGGCTACCTGCCGGAAAACGCCCCGTCCTACCGCAGCATGACCGTATACGAGTTCCTGCGCTTCATGGCACAGATGCGTGGCTACAAGGGCCCGAATGTCCTTTCCGTCGTCGATGCCACGCTCGAGAAGTGTTTCCTCGAGGACGTCCGCAACCAGACGATCGACACGCTCTCGAAGGGGTATCGCCAGCGGACCTGCTTCGCCCAGTCGATCCTGCACGATCCCCCCGTCCTCATCATGGACGAACCGACGGATGGCCTGGACCCGAACCAGAAGCACGTGGTTCGCGAAATGATCAAGGAGATGGCCGCGAAGAAAGTCATCATCCTGTCCACCCACGTGCTGGAAGAAGTCGACGCGATCTGCAATCGCGTCATTATTATCAGCAACGGAAAGGTGGTTAAAGATGCCAAACCATCCGAATTGGCTGCCGAGGGACGCCTGGAAGATGTCTTTCGCCGGCTGACCACGACCGAGGACACCCAGGTGGAAAGCGAAGAGAAAGAAGAGGTGACAGCATGATAGGGCACGCGACAACGATAGCCAAGCGCGAGTGGGCCGGGTATTTTAACACACCCGTCGCCTACGTATTTATCATCATCTTCCTGTTTTGCATGGGCTTCTTTACCTTTAACATCGGGAATTTCTTCGAGAACGGGCAGGCCGAGCTCAGCCAGAGCTTCTTTGTCTGGCATCCCTGGTTGTACCTGATCCTGGTGCCTGCCGTTTCCATGGGCCTGTGGGCGGAAGAACGGCGGAACAATACCATTGAGCTCCTGTTCACTCTCCCGATCACCCCTGCGCAGGCAATCCTGGGCAAGTTCATCGCGAGCTGGGCTTTCCTCGGCTTGGCCCTGTTTCTCACCTTTCCGGTGGTCTGGTCGGCCTCCGACCTGGGGGACCCCGACCTGGGCGTGATTTTCTCCGGTTACATCGGCAGTTTCCTGCTCGCGGGAGCCTACCTCGGGATCGGCATGTTTACCTCGGCCCTGTCCAAGGACCAGGTGATCAGCTTCATCCTCGCGGTGGTGATTGGCCTCCTGCTGATCCTCGCGGGCTTTAACCCGGTAACGGACTTCCTGTCCGGCTTCCTGCCCATGAGCGTGGTGGACGGGATCGCTTCCCTCGGGTTTATCGACCACTACCAGACCTTCCAGCGCGGGGTGATGTCGTTTCGCGATGTATTTTATTTTCTCAGCATCATCGGCCTGATGTTGTTCGCCACCCAGGCGACCTTGAACAACAAAGCTGCTTCCTGATTGGAGAACTTCAACATGTCTAAACAAAAAGCAATCGTCACTACCAGCAACACCCTCGCGGTGTTGATCGTCATCGGCATCGTCATCGCGGCCAACATCATCGTGGGTAAAATCCGGGGGGTGCGCGTGGACATGACCGAGGAGAAATTGTACACCCTGTCCGAGGGGACAAAAACCATCCTCGGCGAACTGAGCGACGACGTCTCCCTGAAGTTCTTCTACTCCAAGTCCGGTAAAGATACGCCTATCTTCCTCAAGCAGTACGCCCAACGCGTGCTGGACCTCCTGCACGAGTACGAGGTGCACAGCGGAAAGCGCGTGGTCATCGGGCGTTTCGATCCCAAGCCGGATTCGGATGAAGAGGACCTCGCGCGCAAGTACAGCATTGAAGGCCAGCAGACGCAGCTGCTCGGAGGCGAGCGCATCTATCTCGGCATCGCGGCGACCTCGGGCAAGAACGAGGCGAGCATCCCCTTCCTGCACCCGCAAAACGAAGCGGGCCTGGAATACGACGTGACCCGCTTGATCTACGAGGTGAGCAAGAAGGAAAGCACCAAGGTCGGCCTGATTTCCGGCCTCGCGGTCATGGGTGGACCTCAATTGCCCCCCCAGTTTTCGCAGGGGCGTCCCCCGGAAGCGAAGTGGTTCATGTTCAGCGACCTCGAGCGCCAGATGGACATCGAGGACCTCGGAACCAGCGTGACCGAAATCGGTGCGGACATCGGCATCCTGATGGTTGTACACCCGAAGAACCTGTCCGATGATGTGCTCTACGCGATCGACCAGTTCGTCATGCGAGGTGGACGCCTGATGATCTTTGAAGACCCCCTGAGCATCATCGAGGCCCAGGCCCCCGGGCAGCAGAACCCGATGATGGGCTTCCTGAATGCGGGCTCGGAGATGGACAAATTGACCGGTCCCTGGGGCGTGACCCTGGAAAAAGGCCAACTCACGGCCGACGTGTCCCTCGCCAGCCGCTCATCCGGCGGAAATCCACTGATCCTGAACCTGACCCAGGCCCAGATCAACCAGGATGACCGGGCGACCACCGGGATCAACCAGATCACCATGGTCATGGCGGGTTCCCTGGTGGTGAAAGATGTCGAGGGCATCACCAGCACCACCCTGTTGAGCACGACCGACCAGGCCGGCCTGCTGGAGAGCTTCTCCGCGATGGGCGGCCAGCAGCAGGTCATGAACAGCCTCAAGCCCAGCGGCAAGAAGGTACTCGGCGTACGCCTGATGGGCGCCTTCCCGTCTGCCTTCCCGGCCAAGGCCGAGGGCGACACCAAGGACAGCCACCTCGCGACGGCGAAGGATGGCGCGATGGTCATCATTATTGCCGACACCGACATGCTTCACCAGAACTTCGCGTTTCGCCTCGCCCAGTTCGGTGGCGGCGTGATCCGGATGCCGGGCGGACCGGAGAACGGCCCCCTGGTCGCCAACCTGCTGGAGCAACTGGGCGGCAGCACCGCCCTCCTTGATCTCCGGGCGCGCGACAACTTCAACCGGCCCTTCACCAAGGTGAAGGAGCTGGAAGCGCTGGCCGCCAAGAAGTACCAGGAAGAGTACAAGAAACTGGATGACGGCCTGAAGGAGGCCCGGCGCAAGATCCAGGAGCTTCAAGGCCAGAAATCCGCAGACCAGAAGTTCATCATGTCAGCGGACCAGATTGCCGAGTTGAAAAAGCTCCGCGACCAGGAATTCGATACACAGAAGAAATTAAAGGAAGTACGGAAAGATCTACGCAAGGACGTGGAACGTGAAGGCATGAAGCACAAGGTGATCAATATTGCGGGCATTCCCCTGCTGGCAGCCATCTTCGGCATCGTGTACGGCGTTCGTCGTAGGTCCATGTCCTCCAAATAATCAGCCGGAGAACGTAAAATGAACTCAAAGACATTGACTAAACTGGGAGCCGCACTGGTGGTCCTCGGCGGTATCGCCCTTTTCATGAACCGGGAACCCGGGGAGGAATCCGGGCATTCCAGTGGGCTGCATGTCGGCGACAAGATCCTTGAGGGTCTCGACGTCAACGCCGTGGCAACCATCCGGGTGAGCAGCCCGGACAAGAACAGCACGGTGACACGTAAAAACGGCAGGTGGGTCGTGGACTCGCTCTACGATTACGAAGCCGACTTCGACAAGATCGTCGACAACCTGACCGAGTGGAGCGAACTGAAAGCTGCAGATCTGCCCCGGGGTGGAGACGATGCGGAATACGGCCTCGACACCAACGCAACCGTGGTGAGCCTGCAGGATGCTTCCGGCCAGGAACTGGCCGCCTTGAAACTCGGCGAAAACCGGGAATCAAAAAGTGGGGGGCAGTTCGGCGGTGGCATGCCGGACGGGCGCTTTATGCGCATCGGCGACGGACCGGTCCTGCTGGTCTCGGAAAACATGATGAGCTTGCCCACGGCGAGTGAAGACTGGATCAAGAAGGACTTCCTCAGCGTGAATGCCTCGGATATCACCGAGATCTCGCTGACCGTTTCCAACCAGACCACCACGATTAACAGTGCGGACACCGCGAACTACCAGGTGACGGGCCTCTCGACGAATGAGGAAGCCAACACCGCGAACTGCGGGCGCGCACACCGGGCGATCCAGAGCCTTCGCTTTGAAAGTGTTGCCGACCCGGCACTCGACAATGCCGGCCTCGGATTCGACCAGCCGGTAATCTACACCGCAAAAACCAAGGACGGCCTATCCTACAGCCTCAAGGTTGGAAAGGAAGTGAAGGACGGAAGCCGCTATGCCCGCTTGACAACCCGTTTTGCCGCCCCGCCTGCACCGACCCTGGGCGAGGCGGAAAAAGCCGTGCCGCCGGATGCACCAAAACCCGAGGGCGAGGCAGCCCCCGAGGATGCCCCCGCGGATGCCCCCGCCACCCCGGAAAAAACCCGCGAGGAAAAAGTGGCCGATAAACTCCAGGCCCTCGTCGCCGCGCATGCGAAGACGGTTGCCGATACCCAGAAGAAGGTCGATGATCTCGCACCGCGAGCCAAGTGGGTTTACGTCCTGGATGACCTGGATGTGGAGCCGATGGTGTTTGCACGGAAGGACCTGGTGAGCGCGAAGGAAAAAGCCGATGACAATACCGAGCCTGCCGACGGCACGCCCCCTCCGGGTATCGGCCTCCCGCCGGGTATCGGCCTTCCTCCGGGTATCGGCCTCCCGCCGGGATTGACGCCTCCCGCCGGAACCAGCCTCCCGCCAAGGCCCGCGCCAACGGGAGTGAAGCCCAAGACCGTGGTCACCACGCCACCGATCCGGGTGCCGGCGCTGCCCAAGGCGGAGCCCCTGAAGGACACGGACGGACTGATCGAAAAGGCCGGGGATGCCCTGAAAGACGCAAATGAGAAAAAGGTCCCGGGGATCGGCGATCCGATCGAAACGCCTAAGTTGAATCTCAAGCCGAATGACGCGGGGCTCCCGAAGCCCGGGACCCCAAAGGCCACAGAGGTGGCCCCCGCCCCAGAGGCCCCGCAAGGGCCCAAGGATGCGGACGATGCCGCGAAGGCGAAGGACGCGGTGAAACCCGCAAAGCCTGAATAAGCGGCCTCAGGTACTCTCGGGGGGCATCCTGTCGAACAAGGTGAGCATCTCCGTCTTCTTGAATAAACCGAGTGCCAGGAGGAAGACCAGGGACAGCAGGCCCCCCAGCGCGAGCGTGAGCACCATGTAGCCACTGATGCGCTCCGCCAGGTAGAAGGACCCGGTGCACAAAACCGCGAACACGAGCATGCGGCCCGCCTTTAACTCCGATGCATCGAGCCAGCGCCAGGCACGGATCGCGATCCCGGAAAACAAGGTCAGGCACAGCAGGCTGAGGACCGTGGCGAGCGCGGCACCCTCCTTGGCCATCCCCGGGACCAGCAAGGCGTTCAGCACCAGGTTGACGACCGCCGCGCCCAGGGTCACCACGGTTACGGTCTTCGTGCGATCCAGGGTAATCAAGGTGCGACAGAAGACCGTTCCGGTGAGGAAGAAAAAGGATACCGGCGCGGCCCAGGGAAGGATCTCAGCTGCCGGCGCAAACTTGGGAGCCGCGAGGATACCCACGATCTGGTCGCCGGTCAGGCAAAAGGCGACCCCCGTGACGATGGAGAGGATCCAGCAATAGCGCAACATGATGGAAAAGATCGCGCGCATCTCCGGGGACCGGTGCGGTGCGTCCATCAATTCACCGGGCAGCCTGTTTTTGAGTTGGTTGAACTTCGCGGCAATCATGCTGAGCAGCTGCTGGCCGACCATGAACGCAATCAAGGCAATATTCATCGCGAGCATGTAGTAGCCGGTCTCGATTGTCCCGTGATGGATCAACAGGAAGCACCGGTCGCCGAGGCGAAAGAGCCATTCACCAAACAACATGGGCAACAAGGGGAGCGAGAAGGCAATGACCTCCTTCAATGACACCATCGTGGCATCGCCTCGAAGGGCTTTTCTGTAGGGAA
Source organism: Verrucomicrobiota bacterium (assembly GCA_046581765.1). Lineage (GTDB taxonomy): Bacteria > Verrucomicrobiota > Kiritimatiellia > SS1-B-03-39 > UBA6053 > JAPYUI01. Next base: position 22,486 of record JAYGFS010000115.1, read on the forward strand.
TGAAGCGAATGAGCACCAGGGCGACGAGCACCATCCACCCCACCCAGATGGTCAGGACGTGGTGAAGGTTGAAAGCGGGAATCAGGAGAAATCCCAGGACCAGGGGGACAAACCAGAGATCCGCATAGAAGAGCTGGGTGGTCCGGTACTTGAACATCTCCGAGCGCGCCATGAGTATCATGCAGCGCTGCAGCAAGTGTCCCCAGACGACCAGGCCGACGCCGCAGAGGGCTAAATCGTAGGGGGTCAAGGCGCTGCCAGGCGGAAGCGCGAAGTGAAGTACCCCGACGCCGAGCAAGGCCCCAAGCACCGAGATCCCCCCGAAGAAGAGGGTGAACTTCTTGATCACCGCGAGCTGAAAAGCTTCCGGCTGGCCGGGCAACTTGCGCAGCAGGTATTCGTAGCTGCCCAGCGAGAGCATCACCGCCGCGAAGGAGATAGTCATGATGACCATGTTCAGGATCGTGTACTGTCCCACGGTGAGGATGTCGGTAACCACCCGAATGCGCACGGGCGTCAGGATCATCTGCAAGGCGATGTAGCCAAAGGAGAGGAAGAAGAGGACGAGAATGTTCTTTTGCTGGTTTTCCGGCATGGACAGGCCCTACATAACCCTGGAAGCGCCGGCTTGCAAGCCGTCTGTCTGCGCGGTATGACCGGGGCATGAAATTCCAGGAAACAGCGATCCCCGGGGTGATGGTAATCGAGCTGGAGCCGCGGGGTGACGAACGGGGCTTTTTCGCCCGGACCTTCTGTGAGCGCGCATTTGCCGAGGCCGGCCTGCAAACCCGGATGGTGAACACGAATATGTCCTACAGCCGGGATAAGCACACCCTGCGCGGCATGCACTGGCAGCAGGCGCCCTCGGCCGAGGTCAAGGTGGTGCGCTGTACCCGGGGTCGAATCTTCGACGTGGCGGTAGACATCCGCCCGGCATCCACGACCTTCCTGGAATGGGTGGGGTCCGAACTTTCCGGGGAAAATCGCCGGATGCTCTACGTACCCGAGGGCTTTGCCCACGGATTCATGACCCTTGAGGATCATACCGAGGTCAGCTACCAGGTCTCAAGCTTCTACGACGGGGAACGGGAGCGTGGAATCCGCTGGGACGATGGCGACGTAGGGATTCGCTGGCCGAAAGCCCCCGTCGTCGTGAGTGAAAAAGACCGGGGTCACCCGGACATCCAGGGCGCGGATGATCCACGCTTTGCGTAGCGGTACCCTGGTGAGCAGGGTCTGGATCTAACCCGTTTAAGAACGGAAGCGGCTTACTTTACATCAAGGAACTCTTCGACCAGCAGCTCGTCCACCTTGATTTTCCGCTGCACCCGCTCGCCTTCCAGTTCTGGATGATCTTCCACGCGCTCGATCACCAGGTCGACGACCGTCCCCACGGCGCTTTCAAGCGACACCGCCTTGGCGTCGAGCATGCCCCAGTGATTGACGACGATTTCACCGGGTTCCAGGTCTCCCTCGATCACCTCGTAGACAAAACTGACCAGGCAGCTCCGGTACGGCGCGATGGCCTCAGCCGTGGGCGTCGGGGTGACCTGGGTCAAACGCGCCTTTACCTTGAATTGTTTCGCAGGCGTCCGCTTCGCCAAACGCTTGGCATAAATGTCGGCATGCTGCTTTGCTTCCACTTGGCTTAGCACCCGGCTGTAGAGGGCGATGCCTTCGAGGTTTCCCTGGTAATCGAATTTTCCCGACATGAGTCGCCCGAACAGGAGGGGTCGATCCGT
>JAYGFS010000134.1:0-7391 GCA_046581765.1 Verrucomicrobiota bacterium
ATGACCTCCAGGGCCTGAGTCTCCTTCCCATGCTGAAGGACCCTGCAGTCCCCGGGAAAGCCGCCGTTTACACGGTTGTCTCGCGAGGTTCCAAGCTCGGCAAGGCGGTGCGCACGGAACGCTGGCGTTACGCCCGCTGGCCGGATGGCGAGGAGCTGTACGACTTGCAGGGTGATGTTGCCGAGCACCATAACCTGGCACGCTCCCCCGAGCGCAGGGCGACGCTCGAGGTCATGCGAAGCCAGCTTGCGCGCATGGAGCGGGCGGCCGCCGGGGCCGGGCGCTGAGGGACTTGATCGCGGCTAGGACTTTGCTCGTCGCTGGCTGAACATCCACGCCCAGAGCGCCGCTGAATTGTAGGCCGGGGTCCATGCGCCGTGCCCGGTCTTGGGGAACTCGGTATACTTCGGCTCGCCGCCGGCCTTTTTCAAGGCCTCCACCATTTCCCGGCTGCGGGTGACCGGCACGGCCGTGTCTTTTGCCCCGTGGAAAATCCAGATCGGCACCGCCGAGATCTTCCCGGCGTTCGCCGGGTTGTTTCCACCGCAGACCGGGGCACCCGCGGCAAATAGTTTCGGGCGTTCAACCAGTGCCTGGAAGGTCCCGTAGCCGCCCATGGATTGCCCGGTGACGTACACCCGGTCCGGATCGACCGGCAGGTCCTGCTGCAACTTTCCGATCAACTCGAATACATCGCGCAGGCGATCCCCGGACCAGGACTGCCCCCGGTCGACCGTGGGCGCAACCACGAAGCAGGGGTACTTTTCACGCATCCCCGGCTTGGCCAGCACGGCGTTCGCGTAGCAGTTCTTTTCCCAGTTTCGTTGCCCCCGCCCGCCGGCCCCGTGCAGCGCAAGCACCAGGGGGTACTGTTTTCCGGGTTCCATTTTAGCCGGGTCCAGTTTCAGGTACCGAATCGCGCGACCGGAAGGGGTTTTAAATTCCGTCTTTTCAAACCCGTCGGCACCGGCCGCAGGGATCCAGCAGCAAAATATAAGCAGGGGGATGAGAATGGGTTTCATGGTTCAGGGCTCCGGTGGATGGGGAACGAGGCGATAAAAACGAATCGGTACATGCTCACTTTCTCCGTACATCAGAACATGGGTTGCCAGTGTATTTATGCGTATTAAACCCGGACGAAGCAAGTCTTGCGAAGCACAATGAAACGTGCAGGGTGATGCAATGAGAGTCGGCCTGGTACGTATCCTCGTGGCAACCCTGGTGTCCGGGATGGGTCCGCCCAGTGGGCAGGCAGAGGCCCTCCCGCTCTCGGTCGAGTCCCTGGCGGGAGACGCGCCCTGGGTTTCCCCGGGCCTCCCCGAATCAGGGAATGCCTCGCTGCTCGCCAAGGTTTGGTTCGATCGCCAGTTTCTCGGCGATGGGACGGCGTACCGGCGACGGGCAAAGGAATTCTCGACGATTCGGCGCCGTGCATTGCGGGAACAGGTGGTCGCCGCCCTGAAGGCCAGCAGCAAGGCATCCCATGCCGCAGCGGAAGCACGCCTGGATACCCTGCTCGGGGAGGGAACCCTGCGCGACCTGGAGCGTCACTGGATTGTCAACGGATTCACCTGCACCACCACGGTGGCCGGTATCGAGGCCCTGAAGGCGGTGCCCGGGGTACAGAAGATTTTCGTGAGTCCCCGGCGGAAACGACCAGACCGGAAAGCGGACAATCGCGGGAGCATTCCCCGGGAACTGGCTCCTCCCGGGGATCCCCTGGACCCGGAGCACTGCAAGATCCCCTGGTACATCCGCTCCCTGCTGGTTGACAAGGTGTGGAGCGAGTGGGGGATCACCGGAAAGGGCACGCTCAACATCATCCAGGATAACAACTTTCTCTATCCCCCGCATCTCAGCCAAACCGTTTATCGCGCACCCTCCGAGCTCCCGGGCAACGGCAAGGACGATGACGGCAACGGCCTCATCGATGACTGTTACGGGTACAATTTTGACCGCAGCGCGGCCCAGCTCAGCGTGGGGTCCGGTCCCCCGGGCAGCCCCGCCTCCCTGCACGGAACCATGTGCGCGGCCATTATCTGCGGGGCGGGTACCCGGGATAGCCCCTACCGCTTCGGCCTGGCCCCGGGATCTGCGTGGGCGGGCGTGATCGCCAATGCGCGCCTGGAGTCGGCTGTCGAGTGGGCCATCGAGCACGGGGCGGACACCTACAGCATGAGCTTCTCGATTCCGCGGCTCGGGGAACTGCGCTCGCACTGGAGAAAGATCATGGAACACGGCTCGTTCTGCGGCGTTTTTTTCGTATCGGGTGCGGGCAATTTCGCCGAGACGGAATCCGTTCCGGTCCAGATGCGCACCCCGGAGGATATTCCCGAGGTGGTTTTTGCCGCCGCCGGGGTTCAGCGCGATTTATCCCGCACGCCCTTTTCCAGCAAGGGCCCGGTAGCGTGGATGACCGAGCATTACCGCGAGGGGAGGGTGCAAAAACCCGAGGTCTGTGCGTTCAACAGCATGTTGCCCCTGCTCCAGACCGACGGCTCGGTCGTGCCTGCGGCCCTCAATGGAAACTCCTTCGCCGGCCCGATGTTCTGTGGGACTATCGCGCTCATGTTGTCTGCCGACCCGGACCTCCTGCCCTGGGACCTGAAGAAAATCATCACCTCAACCGCCACCGATGTCGGGCCGGCCGGCCTGGATGACGAGACCGGGCACGGGCTGATCAACGCCTACCGGGCGGTCAAGGAGGTGCTGCGCCGCAGGGCCCTGCGCGAGGGCCGGGATCCGGCCCGGTTTACCGGGCGCTGCGCGGGAGACGAGCTGGATGTCGCAGCCTTGAAAAAGGAACTCGGCACCCGGTACCTGGCCTTGAACCGGATCCAGCCCGGTGGCGCGGCTGAAAAAGCGGGGCTCCGGACCGGCGATATCCTGCGGGAGGTCAACGGGACCAAGATCGACCGCATGGCTGGATTTATCAAGGTCCTCCGGGAAAACCGGGGGCGCCCTTCGGAATGGCTTATCGAACGGGATGGGGATGTGCTCACGCGCAGCCTGGAAGCGGGGCCGCCCGGCATCGGCCGCCTGCGTGAAAGCTTTTCCGCCGAGGTTTTTTATCCGCTGCTGCGACCGGGGAAATAGCCCTGAACCGGGCCGGCGGGGATCTAGAACAAGCCCAGCATGGCCTCGCCCATGCCGTGGCCGATGCGGTTGTACCAGATGGCACTGCCCAGGTAATGGTAGGGCCGGTCCGATCCGGTGAGCTTCCACTGCTCTAAATTTTCTTTCCAGGTGGGGTATAATTCCTCGGCGGCCTTGTCGATCAGGACATCGGTAGGGAAAGCCTTCACCGTGCCCTTGAACCCGGACACCTCGTTCATGGACAACTGGGCGGTCTGCACGGCGAGCATGCCCTTCTGGGCGGGCTTCGAGCCGTTGTTCCCGATGGCGGCGATGACAAAGGGCAGGCCCGGCTGCTTGAAATCCTTGCGGACGTCGTTGATGAAGGCCTTCATGTTGGCGGCATAGGCCCCCGGCGCATGATCACCGAACATGTCATTGAAGCCCTGGAACCAGACGAAACCCGCTATCTCGAGTTCTTTGCCCTTTAATGCGGGGAACATCGTCTCGTAGTTGGCAAAGGTGTCCTCGACCTCCTTGAGCATGTTGCGGTACGACATCCCGTAGGGTTCCCTGATCTTTTCCATCGTCGGGACTGGATCCGTCCTTTTTTTCTTCTCGTTGTTCTTCTTCACGCGCGACTGGGCCTGCGCCAGCTCGGCTGCCAGGATCTCCTCGCTGGGCATCCCCGCGGAGGGGGGACGGAATTTCTGGTACAGGGAGTGACCGCCCCAGGCGGCCTTGATCAACAGGACCGGTTCCTTGAAGTGTTTCCCCATCATGTGACCGAATTCATGTTCCGGTCCGGTCTTGCCCGGCGAGCCGTACCCAATGCCCAGGGGCCCATGCCGATCCAGGAACTTGATGAACACATCATCGTATGCAATCCAGTCGCCGTCTTTCCGGAGATGTGCAAAGAGATCTTTTGTTTTTGCATCGCTCGCCTGGTGCTCGAGCAGTGCGTTGGCGGCCTTTCCCTCCATGTTGGACTGACCGGCGAGGACAAAGACCTTCACGGTTTCTGCCCGGAGTGGAAGCCCGAGGGCCAGGGCGGCTGCGAGTGAGGTGAGCAAGGTCGATCGTTTGGTCATAACGGGGTCCTTTGGCATGGATTGTAGGGCGACCGGTTTGCCGCCTGGAACAGGCAGATCCCTAGCAGGCCTGGGGGAGCTTGACGATCAAAAATTTTCCCAACCGGTGATTGACGATGGGCCGGGGGAATCCAATGCTGTGCGGATGTTGGGCTCCGCCATACCCCGGGGGAAGGTGCTCCTTGTGCTGGCATTCATGTCCGGTGTACCGGCCTTCCTCTTATCGCTTGCCGCCGCGAAACCCCGGGTCGTTTTCATCCTCTCTGACAACCAGAGTTATTACGAAATGAGCTGCCATGGGCATGCCCAGATCAAGACCCCCTGCATCGATGCGCTGGCGAAAGAGAGTGTCGAATTTACGCATTTTTACGCCCCTCCCTTTTGTTCGCCCAGTCGTTCGGTCATCCTGACGGGGCGCTACGCGATGCGGAGTGGGGTGTTCACCACGATCGGGGGGCGGTCGATTATGCACCGGAGGGAAAGCACCTTGGCGGATATCCTGAAGAAAAACGGGTACCACACGGGGATTTTCGGCAAGTGGCACCTGGGCTTTTCCTATCCGCATCGCCCGCAGGATCGCGGCTTTGATGAGGTCTTCGTGCATGGGGGCGGCGGGGTGGGGCAGATGGAAGACCACTACGGGAATACGCTCTTCGATACGACCTTCATGCATAACGGCCAGGTGAGTCCGAGCACCGGTTACTGCACGGATACCTTGTTTGACCGGGCCATGGCCTACGTGGAGGCGCACCGGGATGAACCGTTTTTCTGCTTTGTGTCCACCCCGGTGACGCATTCGCCACATCATGGCCCGAAGGAACTGGTCGCTCAACTAAAGGCGGATGGACTGACGGGAAACCTGCAGCTTTTTGCCCAGGTGATGAACCTCGACATGAACATCGGGCGCATGAAGGCCAAGCTGGACGAATTGGGCTTGGCTGAGAAGACCATCTTTATCTACGCCTCTGACCAGGGCATGAACGACCGGGGTGCCCCGCACGGGGACAACCGGAAGGGCCTGGCCTATGATCCCGCCCACCACGTGCCTTTCTTTATGCGGATTCCCGGGGCAAGGCCTGCGGTATGTGACCGACTGGCGGGGATGATTGATTTTTTCCCCACGGTTCTCGATCTCTGTGGAATCGACTCCCCGGTGAAGCACGATGGGCTCAGTCTCAAGCCCCTGGCCCTGGGCCCGGCGGGGCAGTGGCCGGATGATCGCAGCCTTATCATTCAATGCCCGCGTGGGCGCAGCGCCAGTAAATGGAAAAATGCCTCGGTGAAGACGGATCGATGGCGCCTCACCAACGGTGAAAAATTGTACGATATTCGGAAAGACCCGCGACAAAAGAAGGACGTGGCGCTACAGCATCCGGCAGTTGTTGCCCGGCTCCGCAAGGAATACGAGGTATTTTGGGCCGACCTTCCGGATCCGGAAAGCACCTTGAGCCGTCACCTGCTGGGAGCGAAAGCCTGTCCCGAGGTGGTGCTCAACGGCATGGACTGGTATCGCGGTGCAACGCCCTGGAATGCGGGTGCATTCAGGGGGTCCTCGAACGGGGCCTGGGCCGTGTCGATTGTACGCGATGGTCGCTATACCTTCGAGTGTCGCCACTTCCCACGCGAGGCGATGAAGCCGGCCGGGGCGCGCCATGCAACGATACAGATCGGGGAAATCGTCCGTGAAATCGATCTCGACCCAGGTGCCACCCATGCGCGTTTCGACCTGGACTTAAAGGCCGGGCATTATGACCTGGAAACCTTCCTTTCCCCGGTTAAGGGCAAGGTCCGCGGAGCCTTGTTCGTCTATGTGAAGGCCCTGTCCACTCCCTGAGGATGATAGGATGAAGATGCGCTACACCGGTATCCTGTTGTGCTTGTCCTGCCTGGCTTGGGCGGCAGACCTGCCGGTCAAGAATGTCCTCTTTCTCATCTCCGACGATCTCCGGGCCAATGCCCTGGGATGCTACGGGGATACGATATGCAAGACCCCGAACATCGATAAACTTGCGGGCGAGGGCCTGTTGCTTGAGCGGGCCTATTGCCAGGGAACCGTCTGTGGGCCCTCGCGGACCTCCTTCATGCACAGCCGTTACCAGGGCAGTGCTAACATTACCCTGGGACAGCACTTTAAAGACCAGGGCCTGTACAGCGCGCGGGTCGGGAAGATTTTTCATATGCGGGTTCCCGGCGACATTATCGCGGGCACGGACGGGAACGATGTCAAGGCCTGCTGGACCGAGCGCTTTAACTCCCCGGGGAAGGAGGCGCACACACCCGGTGCCTATGCGTGCCTGAACCTGAACATATTCACGGATGCGCTGGAAGGCCGCCAGTCGACGAGGATGCCGCATCGGATGTTTGTCTCGGTACAATATGAAGGCGACGGGTCCGACCAACCGGATCACAAGACGGCCAGTAAAACGATTGAACTCCTGCGGCAGCACCGGGACCAGCGCTTTTTTATCGCGGCGGGTTTCGTCCGGCCACACTACCCGATGGTCGCGCCGAGGTCCTATTTCACCCCCTATCGCTGGAAGGACATGCAACTGCCGGAGCAGGTGAAGGGGGACCTGGATGACATCCCGAAACTGGGCCTGACAAACAGCCGTTCCGGGCTGAACGGGATCGCTGAACACCCGGATAATCAACAGCGGATGTGGGCGGCGTATTACGCTACCATTACCTTCATGGATGAACAGGTGGGGCGCATCATGACGGAGCTCGATCGACTGGGCCTGCGCGGGAGCACGGCGGTTGTGTTTACCAGTGACCACGGGTATCACCTGGGTGACCATAGCTTCTGGCAGAAGAACAATGTACACGAGCAGGTAACCCGTGTCCCCATGATCCTGTCCGTTCCGGGCTTCAAGCCCGGGCGCAGTGCATCCATCGTGGAGCTGGTTGACCTGTATCCCACCCTTTCCGAGCTCGCGGGTTTCAAGGCACCTGCCGCGGTGCAGGGTTTGAGCCTGGTTCCCCTTTTAAAGGACCCGGCAGCCACGATCAAAACCGGAGCGATCTCCTTTGCCAAGGGAAAGGGCACCTCGTGGCGGACCCGGGACTGGGCGTACATGCGCTACAAGGACGGTACGGAGGAGCTCTACGACATGCGGAGAGATCCCGGCCAGATCACGAACCAGGCCAAGAACCCGGAATACCGGGGGACGCTCAAAAAGCTGGCTGCGGGCCTGGCTGCGCGGCTGGCGGACTGAGCCCGGCCCG
>JAYGFS010000183.1:0-4771 GCA_046581765.1 Verrucomicrobiota bacterium
CTCGTGTTCTCCTAATTTACCCAGGCTAGCCATGATACACCTGCCGGCAGCATCTCCGTATGATCGCCGAGAAAAAACCACATCAAGTTCAACCCATTAAACAGCGCATGCATAATAATTGGCACCAGGATAGACTGGGTGTGCACATAGGCGACCGCGAGGCCGACCGCGAGCACAAACAGCGGACCCATCGAATAGAGATTATCATGAATCACCGCAAAAAGCAGGCCGCTGATCAGAATGGCCGGAAACAGGCCTAGCAGCTTGGTCAAGAGGGGTAAAAGCAGGCCGCGGAAGGTAATCTCTTCAAAAACAGGTGCTACAACCACGGCCAGGAGCACCATGTAGCCTACCACCAGTGGCGGCATATCATTGGACAGGGTGTTGAAGACTTCCTGCTGTTTAATCTCCAGGTTGAACTGCTCGAACACATAAAACAGCAACAGCCCGGCTAAAAATATAAAGGGCATGAGCGCCAGGTAGAACATAAGGCCGTTCGCCAGCTTTTGCCCCAGGGGCATGTCCGGGTTGCCAAAGCCGCCGGACCAACTGATCCGCCCACGCGCCATGAGCACCACAATCGTGATCAACCCAACACCGTGCACGGACAGGCCTCCAAGCACCAGAAGAAGGGGGCTTTCAGCGGGGATCGTTCGGTCCGTGATATCGCCAGCTGCTCTCAGCACCAGGCCGACCAGGATATTCGCCAGCAGAATCGAGACCACCAGCGCACCGGCATGCCAGGGAAACCAGGGCCGCCATTCCAGGCGCTGCACCCCACTCCGCCACTCTTCAGGTCGATTCAAATGCCTGGAGACCAGGTGAAGAATACAGCCGATTCCGGCCAGGATGATAAACGGCGCAACCCGCTGCAGGGGATCATCCGTGGATATCTCGCTGACAAGCCCGTCCATCAGTCGCCTGCAGATGAGGCTACGGTCTCGCGAATCACATACGTCGGTTTATCCTGTGCCTCGTGATAGGTGCGGATTTGAATTTCGGCAAGCAGGCCCATGCTGATGAACTGAATGCAGAAGAGGATGAACATAAACCCGCTCATCACGTAAATGGGACGCTTGACCAAGTGTGTTACCCCTACAGCCTTTTCAATGAAAAGATAATCAAACAAGATGATGCCAAAGATCAGGACCCCAAGCCCGCCAAAGAAGAGTCCGATCTTGCCGAAGATCTGCATGGGTCCCATGGCATAGCGAAGCAGGAATTTTACCGTGATCAAGTCAAGGATCACCCGACCGGTTCGCCCCAGGTTCGGGTATTTCGCTTGTCCGGCAACCCGGCGGCGATGATTGACCTCCACCTCCTGGATGTTGTTGCCCGCCCAACTCGCCAGGGCGGGGATAAAGCGGTGCATCTGGCCGTATAAACGAATGTTGTCCAACACGGACCTGCGATAGGCTTTCAAGCTGCACCCGTAGTCGTGCAGGTGTACCCCGGTAATCTTGCTGATCAATCGGTTGGCCACCTGGGAAGGAATACGCCGGGCCAGGCGATCCTTGCGATCCTTGCGCCAGCCGCTGACGACGTCGACGTCGTCGCTCATCACCGCCAGCAAGGCCGGGATGCTGGCCGGATCGTTCTGGCGATCGCCGTCCATGGCGACAATGATCTCGCCTTTTGCCTGCTGGAAGCCCGCGCTCATGGCAGCCGTCTGGCCAAAGTTCCGGCGAAAGCGAATCAGGAGCAGGTGCGGGGTGGTCTCGGCTATCTTCACCAGGCGGGACCAGGTGCTGTCCGTGCTCCCATCGTCGACCACGATGACTTCATAGCTCTCGTCCAGCCCGTTCAGGACGTCCACCAACTCGCGGATGAGCTCCTCCACATTCGCTTCCTCGTCCAGGACGGGTATGACCACCGAAAGATCCAGCATCCTGGCTGTATACGCCCTGCGTGGATTTACCGTCGACCGGAAAACGAAAGAAAATGCCGATCCGCTCCGGATTACAGGCCCTCAGCCATCGCGGGGAATACCTGCTGAACAGGCGGCCCGGCTCAAGGGCTGCCAACCCGATAATAGGCCCCGGTATCCGGCGGAGCCGGATCGGTCAGGCTCAATGGCCCCGAAGATGCCGGCGCACGCGGGCCGTCGATCAGCTCCCATACGATCGGGGCCTCCAGCGAGAGCGTGCGTTCGAGGCGATACAGCACGCCGGCTGCAGCGGGGATGGTCCAGTTCAGCGAGTCGCCCACCCGCTCGGCTGTACTGGAAATAATGATGTCACCGAAAACGGCGAGCGCAGCTTCGTCCGAGATGAGTTCACGACCGGGCCAGCAGACGATGCAGCGGAACCGGGCGCCATCGTCCGCCTCGACTGCACTAAATGAATAGCTTGAAGCCGCCGCGCCGAATATATTAGTCCAGCCGCCGCCGTTATTGCGCTGCCAGCGATACGACAGGACCGCCGTCGCATCGGAGTTGGTGAAGGCACCGGACGCATTGATGCTGAAGCCGGCGACATCGCTCGCCGCAAGCACCACCGTCACATCCTGGGGATGCTGGGTGATACTCAACTGGGGCCCGCGCGGCTCATCCAGCGTGTACAGGTATTGCCCGGAGATGGGCAGGCTGGTGGCCGAGATCGCCGGCTCACCGGGAATCTGCCAGGTAACCCCCAGGTTGTCCCCTCCTCCACCCTCCTTGACCAAGGCTTCAAAGTAGTAATACTCCCCGGCTACGAGGGCTATGCCCGCGGGAAACAGGGTCGCACTCTGATTCTCCGGGGCGGCCGCGTTCCGGCGGGCGGTGCCGGTCCAGTCCCGCGGATTGTTCCAAACAGGCTCGGAGCAGAGCTGAACCAGGGCGGATGAACCGGCATTCGTGGCAAGTGAAAACGAGCCGTTGTCGTCTGAGCTCATGGCAAAGTGATAATCTCCCGAGAGGGGTGGACGCAGCCACCCGGCAAGTCGAGCGCCGAAATTGTTGGCTTGGTTGGGAACAATCTCCATGAGCGGGCGATAGCGTTCTTCGTCCGGCTGATCCGGATACGTCGCCAGGCCGGTCAGGTTGGCCAGTACGCTTCCGCTGACGTTCAGCCAGAAATCAGCCCGGGCAAAGCAGGGACTCAAGTTCACCGGCACGCATACGGTCGAGGGAGTCGGGTCCAGTACATTACCCGAGGCATCCTCCACCGAGCTGACCGTCACGCAATTCGTCGTCGGCGAACTCATCGCGCGATCCAGGTTCAGGATTACGACGTATGCATCCGCGCTGAGTTCAACCCCGGAAACAATAAACTCGTTATCGACAGCGTAGTGAAGGGGGTCGCCTGCCGAGACCGGGTCCATCGGCTCGGAAAAGCTTAGCGCGATTCGGGTCAAGTCCGGTAAGGCGGTCGCACTGACGACGTGGGGGGCGGTGGAATCTGCAATAATGGTCACATTCACCGTGCCCAAAACCGGGATACCCGACCCATCGCTGAAGGTGTACACGAAGCTGTCGGCACCGGAAAGGCCGGCAGGTGGCGTATACACCAATGCGCCTGAAACCCATTCCACTGTTCCGCCCAGCACGCTCGCGGACTCCACCCCCATGAGCAGGAGCGGATCTCCGTTTGGATCACTATCTGTTGCCAGCACATCGGCGACCGGCACCGACCCTGAATGGGGTGCCGTCACGATGAGGGTATCCGGGCCCGGGATCGGCAATTGATTCGCGACCAGGACCGGGGCGATCAGGAAATTATCATCATTGCTCGTCACGTTCATCCCGTGTATCGCCAGCATGTTTGTCCCGGCAAGCAGGTCCCCGATGTGGGGCGTAAGGTCGATCCGGGTCGCGGCGAAGGATTCCTGCACGGTGCGTGCGCCATTGGCCGGCGCATTCCAGGGAGTGGCAAACACCCCCTGGAATATCTCCGCACTGAAAAAGCTGCCGTCTCCTCCATCATGCGCACGTGGTAAGAGCGCAATATCTACCGTGTCCCCAATGATCAGGCCCGGCAAATCCACCATTTCACTGAATCCAACCCCATCCGTTCCCGCGATACCCTGGCTGAACACCTGGACATCGTTATGGAAAACCCGCACCTCGATGCCGTCCCCGCCGTTGGTATTCTGCTTGCGTGCCTGCACACGCACGGACAAATTCGAACTAACCGTCGCCGTCCAGCGACGGACCACCCAGTGTTCGTCGCCGTTATTGGTCCCGTTGGGGTGACAGTTTTCCCGGCCGAGCTGTGTCCAGGGCGGATTGCCCTGGAACCAGTCGTAGATGCTGCCGGTCCAATAATTCGATACACTATGCGCACCCGCAGCCAATGGAAATGCGGTGAGGTCCGCTGCTTGATATACCCCATCCCCATCCTGGGTGCGGTTATAAAACCCGTACGTCCACCCATTCGACGTGGTGAAAGGATCCGTCGACCAGTCCGTGATGCTATTTGCTACCGTCGTCCCGCTCAGCACCGTGGTCTGGTTCGCCTTGGATACTTCCTTTCCATTCAGGTAGGCGATGTATCCATCGTTCCACTTGAGGTTCAAGCTCAGTTGGTCAATCGCCAACGGGTCATCCACGGTAAAGGGGAACCGCGTATAGATACCCGGATTCACCCCGCGCATCTCCGCCTGCATATCCAGCCCGATGTCACCCCGGAGAACAGGATCTGTCCCGGAAATCGTCCCTGCGAGGATACGCGCCGTCATCACCCCGGAGTCTGACCCATCCGATGTATTCCCGTTCAAGCCGATCGGGGTCTGGGCAAAATCCAACACGTCGCCCTTCGCCAGGGTCGCGTTTACCCGGACATTGAAACCC
>JAYGFS010000222.1:0-3191 GCA_046581765.1 Verrucomicrobiota bacterium
CCGGATCCGGGTACGGACGCTCTCCAGGTCGATCTCGACCGGGTTGGGGGCAAAAAGGCGCAGGAGGCCCCGCCCCTGCGTGGTACTCGCCCGGCGGATCGCGGGGATGGTCAGCAAGGCATCGTATTCCACCCAGCTGTCGTCTACCTCCGGTGCATGATAGAATGAGTGCATAAAGCGAAGATCGAACCCTCCCGCCTCGCTAATGACCGTCTCCAGGTGGTGGACAAAATCCGAGCGGGTATGGATCAAGCCCATCTTTGCAAGGCTCTCCAGGCCACTGGAGAACGCGTAGCCGCCGATCGGCAGCGCCGAGTCAGCCAACTGGAGGAGTCGAAGGCGGTCCAGCATGACTAAAACAAGTTGTACAACTGGGCCAGGGGCAGTTTCTTCGCCGGTTCGCAGGTGAGATGCACGCCATCGGCATGCACCCGGTAGGTCTCCGGGTCAACCGTGATCTTCGGGGTCGCGTCGTTGAGCACGAGGTCCTTCTTGCCGATGGACCGGCAATTTTTAACCGCCACGGCTGCCTTGCACAGGTCATATTTCGCAGTCACGTGGTCGACGGATGCCCCGGAGACAAAGGCCAGTGAATGCTGCTTAACGGTGCTCCCGAAGGCCCCGAACATCGGGCGGGAATAATACGGCTGAGGGGTGGGGATGGACGCATTGGGATCACCCATCTGCGACTGCACGATCACCCCGCCCTTGATGACCATCTCCGGCTTGCTCCCGAAAAATTCCGGTTTCCAGAGCACGAGGTCGGCCAGCTTGCCTTCCTCGACCGAGCCAATGTGCTCACTCATGCCGTGGGCAATGCAGGGATTGATCGTATACTTGGCAATATAACGCCTCACGCGGAAATTATCCGTGTCCATCCCACCATCCGCATCCTCCGCGAGCAGGCCCCGCTGGACTTTCATCTTGTGCGCGGTCTGCCAGGTGCGCGTGATGACTTCCCCGATGCGACCCATGGCCTGGGAATCGGAGGCAATAATACTGATCGCCCCCAGGTCGTGCAGGATATCTTCCGCCGCGATGGTCTCCCCCCGGATACGGCTCTCCGCAAAGGCGACATCTTCCGGGATATTCTTATCCAGGTGATGACAGACCATGAGCATATCCAGGTGCTCGTCGATGGTATTTACGGTGAAGGGCCGGGTCGGGTTGGTAGAGGAAGGCAGCACGTGAGCCTCACCGGCGAGGCGGATGATATCCGGGGCGTGTCCGCCCCCGGCCCCCTCGGTGTGGTAGGTGTGTATGGTCCGTCCCTTGAACGCCTCCAGGGTGCGCTCGACAAATCCCGATTCATTCAAGGTGTCGGTATGAATGCACACCTGGACATCGTAGTCCTCCGCCACCTCCAGGCAGCAGTCGATCACTGCAGGCGTGGTTCCCCAGTCCTCGTGCAGCTTGAGCCCGAGGGCCCCGGCCTGCACCTGCTCATCCAGCCCCGCGCGTCGCGAGGAATTTCCCTTGCAGAGAAAGCCGAAGTTCAGCGGATAGGCATCCGTCGCGCGCAGCATCATCTCGATATTCCAGGCACCCGGCGTACAGGTCGTGGCATTCGTCCCGGTCGCCGGACCGGTCCCACCCCCGACCATGGTGGTCAAGCCGGAGGCAATCGCCTCATCGATCTGCTGGGGACAGATAAAATGGATATGCGCATCCATGCCACCGGCGGTGAGGATGAGCTTTTCGCCCGCGATCACCTCCGTTGTCGCACCCACCGTCATGCCCGGGCTCACCCCGGGCATGATGTGCGGATTCCCGGCCTTGCCGATGCCGGATATCCGCCCATCGCGAATGCCGATATCGGCCTTGTAAATGCCCGTATAGTCGATCACCAGCGCATTGGTGATCAGCGTGTCCAGGGCATCGGCCTGCGGCGTGCCCGAAGCCTGTCCCATGCCGTCGCGCAGCACCTTCCCGCCACCAAATTTGCATTCCTCACCATAAACGGTGTGGTCGTTTTCAACGTGTACAAATAAATCGGTATCACCGAGGCGGACCCGGTCGCCCGTCGTGGGCCCGTACATGTCGGCGTAGGCCCTGCGATCAATCTCACGCGTCATCGGGCGCTGCCTCATGCATGAATGCTTTTTCCGCGGCCCGGGCCATCGCGTCATCGAGTTGGTCGGGCTGGGTGCTGCCATTGATGAGGGCATTCCCACCGTACACGAGTTGTTCGCCCGCGAACTCCACCAGTTCGACCGTCTTTCTTTCACCGGGCTCAAAGCGCACTGCGGTGCCGGCGGGAATATTGAGACGTGAACGATAGGCCTTTTGGCGATCGAACTTGAGCGATGAATTGGTTTCAAAAAAGGGATAGTGGGAACCGACCTGCACCGGTCGATCTCCCATGTTGGTAACGGACAGCTGGATGATCGTGCGATCGGCATTCAGTCTTATCGCCCCCTCCGCGACACACACTTCACCCGGTCTCTCGGCCACCGTATTGTCCGGGTTTTGAGCGCACGGATCGTGCTTCAAGCCGGAACCATAAAGGGCCAGGGCCGGGTCCCCGGACTCCCGGCAGATCGGCTGGTGAACGGTGACCAGCTTGGTCCCGTCCGGGAAGGTTCCCTCGACCTGTACCTCGTGAATCATCGTTGCCACCCCGGGCAGCACATCATCGAGACCGAGAAAGCCCTTCCCCAGGTCCATCAAGGCCGACACGCGATATCCTTCGCGGATGTACTCCAGTAACTGGGAGGCGATCAAGGCCACGGCCTCGACGTAATTCAACTTCAAGCCGCGCGCATAGCGCTGCTGGGCGAGATGCCCGGCCTGGTGGAGCATCAGCTTCTCAATTTCCCGGGGAGACAGGCGCATGGGGATTCCCTTAAAAAAAAGACGCCGGTCCGGATCACAGGACGATCCGGACCGGCGAACGATAAAGGTGAATTCGCTTAGAAGGTGAAGATCAACTCGGCGGCAACCGTGTCGTCGTCCTTCGAGCTGTCGTCCCACTCGTCAGAGCGGAACTCGAGACGGGTCAGGAGATTGTCGCTGACCGCGTAGTTCGGGCAGATCGTGTACTCGGTATGCTCCGTGCCACTGTCCCACTCAACACCGCTGTGCCGCAAGGTCAGGGACAACTTGTCGCTCAAGGCATAATTCACCATGACGAGGAAGCCCTCTCCGTCGCCATCGGACGAACCGTATTCGGACAAGGAGTTGTATTCCGC
>JAYGFS010000269.1:0-11217 GCA_046581765.1 Verrucomicrobiota bacterium
GCGGATCCGAGGCCGGCAAAGACCATCCCGCGTTTAACGTCGATACTGAATCCTCCCCAGGCATTGGCTCCGCTGCGTTCTTTTCCGGCACCTGCAGGCCAGGTCGCGTAGCCGAATTCACCCTTGCGGGGAATGGTATGAAAGCGCCAGGCCTCTTCCCCGGTGCGCACATCAAAGGCACGCAGGTCCCCCGGCGCGCCCGGGGGCGGTCCCTCGCTGTTCGAAAATCCCACGTAGACCAGGTTCTTGTATATCGCAGGGGCCGAGGTCGGGCCGTAGGGCAAGGTGGAGATGTCGTACTCAATTCCCTCCCGCAGGTTCAACACCCCGGCTTTTCCAAATCCAGGATCCGGTTTGCCGGTCTTTGCGTAGAGCGAAAACAGGCGGCCATCCGCGGTGCCGTGGAGGATCCGCTCCGCAGCGCCATCGGTCCAGTAGGCCACGCCGCGATTTACGCCCCCCGAGGCGAGACGGCCGGCGTGCGGCCCGAGCGAAAGCGGGTCAAAGCGCCAGTGCTCGGAGCCCGTTGCCGCATCCAGGGCCACCACGCAACGGTTTGCGGTGCTCAGGTACATGACCCCGGAAATAACCAAAGGCGTGCACTCAATCGTGCGCTGGGCGGGCTCACCGGTCTCCCAACTCCAGGCGAGCTTAAGCTGCTTGACCGTATCTCGATTGATCTGTGTCAGGGGCGAGTATCGCATGCATCCCCGGTCGCCACCGACACTCAGCCAGTCCCCAGCCCAAAGCGGGGAGCCCAGGCACCAGAGAATGAGGAACAGGATGCGCATGCCTAGCGATCCAGCCAACCACTGAATTTCATCCACTCCTCGGCCCGGCGATGCCAGGTCGACACGGGCTTATCCGAGGGACGAATCCCATAACCGTGTCCACCCTTGGAGTAAATGTGGGCCTCGGCTGGAACCCGGGCCTCGCGGTATTTCGCTATCAACAGCGCGGTATGCAAGCCACGATCTTTGTCGTCCAGGGTCACTGCGGCAAACAAGGGTGGACTGTCCCGGGTCACCTTCAGGTCCTCGCGCAAGCGGCCCTTGTCGTCCGGATGCCCGAGGTAGGCACAATAAATCGGCATGATGAAATTCGGCTTGCAGTTGAGCTTATCGATAAGGTCTTTCGCCGGATAGGCCTTGAGCCCGGACTGCAGGCCCGCGCGGACGCTGAGATTGCCCCCCGCGGAAAAGCCCAGCACACCCAGTCGATCCGGGTCCACCCCCCAGTCCACTGCATGATGCCGGACCACGCGAATGGCCCGTTGCACATCCTGCAGGGGTTCGTGCCAGTACCGATCGGGATCGCGACGGGGCACCCGATAGGTCAAGACCGCGGCCGTGACGCCGAAGCTGTTTAGCCACTTGGCAATCTGGTCGCCTTCGTGGTCCCAGGCGAGGATATTATAGCCGCCGCCTGGACAGACCACAACGACCGATCCGTTGGCTTTGTCATCCGGCACCGCGTAAAGGGTCAGGGTCACTTCTTCGGTGTAATAGATCCGGTTTCCAGGTACATTTTTTGCCGTGAGCGAACGCACCTTCTCATCTGAAAGGGGCTTTGCATCCGCCGGCAGGCCGTTCGGCCAGACCTTGATAATCTCCGGGCCGGCATGGAGGTAAGGCGTGACAGAGAGCAGCAGGAAAAGCGTCATCGATTTCATGCCCCTGAGTCTGACACAGGATCCCGCAGGGGACAAGGGATGTTTACCCGGGAGCGATCGGCGTGGATATGGAAAGGATATCCCGTGGTTTCCACGCCCATGCGCGCGCAGCTACATCGCGCCCTTGCCGTTTAATACGACGTGGATCGTCCGGTACAGAATAACAATGTCCAACCAGGGTGACCAGTTGCGCACGTAGTAGCTATCCCACTTGATCAGGCCACTGTGCCCGATCTCGCTTCGCCCGGACACCTGCCAGAGCCCGGTGATGCCCGGGCGTACCCGATCCCGCATGTCCCGCACGCGGGCGGGCAGTTCGCTGTAGTGGTAGTCCGGCAAGGGGCGCGGGCCGACCAGTGACATCTCCCCGCGCAAGGTGTTCAGCACTTGGGGTAACTCATCGAGGGAGGTCCTGCGGAGGAATCGACCGATCGGCGTGATACGCGGATCGTCAAGCAGTTTGAAATTCTCCTCCCATTCTTCCCGGACAGCAGGATTCTGCTCGATCTTTTTCGTCAATACCGCTTCCGCATCCGGGCGCATGGTGCGGAACTTGAACATCGGGAAGGGTTTGCCATTCTGCCCCTTGCGATGCTGAACGAAGAAGGGGTTCCGGCGATCCTGAATCCAGATGCAAAAAGTGATGGCTAGAAAGATCGGCACCCAAAACGGGGTACTCAGCAATATCGAGAGGATGTCCGCCGTGCGCTTGGATGCACGGGCCCAATAGTCCAGCAGGTTACTGGAAATTTCCAGGCCGAGCACCCCGCCCAGGTCACGCGGCTTAACCCAGAGGGACGGGGCTTCTTCCAGGTCGGGAATCACCACCACCCGGCGGAAGCGGGAAAGCGGGCCTTCAAGAACCTGTAGCATCTCGTGGCGTGAAATACTCGGCATGGCGAGTATGGCAACCTGGGCGATGATGCCCCGGTTCCGGATCCCCTCGTACACGCGCACACCCTCGATCATCTGACCTTCGCATCCAGAACCGGGAATGACGAGGCCGACCGGAGTGTAGCCGATCCCAGGTTCCTCGTGTAGAATATCGACCACCAGCTTGGCTGTAACTTCATCGCCATAAATAATCGCCTGCAAGCCCCACAAACGAAGGCGAATCAGCAGGCGCTTCACCAGCATGCGAATAAACGGCAGGAAAATTATGCTCAACATAAATGCAATGGTCAGCGAGAGTCGGGAATACATGGTCGAAATCTTGGCCAGGAACAGCGCCGTGGTGGTTGCCGCAAAAACCCCGACAAGCAACAGGACGGTCCGCCGCAACTCCTCCACCGGTCCAATCCCCCAGCCGGGAATCAACTGGATCAGCATCGCGGAGAAGAGCCAGACCACGATCAGGAACCAGGACCATTCAGGCCACATGGGGACCCCGAGAAGCAATCCGCGAATGCTGCCTCCCGCGAGCAGGGCGAGACTGAGGCCAAGCGCGTCCCCCAGGCCGAGCAAGGCGACAGAAAAGGTCCAGCGGGCCGAGTGGATCAAGTTACTGTTGACGCTGGCGACCGCCTGGTCCCCGTTTCGGGACTGCGACTCCATCTCGCCTTCCGCAACGAATTTAAGTTCAGGATTTTCCATAAACGATTGCCATCACAACTTCTATGACATCAGTCTATGGGGTATTTACGCAATTTTGCAAGCTGGCAGAAGGATTTAATCAGGAAGGCCGGTATCGTGATCAGGTACCCACGGGCCAGTCGGCGGGGTTCCCGGCACAGACGTTGCAGCCACTGCAGTCCACATTTCATCATCCATCGCGGGGCTTCCCTTTTACGACCACTGTGAATGTCGAAAGCGGCACCGATCCCTATCATCAAGGTCGTGTCGAGCTCATCCAGGTGTTCCGCCATGAAGCGATCCTGCTTGGGCGTGCTCAGCCCCACCCAGAAGATATCCGGTTTCACGTCGGCAACCTGCTGCTTGAGTTCGGACCATTCGGCCTCATTCAGGGGGCGGAACGGAGGCGTGTTTGTCCCCACCACCACCAGGCCGGGAAAGCGCTCGCACAAGGCCGCCGAGAGCTCATCCGCCACACCTGTATCACCGCCAAAAAAGAAATGCCGGTACCCTCTGTCGACCGAGGCATTACAAACAGCCAGCAGAAGATCAGGGCCGTACACCCGCGACATTTCTTTTCTGCCCTGCCCGCGTCCGAGCCATACGGTTGGCATCCCGTCCGGGGTGGTCAGGAACGAATTGTTGAAAACCTTACGCAATGCAGGATCGCCTTGCGCCGCCATGATCCCGCGCACTTCGGTGACCGTGATGTAGCCCTTTTGTTTTTGCTGAATGGCCTGCTCGATCAACAGTAGGGTGAGAGGCATATTCAAGGCACTGACGCCAACGCCAAGGATGTTCACGCGCGGTGGGAGGGCTATGTCCGGATTCGACATCGACCTATTTTTCGGAAGCCTTGGTTTTCTTTCCTCGTCCGGCGGGATTCAACTTCTCGTAAGAAGCACGATAGCTGCCTTCTATGGGGCCGGACTGGTGTTGTGGCACATACGCCTCCGGTATAAGCTTTTGGGTCAGCAGTTCCCGGAACAGCACTTCACTGGCTATGCGATGACCTATTTCATTCGGGTGCCCGTCCACATAGGGTAC
Source organism: Verrucomicrobiota bacterium (assembly GCA_046581765.1). Classification (GTDB taxonomy): domain Bacteria; phylum Verrucomicrobiota; class Kiritimatiellia; order SS1-B-03-39; family UBA6053; genus JAPYUI01. Next base: position 4,292 of record JAYGFS010000269.1, read on the forward strand.
CGCTTGCAGCCGGGTGGAGCTTTTGCCGATGAAGTACGGCAAAAGATCGACGTAGGGCACCTCGTTATCCTCAAGGATCGTGTGCACCTTATCATGGATGTTCCCGAACTTGTAGGTCTTGGGATTTAAATCGCCGAGCAAGGGCCAGACCATGGCAAAGAATTGGATTCCGCGCTCGTCGCAGGCCTCCTTGATCAGCCGAATATGCCCGACGAGCTTTATATAGCCCATGTAATCTTCCTGGTAGAGCAACTGGTAGTAGTCCTCGTGTGCCGCCATGGCACGCACCACCTCTTTCTTGTTGTAGATAAGGGAGGCCAGCCTGGAGACGCCGCAGAGCATCCCCATGAAGCCCTCCGGCGGGCGGGGCACTGAATCCATTCGCCACGCGCCGTGCACCTGGTTCTTCTGGTGATCCTCGGCATCGTTCAGGCAGATCCCGAGCACCAACACGTCGGGTTCACCGTGCTGGTCAAACAGGGGTTGCAGGTAACGATAATGATCGTAGGTCGAAGTCCCGCCCTTTGCCGCGATGTAAACGGCTGCCGGGGCCACGTTGGAATTGATGTTCAACAAGGCCTCCAGGCGCACCCCGTATTTATCCTGGTAGGGAACACCTGCCCCGTTGGTGAAGGAGTCACCCACCACGGCAACCTTGAGGCCCGGCTCCTCCCCGGGGCGGAGGTAGGGATTTCGCCGCGTGTCATCCGGGTAGTAATTGCGCTCTTGGCGATCGTAGTTGGGATCCCCCTCCAGGGTGAACGACCTGTCTTTACCCCGCAGGACCACTTCGATGATCGCGAATAGAAGCAAGAGGGTAAAGAACAGCAGGCCGAATTTACCTTTCAGGCCCGGCCCTTTCCTCGCCGCAGGGTCCGGCTCCGGCGCTTCAGCCTCCCCGGGCGGATTGTCCTTTTCAGTTTCCATGATCAAATTGATACTTCAGCTTAAGCCGCCTGAGATACAGAAGATCCCGTTCATTTGCAAGGTTCGTGAGCACGAATCGCAAGCGCGGCTCCCGGGTAAATGGACCTTTCAATTCCAAGTGGGTCCAGGGATCACGTCGCCCGTCAGCCGCGTCCTCGTGGATGAGTTGATCGTTGAACCAGACCTGCAGCCCAAGGGGTCCATCCCACTTCCACCCGAGATCCACCTGAACGGAAAGCACCCGGGCGTTCAGGGGTATAGGCACGCGGAACACGCCACCCGTACGGCACGCCACCCCCTGGATCAACCGGGGGGAAGAAAGGATAAACGGGGGCTCAAACCACTCGAGGCTGGAGCGTGATCGGTAGCGGTTTTCCAGGCTCCAGAACGATTTCGTTTCATGGGATTCCGTTCGATGCGTCACCCACTTCGGGAGGGGGATCTCCGATTCCAGCGTCCACCGAACCGGGTAGCTTTCCGGGTCGTCCGGCATGAGCAGGCAAGACAACTTGCGGTCCAGGGTGTAGTTACCCCCACCCTCCCAAGCCAAGGTTGCCGGGCTGCTGTTACGCAAATCCAGCCAAAACAGGCGGCCAAATTTCCCGGGCCGATCGATCACGATCTCACGCGTGGTTTGCGTGCGCTTGCGAATGGCATGGAGTCGGTAGGTCTGGGCGGCCAATTCAAAATCCACCAGGTGCTCCAGGTCATAATCGGCGAGCACCATTTCACGTGGTTTTAAGCCCCATTGCGCCCGGCTGTTGGGATGCAAGGCACCCTCGTCGGGTGAATCGATGAAGAATACGGGCTCCCCGGCCTCGACCTGGGGCTGAAAGGCGTAGCGGTCGGCCCGTTTGGTACGGGTGAAACAGTCCACCGCACCCGCGGCCATGCGGTACGCCGGGTTGATAACGATCCAGGCGTCTTTCGGGACGTGGGGCTTAATGGATTTACGCAGGGCGACAATTTCCGACCGGGGGACGGGTGTATCCCACGCCCCGGCACGGAATGATTGATACACGAGGACAAGGCCACAGAGCCCGATTACCCCTTCGCGCATATGCCAGGAAGGCCTGGCCTTCTTCAACAGGTTGACCAAGCCCAGGCCCAGCAGGGGAACACACCACACAAACACGGAGAGGAGGTAGCGATCATGGATGGGGTAACGAGGAACCCCTGCGGTGTACATCAATCCGGTACACAGGCCTATACCCAGGAGAGCCATGAACGCCGGCTTTCGCCGGGCGACCAGGAAGCCATACACAACAAGGAGCCACCCGACGTAGAAAATAGTCCTTGAAAAGGTAAGCAGCATGTGGACAACCGCCAACCCTTTCTGCCCGACGGAATCGCCCAGTGATGCTATGACGCGCCGGGCTTGGGTGGAGCCGACACCCGCCGGGCTCAGTATAAGCCAGGCCAGCAGCGCGATGAGGAGGGGAAGAAAAAACCACCCCATGGCCGAGCGCCGATATCGAGTACCGTACCAGATGAACACCGGAAGCGCGGCCAGGGCAATTTCTTTCAAGCCGATCCCCACGACCCAGCAGAGACCCGCGGCGAGGAAGGATCCCCACCCCTTCCCCATGGCCAGCAGATAAAGCGCGGCCAGGAGGAAAAACATCGTTGGCAAATCACGAAAGGCATAGAGGAGATAATGCGGGTTGAGCTGCGTACCGCCCAGACAGAGCAACAAGACCACAAACAAAATGACAAAGACATCCCGGTGGCTTTCCAGGGACCGACGCAACAATGCGCCCAGCATCCAGAAGAAGCCGAAACAGAAGAAGAGGTTGATCCAATAGGGCGAATAGCGCCCGAACAGCTTGATACACCCACTCAATATCAGTGGCCAGCCGGGCGAAATGCGCTGGGAAATAGTCCTAAATGTATCTATACTCCAATCCGTCTCGACCAGGTCCAAGGCCATTGGGATGTAAATTTGGGAGGGGTCCTGCGCGGAAACGTAGCTTAAAATTCGCAGCTGCCAGAGCAACAAAATCGCAAAGAGGAGACCGTATCCAGCCCAAATCCAGTGATTCGTTTTCAAACGACTAAAAATCCTCATCGATTCCCATTCATATCAGCCAGGCGGAGCTGCTAATGAAGAGCGAAGATAAATGCATAAATCGTTCGGATTCGAGCAAATATGCCGGGCCAAAAGCGTATAGTACAGCAGGATCCCGATAAGCTATGCTTACCATATTAAGCCAGCACGAAAAGCCTTTCTGCGACGGGGTTTCCCGTAGGAATTTTCTGCGGATCGGTGGCCTCGGCCTCGGCGGTCTTGCCTTGCCCGAATTGCTGCGGGCTGAGGCCGGGATTGCACCGGCGACGGGCTATTCCACCGGTGGCTCCGGCAAATCGATCATCATGATCTTTCTCCCGGGCGGTCCACCCCACCAGGACATGTTCGACCTGAAGATGGATGCGCCCAAGGAGATCCGTGGGGAATTCAAGCCGATCGCAACGAATGTTCCCGGCATCCATATCGGTGAACTGTTCCCCCTCTTGGCCCGGCAGATGGACAAGCTGGCCATCATCCGTTCCGTGGTCGGTGCCACCGGCTCCCACGATGCCTTTCAATGCGTGACCGGTCGGTTGAAGCGCAACATGCCGCCGGGCGGCTGGCCCAGCCTCGGCTCGGCCCTTTCCCGGCTCGAAGGTCCGGCCCAACCCGGCATCCCGGCCTTTGTCGGGCTCTCGCCGAAAATGGGGCACATCGAATGGAGCGACAACGGTGATCCAGGTTTTCTCGGACCGGCGCACGCCCCGTTTAAACCCAACGGACGGGGCAAGGACGACCTCGTGCTGCAGGATATCACCCTCGAGCGCCTGCATGATCGACGCGGCCTGCTGACCAGTTTCGACAACTTTCGCCGCGCGGCCGATCACTCGGGTACAATCGAGGGCATGGATAAGTTTACCCGGGAAGCCTTCGGCGTCCTGACCTCAAGCCAACTGGCCAAGGCTCTCGACCTGGGCGCCGAGGATGCCGCGGTGCGGGACCGCTATGGTCGCGGTTCCGCCAAGCTCCAGGCCGATGGCGGACCGAAACTCCTCGATCAATTTCTCATGGCGCGCCGCCTCGTCGAAGCCGGTGTGCGTTGCGTTACCCTCGGCTTCAGCCGATGGGACTGGCACAGTGATAATTTCAAACGGGCACGGGAAGACTTTCCCATGCTCGACCAGGGGGTCAGCGCACTCGTGGAGGATCTCCACGAGCGGGGCATGGATAAGGACGTGACCGTCATCGTGTGGGGGGAATTTGGCCGCACGCCCAAAATCAATGCCAAGGGCGGCCGCGATCACTGGCCGAATGTCTCATGTGCGCTGCTTGCGGGCGGCGGCCTGAACACCGGCCAGGTCATCGGTGCGACCGACAAAATCGGGGGTGAAGCATCGCATCGCCCGGTGCACTTTCAGGAAGTGTTTGCCACCCTGTACCATACCCTCGGCATCGATGTGAAAACCACGACCCTGCCGGACCTGAGCGGTCAACCGCAGTTCCTTGTCGACGAGAAGTATGACCCCATTCACGAATTGATTTAGCCCTGCCATGCCGATACACCCATGAACCGCCTGAACACCTATTTTTGCCTTGCCTGTTGCCTTCTCGTAGCCTCCCCGGCCCGGGCGGCCTGGCAGCGGATTGAAATCTACCCGCAACAGGCCCCGCCCTTGAAGGGACCGGAGGCCGGTCAACAATTGATCGTCACCGGCATCGCGGATGAGGCACCCGAGCGTGATATCGGCGCGATGGTCACGTACACCGTGGAACCATCCGGCATCCTGGCGGTCAACGCACACGGCTTCGTGACACCGCTGGCCAACGGTAAAGCAAGCGTCATCGCGAAGGGACCGGGACACCTGGAATCGCGCACGGAGTTAACGGTTGAACAAATGGAAGGCATTCCCAAAATCCATTTTCCCTCCGAGATTGTACCGCTGTTTACGAAGTACGGCTGCAACAGTGGTGGGTGCCACGGAAAATCGGGTGGACAGAAAGGCTTTCGCCTTTCCCTCTTCGGCTACGAGGCCGGGGAAGACTACGACCACCTGGTCAAAGAATCGCGCATGCGTCGCCTGTTTCCCGCGGCACCCGAACACAGCCTCCTGCTGAAGAAAGCGAGCGGCGAAATGCCGCACAAGGGAGGGATACGCATCGACCAGGATGGCTACCCCTACCGGATGATCGTCGAGTGGATGCGCCAGGGAATGCCCTACGCGAACGAGGAAGCCGCGAAGATTACGCATATCACGGTCTATCCCCGCGACCGTATCATGCAACCGCAGTCGCATCAACAACTCGTGGTGACTGCGCATTTTGACAACGGAACGACCCGTGATATCACGCGCGTCTCGGAGTACGAGAGCAACGACAAGGATCGGGCCGAAGTTGACCACCATGGACGCGTGACCATCGGAAAGGACTCCGGGATAAGCGCCGTCATGGTCCGGTTCCAGGAGTTCGTCGACGTCTTCCAGAGTATTATTCCCCTCGGGGCAGCGATCCAGAACACCCCCAAGCCTAACAACTTCATCGATGAGTACATCATGGCCCGGCTCAAGCTGCTGGGCCTGCCGCCCTCCCCCGACTGCGATGATGCGACCTTCATCAGACGGGTAACCATCGACATCGCGGGACGCATCCCTACCCGGGAAGAAAGCCAGGCCTTCCTGAACGAGGATGGCACTGACAAGCGGGCCAAGCTGATCGACCGCCTGCTTGAGGATGGTGCTTACGCGGACTATTTTGCCAACAAGTGGAGCGCCATCCTGCGCAATAAACGCACCAAGGCGAATTACATCCGCGGTACCTTCGCCTTCCATGCCTGGATTCGCGAGAGCTTCTACACCAACAAGCCCTACGACCAATTCATGCGTGAGTTGCTTACCGCCTCGGGCGACATGGGCAAGACCCCGCCCGTCGCCTGGTACCGCCAACTGAAAACCAGTAAAGAGCAACTGCAGGATACGGCACAGATATTCCTCGGCGTCCGGCTCCAGTGCGCCGAATGTCACCACCACCCCTACGAGAAGTGGAGCCAGAAGGACTATTACGGGTTCGAAGCCTTCTTCAAGCAAGTGGCCCGAAAGGAGAGTCCCTACCCCGGTGAAGAAATCATCTATCATCGACGCGGTACCGCGCAGTCAAGCCACCCGAAGACCAAGCAGGCGCTGAAACCGACCGTGCTCGAGGGCGAACCGGTCGATCTGCCACCGGAGTCCGATCCGCGCATACATCTTGCCGACTGGATAGGAAGTCCAGACAATCCCTTTTTTGCCCGCATGGTGGTAAATCGCTACTGGAAGCACTTCATGGGCCGTGGACTGGTGGAACCGGAAGATGACATGCGCGTCACGAATCCGCCGACTCACCCTCAACTCCTGGATCGCCTCGCGCAGGAATTCGTGAAGAGCGGATACGATTTGAAACAACTCTGCCGTACGATCACCCGCTCACGGACCTACCAATTGACTTCCCTGCCCAACGATTTCAACGTCCGCGACAAGCAAAACTACTCGCGCTACTATCCCAAGCGGCTGAACGCGGAAGTCCTGCTCGACGCGATCGACGAACTGACCGGGCACAAGACCCCCTTTAAGGAGCAACCCACCCATGCCCGTGCGGTCCAGCTTCCGGACGATAGCTTCAATAGCCAGAGCTTCTTTCTCGAGGTCTTTGGGCGGCCGGAGATGGACTCGGCCTGCGAATGCGAACGGAGCTCCGAAGCCAACCTGGCACAAACGCTGCATCTGCTGAACGCCAAAAGCATCCAGGACAAAATTGCCGCCCGTGACGGAACATCGAGCAGGCTGGCCGGGCAGAAAGACGTGAGCGAAACGGACAAAATATACGACCTCTATGCACGGGCCCTTTCCCGCGAGCCCGTTGCAGGTGAAATCGAGGCTTCCATCAACTACCTGGAGGGAAAAGAAGGTGACGCGAAACGCGATGCGTATCAGGACATCGTCTGGGCCTTGATCAACACCAA
>JAYGFS010000303.1:0-16664 GCA_046581765.1 Verrucomicrobiota bacterium
TACGCGGCGGAGAACGACAAATCACTCTATCTCTACAGCCTGGGGCGCACACGCTACACCTTTGGGCCGTACCTGTTCCGCCATCGCCTTGCGGGCGTTAAAGGCTACGTCCAGTGGCATAGCTACATCGTGCATGGGTACCAGTTCTTTGACCTGGATGGCCGGGAACCGGATGACGGGATCATCGTCTATCGAAGGGAAGGCGTTCGCCCGACCCTGGATCTCGAGCACATTCGGATAGGAATCAATGATTACCGGTATATGCTGACCCTGGAGGACTACGCAAAAAAGGCGCGGGCGCTGGGAAAGGGGAGCGAGCTCGCGGACCAGGCGGACACCTTGATTCGAGCGGTCACGGATAAGCTCGGTGTAAATGAACGCGGCCGGCCGGCCTGGTTGAACCTGGACGATCTGCGTCTGGATGTGATCAAGCAGATTCTTCGGATCAAGAAGGCGACGGGGCTTTAAACGGACCGTGCCGCATCGATCCTGGCCTATGCCTGGAAGCCAACTAGGGTAGAAAGGATAAGCGGATCTCGACGAAACTGCGGTTTCGGCTGCTCATGGGGAGGGTATCCCGTATGAACCAGGTTTCCGTGCCGTCCCCATTATCAACCTTCGGGATGGAACTGGAGTCAGCCGGTTCCCGGATGACCAGGTCATCAGAACGCTCATAGATCCAGGTCAGGTCGCTCGCGTTGATGCGACGCCGGTGCAGGATGACCAGGTAGTCCTGGCCGGCATCTTCAACGACCAGGTGATGGGAGAGCAGGGTCGGGTCGAGGGTGGCGTGAGCATCAAAGCCTGCGGCATACACGCGCAGGTTGATCAATCCGTCGTTGTTAAAGTCCTCATCAGGTCCAGTCAGGCCGGGGGTATTGCGCTCCTCAAGGGTAAAGGTATTCAACTCCCACACCCCGTAGACGGTACCGGTGCTGTTAGCCGTCCCGGGTGTGCCGCCTTCCGGATTGCTGGTCCGCCAGTTGATCAGATCGTCGCCGAAGCCATTGACATCAATGCGCTCAATGCTGCGTCCGCCGTTCTCGCCGACCGTGGGCCACGGGGGGTCGTCATCATACCGGATCGTGTCCACGTCTATGCGTGGAACGACGATGATGTTGCCCGGTTGCACCAGGTCGGGCTTGTCGGGGCGAACCAGTGTCAGCCGTTCGCCCCCGTTGTTGAGGGCGCCCAGGTACCCTTGGCTTCCCCCGTAGATCACCACGCCCGGGGGCACATTGTTGGAACTGCGGAAGCCAGCCACATCCGTGTTCAGGGGAAGCAGGATCAACCGGTCCCCCGCGGCGATACTCGGTAACGGTACGGGGAAGGTGAAGTCGATACCGGAAACGGTCCAGGTGTTCGTGGGTTGTCCGCCGAGGGTGTCGTCGTACAGATTGACCGTCCCGGCCGAGATGTTCTGGAGTTCGACAAATTCGACATCGCCGGTCGTGTTCTGGTAATAAATTTCGCTGACGACCAGGGGTCCCACCAGCGGGTCATCGTTGGTCGCCCCGGCGGGATTGGCTACGTTGCGGTCCTGGGCAATGGTGACGCTCTGCTGGGCGGTGAAATGTTCTTCACCGAGCGAGTCCAGGTATCGTCCAAAGGACACGCCGTTCGCAGATCCGTTAAATGCAAAGCCGTGTTGGTAGCCGCTCAGGCGGCCATCGGCCGTTGCGGAGGTGATATAAAGATCCTCTCCTCGCGAGCTCAAGGAAAAGGCATTGCCGAAGTAGCCGGCCGGGGCTGCGGTCAGCGGGTCGGCGTCGTGATCTTCATTCACGCAGAAGAAGCCACCCCCGCTGATGATCGTGCCGGGGGGAATCAGGAATTTGCGGGGATCGCTACGGTTGTCGCTGAGGTACCACCCGCTGATATCTACACTGCCTGCGTTTGGGTTGAAGAGTTCGACCACGTCGACCGAGGGAAAGTCCGTATGGGTGAGTGCTTCATTGACGTAGATCGCTTCGTCTTCGTAAATTGTATTCCATCCGGGCGATCCTCCCCCTTCCAGGCTGGCCCGCCAGTTGCCGGATTCGTCGGCGTAGGCTTCCAGGTCCCGTCGCGTCAAGCTGTTCCCGGTACCATCCGGACTGTTCGGCCAGGGTGCGTCGTCCCCGTATTGAAGGGTCTCCACCACGATATAGGAAATATCCAGGGGGTTCGTGGTGTTCAGTCGTTCCGGTCGCTCCAGGTTGACACGCTCCCCGCCATTGCTCATGTTGCCGGAGTAAGGGCCGTAGATCTTGACCCCGGCCGGCACGTCGTGCGCCGCGGTGAAGACCGCCAGGTTTGTATTCATGACCAGGAAGATTTCCCCCGGGGCAATTGTCTGGCCGGCGGGAAAGGTGAAAATGTGCGATACGGGCAGGGTTGAATCCGAGAGGCGCCAGAGGTCGGTTCCATTGGCGAGTTGGATTGCGGATCCCGAATTATTCTGGAATTCAATGTATTCGATAGCGCTCGGCTGGTTGTACATGGCTTCCGTGATCACCAGCGAATTCACGCGTGGCCCGCTGTTGGCTGCGCCCAGGGTTGGGCTTTCCTGGGGAACCAACTGCTCAAAACCATCCCCGTTTACATAGCGTCCGAAGGTGATGCCATCGGCAGCGGGTCCAAAGAAGAAGCCGTGTACATATCCCGTGAGCTGGCCGACCGCGTTCCCGGAGTACAGGAAGACGCGTTCGCCCCTGGATGACAGGCTGAAGACGAGGGTGCTTTCGCCAAAGAGAAGATACCCATTCCCGGGAATCGTGGTGCCTGCCGGGATACGATATTTTTTACGCCCGACACCCACGCCGTCTACCGCACTCACGTTATCGGAAAGATACCAGTCGCCGATGTCTATCGGATCGGGGTTGGGATTGTGCAGCTCGATGACATCGTTATTTAAAAGTCCATCCCGGATACGAATCTCATTGATGTATACGGGAGGAAGACCCGGGTCGGGCTCGGAAGTTCCGGGAGAACCGCCCGCCATCATGCTGTGCCGCCAGTAAAAGGGCTCATCCGGGTCGACCGGGGAGTCTGTGCGATAGGGTACAAGGCTGTATCCATCCGCATCTGCCAGTTCAGGCCAGGGAGCGGCATTGTCGTAGCGTACACTGAATATCGAAGCTCCAGAAGCGTTGCGAAGCGTGACGCGCTCACCGCCTTTATCGAGCGCACCCGGTGGATCGGCGAGGCCTTCTTCCATGTAAATACCGGTGATCGGAACGCCGGGATAGCTTGCAGAAAAACCGGCGACACTCCAGACCAGAACCAGGTGACCCCCGCCTTCGATCATGGTGCCGCCCGGGAAGGTGTAGAGGATTCCGTTATCGAAGTGGTACCCGCCGATATCCATGGCTTCCGTTCCGGGGTTGTGGACTTCAAGAAACTCAGCGTTATCGGGTCCCGTCTGGTTATAATAGATTTCCGAGATGATCATTTCACCGTGGCACCCCCACCCTTGGATCATCGACAGGTAAATAATCAGTTTCGCGAGTGGTAAAGACTTGGTGGGCAGATGCATAGATACAAATGTAGGTGAATTGTTAGCTTGGTGTTAGGGGCATAAATGCAAAAAGACAGATCAAAATCGCCGTCTTCCACTTAAAATACTGGGCCAAGGTGATTTAGCGAGCCCACACCGGATTCATAGCTTAAGGTTTTATATTGTTTTTGGAATAGTTTGGACTCTTTCCTGCTGCAGATATACCATCCGGATGACGCGTGCTGCGGGGTATACGAATGGCTGATCAACCGGGTATACTTGGTAGAAACCTATAAGCGAAAGGAATTAAAGCATGTTCACGTTCTGGAAATCGTTTGTCCTAGCGGTTGCCGGGTTGGGTTGGGTTTGTGTGATCGCGGGGGAGAAATTGGACCGGATCGAAGGGGTCTTCGATGCCGAAATTGTTGCCTCGGGCTTCGTGTCGCCGGATGGTCTGGCAATACACCCCGAAACGAGGGACTTGTATGTAAGCGAGGAGGAGGCCGGGCGGATCTCGGTCATTCGCGATGGCAGGCCCTTGCCCGTTGTCGAGGAGGGCTTCACGGTCGTGAACGATCTGCCTCCCTGGGCTTTCACGCGGGAAAAGGATTTTGATTACTGGACACACCCGCAGCTCCGCAATCCCGAAGGCCTGGCCTTTAATCGCCAGGGGCATCTCTTTGTTACGGAAGATGTCCCTAATGGACGGATTCTTGAATTTGTGCCGGATGAAGCCGGTAAATACACCAAGGCCTATGCCATTCCAATCCCCTGGCTCGAGCTGCCCTACGCCTGGGAGAGCGTGCATATCGCAAAGGACGGCCGCATGTTTATTGCGGGTTCCACGACCGAAAATGGCCCCGGTATTTTCTATGGAACGGTGATGATGCGCGATCCCGGAGGTGACTGGTGGGTGGTGGATTACGGCCCCTTTTCAAGTTTCTCGGCCGTGGCGCTTTCCGCGGATGAAGAAGTGTTGATCGTGGGAGAAGAAGTCTCGGGCTCCCTGTCGTGGTGGGATGCTGTACGGCACCAGGAAGTCGGGTTTGTCACGGGGATGTTGCCAAACATCGAACATGTGACGGTCTTGCCGGACGGGTCTATCCTGGCGGCACTGGAATCCACGATGAAGCTTGCGGACCAGGTGAAGGGGCATGATCCGCGCGTCAAGGGAGGGGTGCTGGTACGGGTGAATCCACAGACGCAGGAAGTGCACAGGATTGCCAAGGGCTTTGGACTCATTGAAAGTGTGCTGGTTCATCCCGATACCGGCCACCTGTATGTGACCGAGGATGATTCCGGTGATATCATCCGGCTCACGCCGAAAATCAACTTTCCCTCGGACCAGAACCTGTTGGCGCGTTCGGTGCACTCGCGTGAATTGAACGAGGGCAGGGCGCCGCGGCGCTGGCCGGGATTCCTTAAGTCTTTTATCAAGCGACTTGGTTTTGAGCCGGTGGACGAGTTGCCCGCCTACGTGGGCGAAGGCATCCTGCCGCACATGAGCCTGGCGTCGGAAAAGATCACCCTGGAGCAGTTCGCTCACCGCATTCCGATGATCGCCGGTAAGATCGTTGTCACGGGCGTGGTTAAAGGGGCGCCGAAGGACCCGATCAAGGAACTCGAATTCGTGATCTTTTACCCCAACATGGTGACGGGTGGCCGCGGGTATGAAACGCCGAGCTTGAGCCTGTTCACGGCCTGCCGGGAGAGTGGAGCGAGGGTGCAGACGCAGGTGCTCGCCGGTCTGAGCAAGGGTTCATTTTCGGTTGGCGAAGTGGCGCAGCGCCGCAAACCGGACAACGGGCTGCTCTATATCCCCATGGGCTATGCAAATTCCCAGGCCTGGGGATACGGAAACCAGTTGACGCTCTCCTTCATGGGCGTGGGCCTCATGGATGATTATTTCCTCACCCTGCACAGTGGCGCGACAGAATCCGGCCGCCTGATATTTGATCCCAAGAAGGGCGATCCCGTTCACTACGATGTAAGCTGGATTGAATATGACGAGGAAGGGAACACCAAGCGCAACCTGATTGTCGCTGGATTTGACAAGACGGAGGAAACATTTGGCTGGCACAAACTGGGGAATTCACCCGCTCCGACCCTGCTGAGTTACTCACCAAATGCCTTGCCCTTCGTAACCCGCCACACGCATGAGATTCGCAAGCTGGTGCTGCAGCAGGCGAAGGACTGGAATTTAGCCATGGGCTTCGGGAACGAACCCCATCCCTTTGACCTTGCCCTGGCCGAGTCACAACAGAAGCCGATCCAGCATTCCACGCCGGTTGAATCCGATCCGATTGTGATTGAAACGCAGGTAGACGTATCCGCCAAGACCTTGAGCGACCTTCCCGCCTCCGACGAATCGGAGAAGACCATGCGGGAAGCAAAAGGGCCCAGTGATGAGCACCGTGCAGAGGTGCCGAAAGGAATCGAAAACGTCGGTGAGCCGACGATTGAAGCTGCGGAACCGCTCGCCAATCAGGCGCCCCCCAGTCCGACCACCTGGACCAATTTGCTGCTCTCCCGGGCGATAGAAGCCTGGAAAATAGGCGTTCTCTAGTCGTCGTCGAGCCCATGCTTCATGAGGCGACCGGTACCATCGGCTCTCCGCAAATTTCAACTACCAGGGTACGCGAAAGCGCTTGTCGAGGGTGAAAGCATTGGGCAGGTGGCGGATGATGGGCGCGTCCTGATCCGGTTTCCCAACCACCTCCACGATATCGAATCGAAAATACAGGGGCTTCTTTTTAAGCTTTTTCATGTACCGCATGGCCGCCCGGCTGATGCGAAAGCGTTTATCTTTATTCACTGCAGCTGAGGGCCGCCCAAATGTTTCCGAACGTCTCGTCTTTACCTCGATAAAGACAAGCGTATCCCCTTTGCGAGCCAGCAGGTCGAGCTCGTCGCGTTTGCCGACGCGCAGGCGTCGGCCAAGGATCTTCATGCCCTTGTCCCGGAGATATTTTTCGGCCAGTTCCTCACCCCATATCCCTGTTTCCAGGTGCTCCGCCCGGGTCGGGACCCGTTTCTTGAACCATGAGCTCAGCATGGTGAAGCATTGCGCACGGGCATAGGGGTGTCCAGCCGGTTCATCCCTGTACCTGCCCGGGTATGGACCAAGGTATTCTGCTGCGGGTGTAAAGCAGGTAAAAAAAGATTTCGGTGCTGCATCAGCTGGTATATACACCGGCGAATATGCGCATACTGCTCTTATCCTGGAACTTTCCGCCCGCCCTGGGTGGTATCGAATACGTCGTTGATCACCTCTATAGGGAACTCAACGCAGCCGGGCATGAGGTGCACCTGATCACCACGGTTTCCGAGGAGCCCGAGCAGGACCCGCGTATTCATCGGTGTCTCCGCCCCGGGTTGAAATCGTACAATCTCTATGCGATCAAACAGGGGCGGCGCTTGACCAGGGACTTCAAGCCCGACCTTATCGTAAATGGGAGTATCGCCTCCGGACCCGCGGCCTGGTGGCTTTCAACCCTCGGCCGCTTGCCGAATGTCATTCTCATGCACGGGAGCGATATTCTGCATGAGGGCTGGGCCTATCAACGCGTGGTCAGGTTCCTTGTCCGTGCTGCTGATCGGCTTGCGGCGAACAGCCTGCATACCAAAGGGCTTCTGGTGGCGGCGGGGGCAAGGCCGGAGCGTGTTGAAGTGATCCATCCGGGCGTCTGCGTCGAGCATTTCGCTGAAGCGCCTTCGACGGGGGCGGAGCGGGTCGTGGCAAAGGCGGCCGGTCGGCGCGTGTTATTAACGGTGGGTCGCCTGATTAAGCGGAAGGGCGTACTTGAATTTGTCGAGCATGCCATGCCCGTGCTGCGTGAGCAGTTTCCGGATGTGTTGTTCCTGGTTGTGGGCGATGATGCCCAACAGTCCCTGGCGCACAAGGAGCGGATGAAGGATCGCATTGCCCGGAAGGTGAGTGAACTGGGCCTGGAGGAGCATGTCATGTTGCTGGGAAAGATCCCGGACGAAGATCTGTTGAGGCTCTATTTCCTGGCGGATATTTTTATCCTGCCCTGCCTGGACATACCGGGAGACGTGGAAGGCTTTGGAATTGTATTTGCTGAAGCCGCGCTCGCAGGCGCAGCGAGTGTTGCCACCCGGGTCGGGGGCATTCCGGAAGCCGTGCAGGACGAGGTGACGGGCCTGCTTGCGGAACCGGGTGATTTCCAGGGGTTGGTTGAACGCATCGCCCGCTTGCTCACGAATGAATCCGAGCGAAAAGGCCTGGCCGAGGCCGGGGCCAGGCGTGCCCGGGCGGAATTGGCGTGGCCGGTCATCAGCCAGGCCTATGTCGATTTGTTCTCCGCTGCCTGTTCCCACTGATTTCCGACCCACATTTTCGCATGTTTTCGGGCTCAAACGTCCCGTTTGAAAGATTGGTGAGTGGGGCTGAAAAAAGTTTAAAAGTAGGAATGTAAATTGCTCTACTACCACAAACAGGCAGGAACTTAGACCATGTGGATCCAATCGCTGGCACGCATAGTGCTGCTGAAGGGGTGCAAAGCCTTGGGCATGAAAACAATAATGGTACCTACGAGAAGGGATTATGCATCCACCATCGGTTGCATGCTGTCGGTCGTGCTCACGTCTACGGCGCTGGGCCAAGCGCAAGCAGATATTGACGGACTCTTCGAGGCCTACTTTGAGGGCGACAGCGCCCGTTTGACCGAGATCATGGCGGCCTTGGATGGCCGTGTGTTATTCGAGCTGGGCATGGCGGCTATGGATGAACAGGAACTTCCCCTGGCACAGGCCTGCTTCGACGGCGTGGTTCATGCAAATCCGTCCGACCATCGTGCACGACTTGAACTCGCACGGACCCTTTTCTTCCTGGGAGAATCGGGGCAATCGGAAACGCAGTTCAAGAAGGTGCTCGCTGCGAATCCTCCCCTCGAAGTTCGGAAAAACGTTCGCAAATATTTGGATCGCATCGCCCGCGAGCGAATCCTGCAGGATCCTTCACGCCCAGGGCCTCACGCGAAGAAAGCAGTTTCAAAGAGCTCGAAGTGGCTCAAGCATATCGCCATCACGACCGGCGTAGCTCGCGACTCCAACGCGAATTATGGGTCCAGTAAAAGCAGCATTCGTATCCAGCCTATTCAGGCCGGTCCGGTCAGCTTCGACCGATTGGCCGTTGGAGACGACAGCAAGCCGATTGAATCATGGAGTGGGTATGTTTTTGGATCGGCGAGCGCGATTTACACGATGGATGACCTGGGGCGCAAGGCCTGGGTATCCGAGTTGGAATTCTACAAAAACTGGCTGGATAAGGCGGAGGAGTTCAACCTGTTCAATGCCGCTCTCTCCACCGGGCTGCGTGTTTCCTCGGCCACGGCGTATTTGGACCTGCCGGCTACGTTTTCCCACATGCAACTCAATGGTGAGCGTTTCCTGGATCAATGGGCAATCAGCCCTTATTACATCCAGCGCCTGGGCGAAACGAGCTTCTCTATCTGCGCCCTCCAGTTGAAGTACCGCGAGTACGACGACGCCCACCGCCTGGATGGAACGGAGTTGGCCTGGGAGCAGTCCTATCGCCGAAGCTATGATAAAGGCAGGAGCCGGATCGATTTTGCCGGGGGCATTCGCTACGAGGATACGGACGATCCCGCATTTGAAAATGTGGCCATGACCTTGCGCTTGTCCGGCCAGTTTGGGTTGCCGGGACAATGGGTTCCAAGTGCTTCAATCTCGTATATCCAGTCGCGTTACATGGGGCAGGAAACGCTGGCCCCCGAAGACCGGGTCGATGATGAAGTGGGCTTAAACCTGGGCGTCTCGCGCACCTTCACGGGCCCGCTGACCGTGTCGCTCAATTACCAGTATGTCAATGTCAGGTCGACATTCGACATTTATACATATGACCGCAGTATTTTTTCCGTCAGTTCGAGCAAGGAATTTTAGTACCCATGAGATCGGTGAACATGAAAGCGCTAAAGTATCTAATCGTCCTGGGCATGGGCCTGGCGATCGGTACAGGTGATGTGCTTGCCGCACGCACGATCGGGAAGATCATCCGTCTTAGTGGTGAGGCTTCGGCCCAGGCACAGGATGGCCCTCTGCGCAAGTTGTCATTGAATTCGCCAGTCAAATTGAATGACACCATAACGACGAATGCCAAGGGCAAGTTGCAGATCCTGTTCGATGATGGATCGACGATCCAGCAGGGCCCCGCCAGTGTCATGGTGATCAATGCCTATGTATACAATGCGGAATCGGCGAAAGACAACCAGGCTGACTTCAAGGTGAAGAAGGGCCTGTTCCGGATGATTACGGACAAGATCACCCGCCTGAATCCGAAGAGGTTTAAGGTGCACAGCAATTATGGCACCATCGGCATTCGCGGCTGTGACCTGGTGTTCGACATCCAGCCGGACCAGGAAAAGGTTACGGTCATCGGCTTGCACCATGCGGACAGCATTGTGATCGACGTAGATATCGAGAAAGGTCCGGGTGGTGCTCCGATTCAGGATCGCAAGGTCATCACGAAAGAGGGTATCCAGGTGCAAATGTCCGCGGTGGCCGGCGTCCAGGTTCACCGGATCGACCGTAAAGCGTTGGAGGCCATGACTGAAGCACTCGCCCCGGACAAAGTGGAAAAGCCCACTAAACACCAGGTTCGTGGACAGCCTCCGGATATCGGCGTGGAAATGAGTGCGGCTGTTCGTTCATCCCGCGTGAACCCCGCCGCGCTCGCCACGTTCCTCGCCTCCATGGATCCGCCCGATCCCGTCATCCCGGAAGGTATTCGTCCCGATCCTGAAATTTCACTTAAGCCCCCGCCTCATCCTCCAAGCCCGGAAGCCGTTCCCTCCGTAGCACGGAGTCCGTCCGAAGCAGCCCCCGAGCCTGAAGCCCCACCCGTCCCCGATCCTGAAGCCTCACCTGTCCCCGATCCTGACAGCCCGGCAGACCCTGATCCTGGTGCGCCCGATGACGCCCCACCGCCTGGTTCGAGGGTCGAGACGATCGAAGGCGGTGGAACGGATTGGTCATGGGGCTCCTGGGCACGTACGAGCACCGCGGATGACGACGATGATGAGGACGACGATGATTTCCCGATAACCGAAAGAGGGACCTTTGTCCGCGGACAGACCATTATCGGTCACCCCTACCACGAGATCCGTGACGGAGCGGTGCAGCATAACCTCACGGGTAATGGCCTGGCGGGGGCTGCGGTTATGGCGGGTAATCAATCAACGCTGCTCAAAGGCAGTTTGGCGCTCAATGTGCTGGTCGGTGGTGGAATCGAGCCCGCCTGGGATGGCACCTTCAACTTGAGTGGGGTCGACGGTTCGCTAAGTTTCAGGAGTTCAGGTGGCATTGATCGCAATGGCAAGCTGAATGGTTCGATTGACGATTATAGCCTGTATGTATTCGGCCAGTCCCGGGGATCACCAGATTCCTCGATGATCAAAGGCAACCTGGTCGGTTCGGGTACCGGTACCCGGCCGATCACGGGCGCGATTGGCGAATTTCAATTCAGGCATGCAAACAACACAAAGGTCGAAGGCGTGTTTGGGGCAGATTTGAACAACAGGTAACTCACATACCCCGACCCACACACCCGGAAAGCCGCGCATGAAAATGCGCGGTTTTTTTTGACTGCACGCTCATGTGGATGCGTGCTTGTATTTGCTTCGTCGTTTCACCAGTCCGTGCACGCCAAGCACGGCGAAGGCGATCAGGATGGGAGCGATCGAAGCCCTGAACCGATGATCCCCGTACAGCAGGATCGTGTTTGCAAGGATCATGACCACAGCGCTGTACAGCATGATTGAGCAGGTATGGCGCCTCGCCAAGTAAGCGCCCAGCAGCATAAAGGGAATCAATGGCCCGTAGCTGAACAGGAGCGCGAGATTGAAAGCCCGGTTGGGGGTTCCCGGGTCGGGCTGGACCAGGCGGATCAATCGCCAGGCTATCAGGCGGGGGAGCGCTTGGCGATGTTCGACGATGAATTCCCTGGCGAGTTCGGCCGCTTTCCGGTCGGCGTCCACTTCGTTGGCTTCGGCCTTGATCGCTTCATTGCCCGGGGTGAGGAGCGGGGGAACCCAGCGACCTTTATGGATGGGATTGCTAAGCACCGTCTCGTTGTATGCCCCATACAGCGTGACACCTCCATGCGTCGAAAACAGAACCGTCTGGCCGAGCAGATGCTGATTGCGGATGGGCCAAGGCGCAATCGTCACCAGGGTGATAAGGAAGGGGACGAGAATGCGCGGCCAAGCCTGGAGCACGGCGCGCAGGCGCTTTTCGCCCCCCAGGATCGCGAGGGCGACAAAGGCGCCCTGGATCACGGGATACAAGAGGGCGATCGGGCGTGTCAGGGCTGCGATGCCGAGCAAGACCCCCTGGAGAAGCGCCCAGCGCAATTGCCCGGTATCCACCAGCTTGATCCCCAACCAGACGGCCAGGCTGATCAGCAGGGTCCACGGTGTTTCAGAGAACATGTGCATGCTGTAATAAAAGTGTTCGGGATAGATAGCGAGCAGGGCCGCAGCAAACAGTCCCCAGCGCGCGTTGGTAAAGCGCCGTACGATGAGAAACAGCGGCAGGCAGGTGAGGGCGCCGAGTAAGCTGAAACCGATGCGTACGGCTTCGTGGTGGATGCCAAACAGCGCATAAAATCCGGCGATAATAAGCGGAGTCCCGGGTGGGCGAAAAGCGGTGGGACCCTCCGGCACATACAGGGTATAGCCCTTGCCTTGAACGATGTTCTTGGCGATGAGGTTGTATTCAACATGGTCGGATCCCATCCTTGGGTCCGGTGGTGACGAGAGATCCTGGAACCTGACGTTCATGCCGACCCGCAAGGCAAAAGCGAAGCCGATAATCAACAACAGCAGCAGGCGGGTTGAGTTTTGCAATTTTTCTAATGACATCATGCCGGAAGGTCGACCATACTCCGAAGTTTGAACCGTATTTGTGAAGAATATTCTACAAAAGATCGTGCTGTTTTATGGAAACGTAGTTCCCTATCACCGGGGTAAATGGCGTGTCGTGGAACGGCTGTTGTCGGCTGCCGGAGGCGTTCCGGAAGGCCTGTGCCGTGCCCGTCGGCGTGGCGTCGAATGGGAGTTGAACCTGGCTGGATTGATCGAGCGCTCCCTGTATTACCTCGGCGTATACGAGGTGCATGAGTCCGCCTATATCGAGTCGCAGGTCCAGCCGGATTGGGTTATTTGCGATATTGGGGCCAATTTCGGCTATTATGCGCACATTCTCTCCGCTGCGACCAAGGGGCAGGCACGGGTGCATGCCTTCGAGCCATCCTCGGCCCTGTACGCGGCCCTCGTTCGCAATCACGCCTTGAATCCGGGCTTCGAACGGCTCCATACGTGGAAACTGGCGCTTTCGGATCGCGTCGGCCAGGTTGCCCTTGAACGGGCCCCGGAGATGAACCTGGGCTTGGGACGACTCCAGCTGGAAGGCGGGACGGGCGAGGCCTTTGAACAGGTCGAGACCGTCACCCTCGATCAATTCGCGCGTGATCAGCAGCTCGAACGGGTGGATTTCATGAAAATCGACGTCGAAGGGGCCGAGGCACTGGTCTTGTCCGGTGCGGAAGAAACCATTCGACGTTTTCGGCCGCAAATGATGATTGAAATTAATCCCGAGGCGCTGGAGGCATTTGGCACGCGGGCGGAAGTCCTTCTTTCACGTATCCGGGAATTGGGATACACCTTACATTGCCTTGAAGGCCGGCGCCTGGTCCCGCTCAACGGACTCTCGGAAGAAGATGATTATGTGAATGCAATATGTCTGCCGAAGCCACGTGCATGAATGACGCGAGCCCCCAACCGAATCCGGACCTGGTCCCGGCCCCCGCCGGAAGCCAGTGGGTGGTCCTGCACGCCCGTCCGCGCTGCGAGAAGAAACTGGCGCAGGCCTGCCGGCAGCAGGGCCTGGCGTGTTACCTTCCCGTGATATGCAAAACCCACACCTATGGTTCACGGGTACGAAACTTCGAGGTGCCTCTTTTTTCCGGCTATCTATTTGGCGTGGCAGACCGGCAGCAACGCATGTTCCTTGAGCAGAATCGCATGGTCGCCAATATCCTGCTCGCCGTCGACCAGGACGGCCTGGTTCGACAACTCCTCCAGGTCGACCTCGCCCTGCAATCCGGGGAAGCCATAGATGTATTACCGTATCTTGAGGAAGGCAGCCTGGTAAAAATTTCTTCCGGGCCTTTTCGCGGGATGGAAGGGGTCATCGAGCGAATCAAGCGCAAATCGCGCGTGATCTTGAACGTGGACATGATCGGCCAGGCCATCGCGGTGGAAGTTGACAGCACGTATCTATCGCCAAGCTGATGTCATTCAAAAGCCAGATGATACGACTCCTGCCGGATGCCGCCTTGCGCGGGATCAAGCGTTGCTACTACCCGCGCGTGGTGCGCAGGTACGCCGAGGCTGACTGGCCCTTCGCGGCGATGGTGAAGGCCCTCGTTCCCGAGGGCGGCTGCGTGCTGGATATCGGCGCAAATATCGGGTATCTGTCCAAGCTGTTTTCCGGTTGGGTGGGGCCGTCCGGCTCCGTGCACAGTTTCGAGCCGGTCCCGGAAACCTTCCAGCTGCTGGAGCACAATGTGCGCCGCGTCGGGCTGCATAACGTGCACGTGCATAACCTGGCCCTCTCCAGCACCCGGGGTTCGTGCACCATGGAGATTCCCACCTACCCCGACGGCCGCCCGAACTTGTACGAGTCGTATATCAGCCCGGGTGGCGGGGAGGGCGTGGGGATTGAAATGGATACCCTGGATCAACGGGAACTGGGTGATGTTGACTTCATCAAGATCGATGTGGAGGGGCATGAATGGGAGGTGCTCCAAGGGGGTCGAGCCCTGGTCGCGCGCTGTTTGCCCCCGCTGTTGATCGAGGTGGAGGGCCATCTTGCGGGAAGGGAAACGCCCGCCGGAAAGCTGAACGCGTTCCTGGCCGACCTGGGCTATGGACCTTTTATCCTGCGCGCTGGCAGATTGCAGGCCTGGGAAGATCCGTACCGGGCGGTGGATTACCTGTACCTGACCGAGGCGCAGCAGGCCCGGCTGGATCTATAGGCCGGGTGAGCCCGGGCCGGCGATCTAGTGCGGCCCGGACAGGTGGTATATTTTCAAGGCGTCCTCGTCCCATCCGACGGAGTAGGTCCAGACGGGCCGGTTCTCCAGGATCCGCTCCACTGCGGGCGTGAGATCCTGTGTACCAAAGACCGCCAGCCAGTCTGCTCCGTTCTGCATATATCCGCTGAGCGCCTCTCCACCGAGTTTCTCGGGCCGGAGTGCCCACCCGAAACGCCGGGCCGAATACAGGATACGTGGGTCACACCACTCGGTCGAGGTAAAGGCGGCAACCACGAGCTCATCCTCGGCGGCATGTTTTTGAATATGTTCTCCGATCACCTCCGCGTAGGAGTTCTGCAGGTAGTAACCTGATTTCGGGATGCGGTCCGTCCAGCGGTTTTCCGCCCAGGCGAAGGCGGGAATGATCACCGCGAGTGTGCCGAGCACCTGAAAGATGGCGATTGGCCGGTTCATGCGCCTCGCCAGCCAGGCGGCGCTACGCGTGATACCCCGCGCGATGTAGATTGCCGAGATAGCGAGCAAGGGCGTTTGATAATAATGATGGATGACATTCAACCGGAAGAAGATGAGGACATAGAGGAAGGTGCCGAGCATCCAGGCGAGGAAAAACCAGGGCTTCTTCCGCTCGCGCAGGTCGCCCGCGAAGCCCGCGAGGAGAAAGAGTGCGCCGAGTGGTGTTGCGATGTCAAGGACCAGGCGTTTGAGCAGGACCAGCCAGTTCACCGGGTCGAAGCGCATGTCAAGTGCGCCGAAATACCAACTGGCCATGTGAGTGAACTTGTAATAGCCCGGAATAAATCCCCAGTCCGGTGCCATCGCGTTTACCGTGAACACGTGGTTGCGCCAGGCGAGAAAGCCCAGGGCGGGAAGCATCCCGGCAAGGACCAGGCGCAGGGCCCGGTCCGTCCGCCAGGTACCGAGTACATAAAGCCCCAGCGGCAGCGCGAAGTAAAAAAGGTAAGGGATCTTGACCAGGGCGCTGAGGGTTGCCGCGAGGGCAAACAGGACCAGGTCGACCAGGCGTCCGCGCCGGTAGGCCACCAGGCCGTGGTAAACGGCCATGTGGGCGAGGCCTATCGCCACGAAGTCGACGTGAATGGCCCGGGAGAAAACAAGCCCCAGCGGCAAGGCGAGATACACCACGGTGGCCAGGCGGGCCGTGGCCTGATCGCCCAGTTCCCGAAGCAACCGGTACAGGTAAACGGCGCCCAGGGCATAGAAGGACAGGGTCACCAGGCGGGCCCAGATATGGCTGAAGCCAAAGGCGTGGTAGAGCAGGGCGGTCAGTGCCTCGTGGAGCGGAAATTCAAGGATCAGGGTTTTATGTCCCCCCAGCCAGCAAACGGCCGGGCGTAGAAAGTCGATGCCGTTCCGGTAGAAGTCCCAGGCGTAAAAGGCCGTGTCACATTGCCGGTGCCCGTAATAGGCATCCATATGTGGGCTGAGGTGAAACAAGCGCGACAAGCCGAGGGCCGCGCAGGCGAGGGCAAACCAACGATCTCTGATCCAATTCATTATCCTTTTACATTTCGAATCATGATGCGGATGGGTAAATAGATACGATGATTTACCGGGATGAGAAGATCAAAAGGCGACGCAATGCCTGAATCAGCGCCCAGGGTTTTATCCATCGTGTGGAATCTCATCCGGGGCGGAACGGAAGGGCAGTGCGCCAGGGTGGCCATGGGCCTGGCCGAACGCGGGCACGTGCACCGCGTGGCTGTTTTCCGCCGCGAGGGCTTTTTTCTCGACCGGGTCGAGGCGGCCTGCGGTCCCGTCCTCGACCTGGGTATCCGGCGCATGTTTTCGCTGGAAACGCAGCGGGCGATTGTGCGCCTGGCTGATTGGATTCGTGAAGAACAAATCGATGTCGTTCACCTGTGGGATATCGACGCCGTGATCTTTGGGTCGATGGCCGCCCGGAAGGCGGGCCTTCCCTACATCACCAGCCGTCGGGACATGGCCCAGATTTATCCGGCCCATAAAATAGCCATGATGCGCTACGCGGATCGCCGGGCGGCTGGAATCGTTGCCAATGCGGAAGCGATAAAGGCCATGCTGGAAGAAGAGGGCCGGCGGGTCGTC
>JAYGFS010000340.1:0-7268 GCA_046581765.1 Verrucomicrobiota bacterium
ATGGACATGATGCTCTCCAGCGGCAGCCTTTCCCTGGAGGGTGCCGGCACCACGACGATATCCCTCGCGAATGCATCGTATAACGCCCTCCCCCAGCTCAAGCTCATGCTCGTTATCCTGCCCTGGCCGGTCTGGATCCTGATTGCGATCGGCGTGGTCCAGTCCTGGCGGACCTGCCGCTTGCGCACGCTGCTCCTGTTGAGTGTAGCCCTCGCCTTCATCCTTTTCTACGCCTGCTACATCAAGCCGGTTCCCCGCTACATCTGGATGGCGGACTTCATCCTCCTCCCCTTTGCCGCGAGCTGGATCGACGATGCCGCCCGGTACCTGGGCCGGAATAAACCCCGGGTGCTGAAAGTGGGCACGGCGGGCCTCGTCCTGGCCCTCAGCGGGCTCTGCCTGCACGCGTCGCTGGCCGAGGATGCGTTCAACCGGGCCCGGCGCACGCCGCGGGATACGCAACGCTTCACCCGGTGGATTGATCGCGAGCTGCCGGATGCTGCGGTCCTGGTCTGCGGAAGCCATGCCCTGCGGGGCTGGGCCGAGAATTACGGCCCGCGCGACCTGCATGTGCTCCCATATTGGGCGATCGACGATCCGCCGGAACTACCGCTCACCCGGAAGGGCCGGGACCTGCCGCTTTACCTTCTCAACCTGTATGACCGGAGGGACCGACGGATGCCCTCGGTCTGGCGGAACGACATCCAGAACCATTTTGAGCTCAAACCGGAGAGCGATAAATGCTGGGTCAAGCAAATGCCCTTCGAGGCCCTCAGCCTGGAGGAAGTCATCCCCCGCGCGCGCGCGCGCATGACCATACCGATCACGGGACCGGAACAGGACATGGTCCACCTGGAGCTCCATGCCGCGCGAACGAAAACGCAGCCCGTGCGCATTACATCCGGAGGCGGAAAACCCCTGTGGGAGGGAACCTTAAACCGCGGGCCGAACATATTCTCGCTCCCGCGACCGGCATCACCGGACCTGTACATCGAGAGTGACCACCCCCTGCCACCCCTGAAATATATTCACTTCGAAGCGACGCCAACCATCCGCTATGACTACAAATACTACAGCGAGATTCCCAGCGTGTCCAACTACGTATCCCGGGTCAAGATGCTGGTATACGGGTATTCCGAGTGGCATCGCGACTGGGGGCACGTGGCGGGCAAAAAAAAGCATGCCGGGTTTCAGAGTCGCCCCGTGTTTCGCGTGGAGGAAGGCAGTGCCTGGCGGATCCCGACGCAGCCGGGGCACCTGAGCCTGCGCGTGTATTCTACCGCCCGCCTGCATGACGACTTCGCGGATACGGATGCTGCGAAACCGATGCAGGACCTCAACCGCTTTCATTACACCTACGCGGGGGAAGCCGTAGCCTGCACCACCTATTATGTCGGCCCCACCTACCGCAGCGGGAAGTACAAGGAACTCGATGTCGTTCACGAGCTCTGGATTCCCGTTTCGCGCCAGGATGAAACGCCGGTGGTGCTTCACCGCGACGCGGTTGCGGTGCTGTACGATGTAATCCTGCTGCGCACCGAGTACGTATCGCGGGGGGACGCATACCAGTCCCCGTATCCCCCGGGGTCGACGGTGCGACTGAAAGCGACCGGGAGGAACTGGGCACAGGGCATTCCAGGGAATGCACCTTCGTGGTCCCACTTGCGAAGCAGGGTCGAGGAAGAGACCAAACCGTAACCAGGCGGGATGCAGATGGCTGCCAGGGGCGAGCGGCACCGCGGGGTGCTACGCGCGCTCAGGCCATATGGATGCCCTCAAGCACCGGGTCCCGAGCTTCCCCGTCCACCGGGATGGCCCCTCCTTGCTTGAGGGCCGTGTTTTCACGTTCAAGCGCGCGAAATTGCTCGCGCAACTCGATCAACGCAGCCTCGTTTTCCCAGGACTCCGCCTGGCGCTTGAGCTCCGCTTGTTCCCGGAGCCACATATCCTGGCACAGGTTCCGGTACGCATTCACGGTGGAGTTGAATTGGGCCACCATGCTGCACAGGGCTTGCTTGCAGAATTCCAGCGAGTCGATCGACTCGATCCATTCACTCACATCGCGCATGCGTGGATTGAAATCGAATGCCGATACCTCATCCGACTCCTGCGGCACCTGCAATTTCTCGCGACAGTCCGGGCAATCAAATTTTTTTCCCGCCATGGTCTCATTCACATCGAACGCGCTCTGGCACACCTTACATCTGAATTGAATCGTGATAATACGTCTCTCCTGTACTCGTTGCCCTCTCATCAGCAAGATGCTGTCCAAGTTATGAACAATTGCAGGAAAACCCGAGAATACCCTGGCCGCTTCGTATGATTGGTACGATCTGCCCTGTCGAGGAGGCCGAATCCCGAAAACAACCTGGGCGAATTGGCTGGTTAGGAGACGGCTGCACAACCGGGCCTGGACGGCGCAGGACCTACACGCCAGGTGCTATAGCGCGATTGAACACGTGAACCCACCTTCCCGTGTGGATATCAGCGGGGACTGAAGGAAGGCTGTACCGTCGACTCAACAATGGGCTCAAGGATCACGCGTCGACGGGACACATTACCGAAGGCATCGGTCGCGCGGGCGTACAGATCCACCTCCATCGCAGCACTGCGGTAGACCGGGCCACTTACCCGGCGCCAGGCCCTGCCATCCAAACTGTACTCGACCAGGCTGACCGAGGAAAGATCGGTCGCCGTGAGCGTGACGGCCTGGATTTGGCCCTTGACCGTGTGTTCCTCGACGTCACCGAGCTGCATGAGGATTTCTGGGCCCGTCCCGTCCACCTGGTAGAAGCGCCGGGCTTCCTCGCCACGGCGCTCGTCCAGGCCAATACCCCGGACGATCACGCTGTACGGGCCGTGCGTCTGGAGGACCACTCCTTTTCCAAACGGTTTAAATGCTGTCCCGTTCACGCTGTACTCGTACCCGATCACACTGGAATGCTCAGCCGTCGGCTCAGCGCTAACCGTGGTCATGGGCGCCAGCCAGAGATGCCCGTCCTTCTCGAACGGTGCCTTATCGGTCGTCAGCACCACGCCCAGGTCGGTCTTCACCACAAACTTCACCGGGGTGGAAGTGGCCCCCTGGAGCCCATGCCTGTCCAGGCTGGAAATCCGCCAGTAGTATTCGCCATCGGCCAGGACCGGGGAGGACAAGGTACGCTCATTCGTTGTGGCGGAAAACACCATGTCGATAAAGCGGGGGTCACGGGCAAGCTCCACAAAGTACGCTTTAAATCGCCAGGAAAAGATACCCTTCCAGGAGAACTCGATCACCTGTTGTGCGGTGGTCTCAACATCGGCATGGGGGTAAAGTGGCTCGGGCGGGGGAAGCAAGCCTATCGGCTTACTGAGCGGTTTTTCCGGCCTGGCATACACGCCATATCCGCCGCTCAGCGATTGCGCATGGCCCTGCCCGTCGAGCACCTGCAGGTCCCCGGCCAGGGTCATGACACGCAACCAGCCATCCTCCGAGCGACTGGTGTGCACATCGGTACCCCGAATCACAATCGAAGATGGGCCGTTCAAGATGAGGAACCTGGAGCCCTTCGTCTTCTTCGGCTCAATGTTGCCGGATATGTCTCCGGTGTTTATCTGCAGCCGGGTGTCTATGGCCCCGGTCCGCTGGTCCTCAATCACGCTGAAGCCGATCTCGGTCAACGCCATGAGATGGAAGATGCTCCCATCCGGCAGGCGAATCTCCGCACGGGATTCCCGGCCCGTGCGGAGTTGCGCCCGAACCGGGATGCGTTCCCCGGCAAGGGCAGGCTTAGACGTCACCCAGTGGTCGATGGATGTCAGCAATTCGCCCGCAGTGGTGACGACCGTGGCCTCACGGGGGGCAAGCGCATTCGCGTTGGAACGCTCGATACTTTCGGAGAACTCATCGCTTGCCCGCTGCGCCAAGGCACGCGCCTGGAGATAGTCACCCGCTTGAAAGGCCCGCAGGGCACTCTGGCTGACCGCTTCCGCCCGGGTAAATTCCTCGACGGCAAATTTTGGCGCCCCCACGGCGGTGGCCGCGTTCCGGGTAGCATTTGCCCTCCACATGGCGGCGAGCGCACGGTTGCGTTCCGCGCCCGGGATGACCAGGGTCCGCAGGCTTGAAAGGTCCACGGGGAGGGAAAGACGATTGTAGCTCGCAAGTTCCCTGGCAAATTCGGAGGAACCCAGGAGCCGCTCCGCGACCGAGGCAAGGGTATCCCCTGCCTGAACAAGGTAGACCGACGGTTCGGGGCGAACACGCTTGAGCAACTCCGGCAGCTCGTCTGCGCGGGAAACAAAACCCTGCAGCAGAAGAAAAAGAAGCGGGACAAAAAGGCTGGGTCTTTGCATAGGCATCGTAACGCATTCTATGAAAAGGATACCGAAGCAATCCATTTCGCTCCAATATTTCTTTTATAACAACAAGTCGCCAAAGGTTAGGCGATTCCCGGAAAAAAACAAGGCTACATCCACCGGGTGGCGGCAAATGACGCCCACAAGGATGGGCGGGTACAAAAAAAACGCCCAAGCCTCCGTCCCGGATCAAGCAGGTCTGCCGGGGAAGGGCGGATCGGGGCGAGGGGCCGGCATCCCCGGAACGGGCGAGGAACCCCTCAAGGGTTAAACAGGTGCTTGAACAAGCCTTTTCCAGGGCCAACCGTGCGCGTCTTGACGCATTCCAGGCCCATGCCGGTCTCCGCCATGTTGCCGAACACATCAAAAGCCCGCACCTTGATCTTGAAATTCCTGCTCACGGGTAACTTCAGTGGATGTTCGTACGGCTTGTACGCTTTACCATCCAGGCGATACTCCATCCGGTCCAAGGCCAGGTTGTCTTCCGCGATAAACGATACGGAGCGAATCAGCCCGTACCCGGGCACATCCGCAATCTCACCAACGTGCACGCGCAACTGTGGCGCCTGGTCATCCACGATCACCGAGAGCAGTTGCTCTTCTCCCAGGATGCCGTCCACCGCGACGCCCCGTGCGCGAATCACATAGCTGCCGGTCCCACCGAGCATCACCCCGGCATCGCTAGAAAAATACTCACCCTCATCGATACGGTATTCGATGCTCACCACGCTGCTGTCCGAGGAAACGGGCAGGGCCACCACATGCGCTTGGGGGGCGACATACGTCGCCCCGTCCGCGACGACCTTTTTCGTCTCGGAACCGAGTTGAATGCCGAGGTTTCTGGTCACCTTGAAGATAACCGTCTCGCTGTTGAAACCGGGAAGTCCACGTCGATCCGAGGTCCGCACCCGGGCGAAGTAGATCCCCTCGGGCAAGGGCTTGCTCACGTACTCCACGTCGCGGGTCACCGCGAAATCCACGAGTTGACCGAAGTCGATATCGCGGGCGATCGACAACTCATATTCCACCACCTTGTGTTGCGGTGATGGCCGCCAGGCGAAATGCACGTTCTGCGAGGCCGTGTCAAAACCGGCGCGGGGTGGATGGATCAGGTCAACGCCCCGGAGGAGCGGGAAGGGTCCCTGCAAGCCCTTGTCGGCCACGAACATGGAGGCGTATCCCTGTGGCAAGAGAAGCGATTGCCCGGCAGCCTGCACATCTGCGGTTCCGCGGTAACAACATTGAACCAGGGTTCCATTGTCGAGTTGATAGAGAAGAACCCGGGTGTCAACCAGTGATACGCGGACCGCTCCCATGCTGAGTACAAAATCCGATCCGCTCACCTTCAATGCCGGGACATCAGCGTGGACGGTTCCCGCCTCCAGGTCCAATACGCGACTGCTGCGTTCCGTTCGCTGATCCACCCGGCTGCGCACCAAGCCGAGGGAGCTTTGGGACTTGAGGAGCAGGCGACTTCCATCCTCAAACACGATCACGGCAGCCGCGCCGCTTTCCGTGCGTACCCGGTGGCCTTCAGCCAACTCGATCCCCGCGGTCACGGCATTCCAGGAGAGGCCGTCATTGGTAGAGTGGTAGACCTTGCCGCCAATGATGTTCAGCTTGGCCGGCTGGGGCTCGAGGGCCCGGGAATCCGCCAAGGCCTTAACGTCCTGAAATTTCCGTGCAGCGAGGTCTCCAAGCAGGCGGGCGCGATGGTAGGAGCCGATCCCACGCGCACGGTCTCCATCATGGAAAACATCCACCGCCACTTTAAAATCATCGATCGCGTAGGTACCGGCATTGGCGGCAACCGCGGCCTTCATGAAGGTACGGGCCCGATTGAGTGCCTGCAATGCGATCACCCGCTCCGGTCCCGGGATCACGAGGGGATGACCGGGCACGAGGGTTTCACCGCTCAATTGATTCAGCGCCTTCAATTCCTCGACAAAGCGCTTGTCCCAGCCGTTGTCAGCGGCCAGGCGCTGCAGGCTATCGCCCGCCTGGATGATATACAGCGGATCCCGCAGGCCGGCGGGGGATTCGACCGACAGCTGCTCCACCAGTTTTTCAACCCCCGTATCCTCGGCAGCCGACAAAGGGGCGATCCCGGGCATGAGCACCAGGATCCATACCGCCGTCACGTTCCGTACGCCGCGAGGAGTTACTGCATGATGGTTGGATCGATTCGGTCGAACAGCCTTTAACATGATCTGCGCTCTC
Source organism: Verrucomicrobiota bacterium (assembly GCA_046581765.1). Classification (GTDB taxonomy): domain Bacteria; phylum Verrucomicrobiota; class Kiritimatiellia; order SS1-B-03-39; family UBA6053; genus JAPYUI01. The sequence continues at coordinate 6,559 of JAYGFS010000340.1, forward strand.
ATGAGGTTGACAGGTCCGGGAAACGGGGGGATATAGCGGACGTACAAACGCCATCCTCATAACCCGGCCAAGGAGATTTCCTTACAATACTACCTTCATGGGCTTCAATGGCTAATTTGCAAATCCGCCCCCCCATGCCGGGTCCCGCACACGGGAAAACAAAGAAAATCGCCGGGCGTCCACGATGAGGCACCCGCATCCGGGAGCCGGAGGAACAGCGGTGAGGCAACCCGGCGGGGGCGAAGTGCCTCTGCGGGTAGTCAATACACTCGATTTCCCGGGGCTCCGGGGTGGCCGATCGGACCGAAGCCAAAACAAAGGCGTAATGAGCGGCTTTATACCCACGGCCCAAGCGGGATTTCGAAGCGGCCCCCGGGTATAGCACCCCTGATCGCGGGGAAAAGGGCACGTAGACCGCTTTCCAAGCGGGGAAAAGTTCAAAAATACCACCGAAAAGGGGGCCCGGGCGGATAAAAAGAACGATTTCATAGAAACACGTAAGTCCTTTTATTTGAATAAGATAGAACGTTATATGCCGGGTTTAACCCACCCGGCCTGCGCATAAAAACAAATAACCGCCTGATTCAGCTTGACCTATTAGGTCAAATTATAACAAAAACCACCAACCTGTTAATAACTTGTACGATAGCAACCTGTTTTCAACCAAGTGCTTGAGTCGGTTATTAACAATTTTAATAACATAAGAGAGG
>JAYGFS010000370.1:0-2594 GCA_046581765.1 Verrucomicrobiota bacterium
TCCGCAAAATTCTTCCGGATCATCGGTTCGACCACGGCCGCGGCACCGCCACCCCCGCCCAGCTTAGGTTCGTTTGAGGATGCGCCTTCAAGGTCCGACTCCTCCACGGCCTTGTCAGCAAAGGCAAGCATGGATTTCGACCGGGCTGCTGACTTACCAATCAACACGCCACCCGCAGACATTGCAGGGGCTCGCTCGCGGGCGACACCATTTTTCGCCACCTCATCCACCACGGAGGCCCCGAAGACCCCCAGGTGTTGCATGTCGGTCTTGTTTTTCTGGCTGATATGTCGTCCCGGCCGAAGCAGATTGTGTTCCGTCCGGGTACGGTGGTGGCGCCGCCATTTCCAGAAGAATTCCCTGATGTCCCCCACGTTGGATCCCCCGGAGATATACTCGACGGATTTGTCATAGACGGAGATGACCGCAGAACCGAGCACGGGCTTGCCCGCCAGGTCGGTCAGGCGGATCTTCATCTTCGCATCCTGCCCCGGGAGGTAGCGTTCCTCGGAGGGTTCCACCGCGACCTGGATCACGCGTTTTTCGGGGGGCACGATGACCTCGCGCACCTGGCTGAACACCTGGCCCTTGGCAACCGTCACCGCTTCGACGAAAAAGTTGGGCATGTCCTTTTTCCCGATCGTGATGCGTTCGACCACGCTTTTCCCATCCAGCCTGATCAGGCGCGGCGGCAGGTATATCCCATTCGACGGGCGGATGAAGAGCAGGACGGTGCTGTCCTTCTGGTCGGTGTTGATCATCATCTTCACCTCGTCGCCCGGCCCGTACTGTTCCCGGTCAAGCACGAGCTCGATATCGTTGAAGCGCATCGCTTCCCCGTTAAACGCATTGCCGCGCACAACAAACAGGTAGCCACCCTCCAGGGTGTGATTCCGTGAATCGGTCACCCGGTAGGACAGGCGGTACTGGCCCGGCTTTCCGGCCTTCATCTGTAGCGCGGCAAGCCCCTCGTCATCGGTATCCAGGTTCCAGCGCTCGACCGGGGTCTCCACCGGCTGCTTGTCCTGGTCATAGTTGACCTGGTACAAGGTGACTTCACCCTTGCCTTGAACCGGCTTGCGGTCGGCCCGCCGGGCCGAAAAGGAGGCCTTGATCACGTCGCCATTGTTGTAATGGCCACGGTCCACCCAGGCGTAGACCTTGAACGGTTTCCGGGAAACGATCACCTGGCCGTGGCCGACAATGGTCCGGCGCGACTCGTCCGTGACTTCCGCGGTAATCGTGTACTTGTGGTCCTGGTCGCCGTGCATCTCCTTCGCGGGGCCGGTATCGATTTCGATCTCCACCGTCCCATCCGGGCCGATCTCCACCTCGTTTTCGAGCACGATTTCAGGCTGTTGGGGCGCGCGGGGCCCCCACCAGGGGGACGGTGCGATACAGCCCCAGTGCCGCCAGCCGGGATACCAGTCGTAATCGTAGCCGAACCACCAATACCCGTCGCCGTAAAACCAGTCCCAGGGCCGGTAGGGATACCAGCGGCTGTCATGCGGGGTCCGCATGACCTTGACCTTGACCTTGGCCTTGGTCACGGGTGCGCCGAAGTAGAAGTCCGCCTTGATGGTTGCCGTGATCTTTTCCCCCAGGGCCACCGGATCCTTCGGGGCCTCGATGCTCACCTCGAATTCCGGCTTCTTGTATTCCTCCACCCGGAAAGTAATCTGTCCACCTCCTGCCCCCTGGAACTGAATGCGGTAGGTGCCGAGCTGCGCATCCTCCGGGATCGGCCAATCCATATCGGCTCCCCCGAAGGCATCAGCGGTGATCGATTTGGAGTAGATCTTTTCGCGCTTGGGGTTGAAAATGGTAAAGGACAGCGGCTGCCCGGCAAAGTTTGACTTGTCCCCCATGTCGTACTGGGCCCGCCGCGTCCAGGCTTTCACCTTCAGGGTCTGGTTCGGGCGGTACACCGGTCGATCCGTGATCCCGAATACCTTCACCGTATTGTATTCCCGGTCGTGGTAATTGTTGTACCAGGACGAGGTGAAGCCCAGGAAGGCAAAGCGACCCCCTTTGGTGCGGGCGGTGATCAAGTATTGGAGCGAATGCTTGGGGTCTGGAAGCAGGTCCTTGCGCCCGGGAATCAACTGGCCGTCCTTCCCGGTCTTGGCCTTGAACGAGTGGGTCGACACCTTCCGGTAGGGCTTGCCCAGTTTCGGGTTGATATACTCCTGCCAATAGCCGAAAAAGTCCACCGTCGCACCCGCGACAGGTTCCCCGCTGCGGGCATCCGCCACGAAATAGTAATCCGACGCCTTTTTCTCTCCTTTTTTACCCACGAGCTCATCCCGGTTGGAGGCAATGCGCTTTTTCACGATGACGGTGTCGCTCACCCAGAGAACGATCTTGCTCTCGTTCCCGTCGCTCATCCGGGCGGTGACCAAATAGGCCCCGGGTTGCTGGAGCGGCGTGGAAATCGTGACCTGTCGATCGAAATGGTCGGGTAGCGGCTTCAGTTTCACCTTCCAGGACGCTGCGCGTGCCCCGAGGTACCTGGACTCATTCTGCTGGACGATACGGTAGCCGATGTTCCCCACGTTGACCTTCCGCCAATCCAATTGCTTGGGCTTGCTCTC
>JAYGFS010000518.1:0-6495 GCA_046581765.1 Verrucomicrobiota bacterium
GAGAGCAAAGAAAGGCTGCAGCTCCGGTTGTTTCTCAACCAGGGTGAAATATTCATCGCTGCCGAATGTTATGCGCCGGGCTTTTGCTTTCATTTTCGTCTCATCGTAGTCGCCATCCACCCACACGGACCCGCGCTTGTAGAAGGTATGCCCCTTAATGGTCCGGAAGGCCTCACTGCCCAGGTTCTCCCTGCGTTCCATCTGCTTGTAGTATGCAATGCCCTCGCTGACCCGCAAAGCCTCCTTGCCCGAGCGCATGAGCAGGGCATCGCCATTCGCCGATTCGCCCGCCCGGCTGAAATTTGGAAAGGCCTGCGACACCGACTGAACTTTGGTGGCTCTCGATCTGGCATCGTCGGCCTGGTTTTTTCGTTTCAGGTCGAAGGAGCGCCCATTTTGTGCCTCTGCTGTTGATTCCTGCTCGACCTTAAGCTGGTTGAATGATTCAGCTGCCTTAGGGGAACCTGCTGCATCCGCAAGGGAGCGATTCGAGTTGAAGCCGCCGATTGGCCCAAAGAAGGACTCGGTGGATGCTAGGGGTTGACCCGGCCGGGGGATGTTGTGCTTCTGGTATGCGGCATCGTTTTCCAGCACGAGATACGAGGTATAGGGGGTCATGATGCCGAAATCCTTGGAAAGCAGGATGACCTCGTCTTTCAATTCCTGGTCTTCGCCGTTCAGCCGGATTTCATCGAGCAGGTGTCCCACCCGGCGCGTGGCCCAGAGATGTGGAATAAAGGCGTTGTCCACGTTCGATTTTGCGAAGGTTCCCTCGTATACATATTCCTGCGCTTCGCCGTTGATCTCGCCGCTGAGGGTAATCGCCACATGCTTGTCGCCCTTGTAGCGACCGATCACCGTCAGTTGATCGCCGCTGAAGAGGTCGGTCAAGTGCTTGGGATACTGCCGGCGCGTCTCGACGCCCTCGATAGCCAGCTTCAGGTTAGAGAGAACGGGGTAGGAAATCTTGTCGGAGAAAGAGGAGACCTTCACCTCGATGTCCTCGTGCGCATGCACGTAGGTCGAGATCCCCCCGTGGCCGCTGGAGATCTTGTCCAGGAGGTGGGTATTCACTTTTTCACCCACGCCGAAGACAAAGACCCGGGCACCCGCCGCATTTTTTCCGGAGATGTTGTCGATGATGGACTTGGTGTCCGTCTCCCCGATGGTCGGTTTGCCGTCGGTAAGGAAAACCACGATATACGGACGTTTCTTATCCTTGCCGCGCATTTTCAAGGCGGCCTGGAGGGCCCCATCGATGTTCGTGCCCCCCCGGGCATCCAGCGTCCGGGTGAACTCGATGGCTTCGTCGAGGGTCTCCTTGCTCACCTTGACCAGCTCGGGCTTGAAGGATTCCACGTCGGTGCTGAACCGCACAATATTGAAGCGATCCCCCTGGTTCAGCTTCTTCACGCAGTATTCCAGGGCCGCGCGTGCCTGCTCCATCTTTTTTACCGCCATGCTGCCGGAGGTATCAAAGACGAAAACAACGTCTTTCTTGATGATTTTATTCTCAGCCGTGGTGACGGACGGAGCGAGCATCATCATGTAGTAGCCGTCCTTGCCCTTGGTCCGGTGGGTGAGCAGGTTGAGGCCGAAATCCTTTTTGGACACGCCGTAGTAGAGCACGAAATCCTTGTCCAGGGCGCTGCGATCCTCCTCGAAGCCGATCACGGCATCGTGGTCGTTTTTACGCGAGATGCCCACCTCGTGGGACGGCGAATAAATATTCTTGAGCGGCACGCTCGAATGGATGCGGGCGGATACGGTGAAGTCTTCCAGGGTATGGGAGGTTTTGGAACCGGTCTTCAACGGATAAACGAAGGTGTAGAGCCCCGCCTCGTACGACAGGGTCTGGGTGTACTCCAGCTCGATCTTCTGCTCACCGCTCTTTGGAACCGGGTAGACGCTGACCTTGAACAACTCCCCACCGATATGCTCGAGCAGCCCCGGGTCCTTCATGCGCCGAACGATATCCTGGTAGATCTTTTTCGCCTTGCCTTTTTCAACCAGCTCCCCGGTTTCCCGCTTGCCGTTGATATACATGGCGAATTCCGTGATGCTGGCGCCCTTGGGCAAGGGAAAGATGTAGGTGGCCTCCAAGTCACGGTCGGTGCTGTTCTTGAACACCTGTTCGATCCGGGTGCCCGCGATCCCATCCTTTATCTGGATATCTACACGCTGATTCTTGATCGCGAGCGGCGGAACAGCCGGGTCCTTGGGGATCAGGACCCCGTTGCCGAATGCGGCGGGGAGGGTGATAGCTAACAGTAAACAAAGTGTGGTCGTTTTCATCGCAGGATTTCCGGTCGGGGGTTGATCTGTATTCCGCTGAACAAGCTTGCGTGAACAAGCTGCTGTTCAAAAATCAGGGCGTGGCCTTCGAGTCGACCCCGTATCCGGTACGCCCGCCCCGCTCCGGGCGTGGCCTGGTTCACCTGGGTCGACTGGTCGATCCGGTCGAGGAAACGGCGAACGAGCCCGGGCCCGGCGGGTGCAGGCTTGCGGCCACCTGGATGCCGGCAACCGTCGATCCAATAGGAACGGGTGATGTGTGGCCAGAGTTTTGCGCACAGGGCTGGATCGGAAAACACGTCGCAATGGATCACGCGTCCGCCCGCGACGACTACCGCCCCGACGGTACGGCGCACCAGGCATCCCCTGTAACGGGCAACGGCCCGATCACAGGTCTCCTTGAAAGCCGGGCTTTCGAACACGGCCCGATAGCTGCGGGTGGGTGCGCGCGCCTTCGATTGCGCAATCTCCGCCTCGACGTTTTCCCAGACCGCATCCTGGGACGCGGACTTGGCCGCGAGCCGGCGAAGGCTTCCCCCCGCGAGATAGCCCGAATAGCGGAAGCTTGGTTTCACCGGCTGATCCCAGCGATCCCGTTCCACGCAGTAGACGGGAATCTTGATCCAGGGGCTGTGTGGCGGGATGAGGACGTCCTGCTGGATCACCCGGTCCTGCTTTCCGCCGAGCACGATTTCCCCGGACATGAGAAAGATCGAGTGCGCGCTGTTGTTTCGAACGTCCAATACCGGTACCCGGGCTTGTCCCAGTTCTCGAATCTCCAGCCAGTCCCGGGCCATGGCCTCCGACATCGTTCGGATGTTGCTGTTTACCCCATGGCGGAGCTGGAGGGGATAGACGGTCACATGCTGATAGCTGACCGGCGGGCCGATTTCCAGCCGGTGGATCAGCTGGACCAGGACGCCTGCCGGCACGGGCCGCGGTAGTGGAATCGGCCGGGGAATCTCTACCCTTGGCTCGGATTCCTTAGGATTTTCAGGGAAATCCGAGCCCAGGAAGGCCCCGTAAGCCAATCCAGACAGGGCCAACAAGCCACCTAGCCATCTTTTCATCACCCACATGGTATCGTGATGACGCCTGCCGGTCCATGGCCCTTGGAGTTTTTTTAGGAAAAGTGTGGCGGCGAAGGCCGCCGGCCAGATCAGCCCGGGTCCGGTGGGCGCGTCCTGTACTTGCCAATATCTCGTGGAGCGAGGTATATTCACGCGTGTTCCGCGTATCCATGCTTCTCCTGCTGGGCCTGCTTGCCAGGCTCCCGCTCGCTGCGGACTCCCCGCGAGCGAAGCTCGTCGACCGGGTCATCCGGGAATCCGGCCTCCAGCAGCAGGTCGAGCAGGTGGCTGAGCTGGTCAAGCTCGGGTTCGGCCAAAGCGGGGCAGCGGAAGCCTGGCCCGCCCAGCTGCATGCCCAGTACCAGGGTTCGATGAACCGGGCCTACGATCCCGAACGCATGCTCGAAGAAATCTCCGAACACATCCAGACCAACATGGTGACCCCGGATATCGACGTGGTTATGACATGGCTGAAAAGCCCTCTCGGGAAAAAGATCAGCCAGCTCGAGGCCGACACCGATGCCGATGCGGTCGTGAACAAAATGGCCCTGGAGTTGAAAACCCTGATGAAGGATACCAACCGCGTCGCCCGGATCGAAGCGCTCGACCAGGTGATGACCACCTCCGAGCACCAGATCAACATCGCCCGCAATACCCAGATCGCGGTGATTGCCGCCAAGCTCGCCCTTGTTCATCCCGACAATCGCCCGAAAAACGAGGTTATCCAGGCCCAGTTCAACCAGCAAATGGAACACCTCAGCCCGGTGATACGACGAACCACCATTGAAAGTTTTGTTTACACCTATCGCGACCTTGATGCGGCCGAGATCGAAGACTACATCGACTTCGCCAAGTCGCGGGTCGGCCGCCTCTACCATCACGCCATGCTCGAAGGCATCGACAAGGCCCTGGTGAAGGCCAACAAGCTCATGCTGGGTTCCCTGCAGAAGATGCTGAACGTGTCGGGGAAATAACCGGCCAGCGATCCCCCGACCTGTTTGACGAGGAGGCGACCGAGCTCCTGCGCGAAGGCAAGCATCCCTGCGATTTCGGCGGCCTGAAAATGTCGCGCACGACCACGCAGTCCAAGGCGATCAACCAGATTCGAGGGACGGTGATCCTCATTGCCGGCTCGGGCATGTGCACCGGGGGACGGGTCAAGCACCACCTGGTTGCGAACATTGAACGCAAGGAGAGCACGATTCTCTTTGTCGGGTACCAGGCCAAAGGCACCCTGGGTCGACAAATCCTCGAGGGCGAGCCCGAGGTGCGCATCCATGGTGAGCGCCACAAGGTGAAGGCGAGGATCGAGAAGATCAACGGTTTCTCCGGTCACGCGGATCGCAGCGAGCTGCTCGATTGGATAAAGGCCTTCAAGACGAAGCCGAAACGGGTGTTCATCACCCACGGAGAAGAGGACGTGGCCACGGGTTTTGCCGGGAATTTGAGCGGGCAATTGGGCTTCGACGCCATCGCTCCGGAGTACCAGCAGACGATCGAATTGGGCTGACCCCGTTGAAATTGACGATGTATGGCTTATAAATAACGCTTCCCGCACCCGTTGTGGAACGAATCGTGCTGAATCCAGTGCGGAAATTCGAATTATGAACGTTAAAATAGTCATTTATTTAGCCAGTTGCGCGGTTTTGCTCCCCGGGGCGCGGGCTCAGGAGATCAAATTCACCGGTTACCTTGAACCGATACAGCTCGAGGGTGAGGAGAAACCGGCGAAACCCGCCGCCCCTGTGGTCAAAAAAGGCCAAGTTCCCTTGCGTTTTGGCATGAACAGCCGGCAGGTCGAGAAACTGGTCGGGGAACCCTCCGGAAAGGTTCGCCAGGGGGACAAGCTGACCTACAGCTACCCGAACGGGTACGTTGAATTCGACCACAACCGGGTTGTAAAGATGAAATGGGACGGAAAATACTACACCCAACAGGGCAAACCCGCCTTTGCCCGGGAACGTGCCGGGAAGCTCGAAATTAAGAAAGTCCAGCGCCCCAAACCGTCAAAAGTGATAAAAACCCCGGGATCGCAACAATCCCTGGCGAAAATCCGGGTAATCAAGGCCCCTGCGGCGGACTAGGCGAGGGGCTGACCGGGAGGCCGGTTCGGTCATGAAAGTCTGGCGAGGGGTTTCTTCCCGCCGCCGTGTAGCCGCAGATCACACGCAGGAGACCTGGATAGCCGTGCTGCGCTCTTGAGGTAGTGGGCTCCACGTGTGAAAAGGCGCCGGAAATCCTGCAAAAAAAAGACCCTTCCCGGAAGTCGTGGATTACCACTCCCGGAAAGGGTTCCGTTCATCGATCGCGGCGGGTCAGGCGCCGATCGCGTCGCCTCCCCGTTCACCGGTCCGGATACGGACACAGTCGTGGAGATCCAGCACGAAGATTTTCCCGTCTCCGATACTGCCATCCCCGGTCTTCGCGGAGACGGAGATCGCGGTGATCGCCTTCTCGGCAAATTCCTCGTTGACCGCGATCTCGATTTTTACCTTGCGCAGCAGGCTACCGGCCTCCTTGTGACCCCGGTAGACCTCTGCGAGACCTTTCTGGTTCCCGCGACCCACCACCTGGGTGACGGTTACCAGGTGGATTTCCTGGTTCTCCAACTCGTCGAGGGTCTCCTGGAGACGGTCGGGCTGTATTACGGCGATGATATATTTCATGTTTAGCTTCTCCTTAGTCAACGATGGTATAGGCGGCTTCGGCATGATCGCTCAGGTCCAGGCCAACACGTTCGGCTTGTTCGTCGGCGCGAATACCGAGGGTGAGATCGAGCACCTTGAGAATGATGAACGAAACGACACCGGAGTATACCAGGGTATAGGCAACGGCCTTGCACTGGATCAGCACCTGGCTACCATGCGCGTAGTCACCCACCACCCAGATGCCCGTGGCGATCGCGCCCCAGATCCCGGCGACGCCGTGTACGCCCCAGACATCCAGCGAGTCGTCGTAGCCCAGCTTCTCCTTGACGATCGCGACCGCGATGTAGGCGAAGAAGGCTGCACCGATACCCACGAAGAGTGCCCCGGTGGTATTTACAAAACCGCAGGCGGGCGTGATCGCAACCAGGCCGGCAACCGCCCCGGTAATGATGCCCAGCACCGTGGCCTTGCCGTTGCGCACC
>JAYGFS010000519.1:0-2360 GCA_046581765.1 Verrucomicrobiota bacterium
ATTTCTTCCGCCGCTATTACGCGAGGGCATCGGGCATGGCCGCCCTGCTCGTCCCCTTGAGCGAGAACGCGTTTTCCCACTACGGAGACTGCCATTATGAGGATTGGAACGAATATCACGAGCTGAAGTCCTCGCTCATGACCGGACGGGTCGTGGTGGATGACGTACTCGACGTGGTCCGGGAGGTCGAGAAAAGGAAATGGTCCCTGCCCAGGGGCCGGGTGTTCATCGGCGGGCATGAACCGGCCCCGAAGTCGGTATCGGACGCGGTCAAAACCGCGCTGAACCGAACCCTGCGCGAAATGAACGGGGACGGAATCTTCCGTTCCCCGCGGGCCGCCTTCCCCGGCGAGGGCGCGGTGATCTATGCCGCGAAATATCGCGCCGAGTCCAGGCGTCGCCGGAACTGGGAGCGCAGCACGCTGCAGATCCTCCGCGACTTCGTCACCCCCGATCGAAAGGCGCGGATGAGCGAACAGGAAAGCCGGACGATGACCCTCCCCGTCCTGCACGCGGCCGACCGACGCGGGTTCATCCGCTCGCTCTGGAGCCCGCTCATCCCGGATATCCAATGGGAACACCAGGCCTCGAAACCGATCGGGACCTGCCAGGTCTATCTCGACGTGAGCGGATCGATGAACGCGGAGATGGAGGCGCTGGTCAGCCTGCTCAACCGCCTGCGCGGCTATTTGCGTCGTCCGTTCTGGGCCTTCAGCAACGAGGTCAAGCCCGCGCTTATCGAAAAGGGTATCCTGCGGACCGAGACCAGCGGCGGGACCGCCATGAATTGCGTGCTCGAGCACGTCGTGGCCACCCGTCCGGGCAAGGCCGTGGTGATTACCGATGGCTACATCGAGACCTGTGATAGCGGCCTGCTCGGCAAACTTGCGGCGACCAACCAGTCACTGTTCGCGATCGTGTCGCGGGACGGCAGCACCCATGAACTTGAAAGCGCGGGGATTCCCTGTCGCCAACTGGAAAACTACCCTGGAGATGAACCATGATCCGTCACGCCGAAGCCGTATTACCCGGCCACCCCGATAAGTTCTGCGACCAGGTCGCGGATCGTATTATCCAGGAGGCCTACACCTTTGATCCGCAAGCCTATGCCCAGGTGGAAGTCGCCACCTGGTCCGACCGGATCTGGATCAGTGGCGCGGTCGCCAGTCGCCAGCTTTTCGACCGCGATCTAATGGCGCTCATCCACGAAGTCGGCCGGGACATCGGGTACCTGCCCGGCAACCATATCGACGTCACGCGCTACCAGCTCGACGATCACCTGTGCCGCTATGCCCGTGACCCGCGGGACTGGACCGAGCACGTGAACGACCAGAGCATCGTCATCGGCTGGGCCGGCTACGATGCGAAGACGCGTTACCTGCCGCCCGAGCAATTCCTCGCGCATGCGCTGCGTGAAGCGCTAACGCAGTCGACCCGCACCGGTCGGCTCGCCGGCGAAGGCCCGGATGGGAAACTCATCGTGCAGCTCAGGGAAGAAGGCGAGACCTGGATCCTCGGGCAGCTGCTGGTCAGCCTGCAACACCGTGAATCCACCGAGCTGCTGGAACTGGGCACCCAGGTTTTCCAGGAGCTGGAAGCCGCCTATGCCGCCATCCAGCTCGCGGATCCCCGCTGGGCCAGGCCCTGGGACGAAGTCAACCTGCTCGTGAACCCCAACGGCCCGTTTATCAGCGCCGGCAGTAACGGCGACAACGGCCAGACCGGGCGCAAGCTGGTCATGGATTATTACGGCCCCCGGGTGCCGATCGGCGGCGGCGCCCTCAGCGGCAAGGACCTCACCCACATCGACCGCGCCGGGGCTTACGCCGCCCGCCAGGCCGCGGTGGAGACCGTCGCCCGCGGCGCGAAGCACTGCAAGGTTACCCTTGCCTACGCCCCCAACTGCGATGAACCGCTGGACGTCGCCTTCGAGTGCGAAGGTGGCGTCCGCCCACCCGGGCGGGAACGCTTCCGGCACTCGGCGATTCGCGAGCGATTCCAGGGCCAGGCCTTCGACGCCCGCTGGGGCGAGGGCAGCCATTTTTTCGAGGCCGATGTGCCGTGGAATCGGGCGGATGATACGACGGAGCTCGCGGAGTCGAAGATGGCGAGATGCTAAACGCCGGGAAACGGGTTGGGCCGGAAGGGGCGAGCCAGCCCGGTTCCCCCACGCCCAGGATTTTCCCGGCGGGTTTCCGGGACAGCCGTCTAATCAGTCAAGCCGGATCTCTACCGTGACAGGGAGGTGATCACTTCCCTTTTCATCCACCACTTGGGCTATTGGGCGGCCCAACCCGCGCGTGAACACGTGGTCAAAACACGCATCTGGATACTTCCCAGTTGATGGGCACGTGATCCGC
>JAYGFS010000528.1:0-7857 GCA_046581765.1 Verrucomicrobiota bacterium
GAGGTCAATCCCACCGGCTCCATGGTGGTGTTCGCTGGACGCGATAATACCAACAACGATTCCAATCCCCCGGTCATCGGCCGCCATGGCGGTGCCAAGATGGACGACATTGCGATCTGGAATCGCGGCCTGTCGTACGAAGAGGTCACCGCCTGGTATGGCCTGAGTTATTTCTCCGGGCTGAAGGCCAACGATCCCGCGATCGCCATGCTGCTGGATGGTGCGGTCGGGACTTCGGTGGTTTCGGCCGGTCCGCACGGGCACACCTGGACCCGGATTGCGAACAACGGCACACCCGGAGACATCTCTGGATCGGTTGGGAGTGAGGACGCCCTGGTGCAGATCACGGATACCGATGCGCTACAGCTTTCGCTGCCCAACGTGGTCGCCGATGACGATGCGGCCACTGACGAAGCCACTGGGATTTCCATCACCGTGCTGGTCAATGACAAGATCGACGGTGCCTCGGGAGGCAGTGGGGACCTGGAAGTCACCGCGGTCACCCAACCCGCAGAAGGCGCGGTAATCATCGACCCGGGCAGCCAGGCGCTGACCTTTGATCCCTCCGCTTCGGCCGTGCTCAAGGCCCTGCTTGCCGGGCAGACCAGCGTGCAGACCTTTGGCTACACTGCACGTAATAAAAACACCCTGACCACGGACAACGGTACGGTCACCGTGACCGTAAGCGGCCTGCCCTCGTTCGGCGATGCCCTGGTCGCGCACTGGACCTTCGACGACGCGGACGTGTCCGGACAGACGGTGTTCGATGTGGCCGACGATGGCGGTTTCGGGAAAGGCGACCACGACGCCACCATTGTTGGCGCGGGTGGCACACTACCGGACACAGGGCTGGCCGGCGATCCCGGTGGCGGCTTGACGGGCAACTATTTCAAAGCCCAGAGCAACGCCTACGCCATCGTGGATCTCTTTGGCGGGACGGCACAGCACAGTGACCTCGATGCGGGTGAGCAGTTCACCGTGGCCGGCTGGTTCCGCGAGTTGCCGGACGGCAATGAAGACCTGCATATCTCCAAGTTCGGCGACGGCAACGTCGGCTGGGATCTGCGAAGGCAAGGCAACTCCAGCCGGGTTCGTGGGCACGTGCGCGGATCGGACGGAGCGGACAACACCGCCGATTTCACCATCGTCAACAATACCGACGGCGGGCCCTGGTACTTCCTCGCCCTGGGCTATACGAAGGAAAGCGACTTCTATTCGACCTTTCGTTACTACGTCGCCGACTCCGAGGCCGCGAACAAATCGCTGAGTGCGTTCGGTACGACCGGCGTACACTCGCCGGATAACGATGTCGCACCCACCGGTTCCATGCTGGTGTTCGGCGCCCGGGACGCCAGCAACAACGACACTACTCCGCCGGCGATCCAACGCCACGGAAACACCGAGATGGACGACGTCGCGTTCTGGAATCGCGGCCTGTCGCACGCGGAGCTCGCAGCCTGGTACGGCTTGAGTTACTTCTCCGGGGTCAAAGCCACAGACCCTGCCATCACGCTCCTGCTTGACGGGCCCATAGGCGCGGTGGCATCGGCCGGACCGCACAACCACAACTGGATCAAGGTCGCCAACAACGGCAGCCCGGGGGAGCTCAGTGGAACGATCGCCGGTAGCGATGCGATGATCCAGGTGACCACGACCGAGGCCTTAATGTTGACCGGCGTGATTGCCGACCATGACAACGACGGCCTGCCCGACTCCATCGATCCCGATGACGACAACGATGGCATGAGCGATGTCGACGAGGCGGTCGCAGGAACGGATGACAAGGACGCCACCAGCTTTCTGTACCTGATGGTCGAGCGAACCGGAACACCTGGTGAACGCCTGCTGACATGGCCATCGGTCAACGCGCGGACGTACCAGATCGAAGGCCGGGCGAGCCTGGACACCGGGACGTGGAACATGGTGATTCCCAACGTACCGGGCACGGGCGGGATGCTGCAGGCCCTGGACACCGATGCATCCGGGCGGATGTATTACCGTATCGGGGTGACCGGGCCTTAACCCGTTCGAATACGTTCTGGCGTGAGTTGATCCGTCGGAATGGAGCGCAAGGCTTCGTCCGAGCAGGAATTTCGGTTGGGTTCACTCCAAGCTGGCCACCCAGCGAGCAGGCATGTCGGTATCCTCTCGTCATCGGTTCACCCGCCCCGGGTGTTTCCGTAGGTTCTTCATCACGTTCTCGATACGGTTGGTCGAAAGCAGCGTGGCGTTAAGCGTTGCCGGTATCGCCAGACGATACACGGTCAGCATGTCTCCCATGCCTTCTTTCAGGCTCTCCTGCGCCGCTTGATTCTTGTCGCTCAAGAACCGGGTCAACTCGTCAAGGATTTCATGAGCGGCTACCTCTTCTTCGACCAGGCTCAGTATCGCCTCACGCGTGAAGGCCCGGACGGTCTCGCGAAATATGGATGCAGCCGTTTCGGCTTCGGCTTGCGACAAGGGCACTGTACATGTATTTTCTTTCAAGGTGGTTTCCATTTGGTTTGTATAGCCCCCGTCCCGTTTTCACGAACACGAGGGTGGAGACCACCGCTATTTTTTAAACAAGTTTTGGGACTCTTCCGGTGCTTATTCGGCCTGCTCACCGGCAGGCGTTTCGGCTTGATCGGTTTTTTCCAGCCTTCCCTCATCGTGCCGCCGCCAGAATTCTTCCACCCCCAGAATCCCGCTGAAATCGTCGATCATGATCTGCTGGAGCGTCTTGCTTTCACGAAGCGCGTCCAGGCCTTTTTTGATCGTGCCCGGCTGGAATTTCAGGACTTGCAGGGGGAGTTCTGCCAGTGCACTCAAATTTTCTACCGGGGTGTCCAGGAGATCAAGGGCGTTCAGTTGGGTTAAAGCCTTGAGGGCATCCAGTCGTTTGACCTGGGTCCCGGCAAGGTTGAGTTTTTTCAGGGGAAGATGTTTGAGCGCCTCCAGGTTTCGGATCCGGGTGCTGCCCTTCAGGCTCAAGTTCTCAATCGGCAGTCCAGCCAGGGCACGGATATCCTCTACCCCGGTATCGGAGAGGATGAGGGTGCGCAGGGGCATCCCTTTCAGCGGCGCGAGATCCTGTATCCCGGCTCCAGCCAGGCGCAGGTCGGTCAGCGGCAGGACGTTAAGTGGTGTGATGTCATGGATAGATCCCACCTCGAGTAAATCCACTTTGACAATACGTTCCTTGTCCGTTTCGAACACCCCTCCGCCGTTGTAGCCTGGATTCCTCCCCTTAAGCCCTCGTTTTAGCGCTTCCACCGTGATGACCGGATAATAGCGCATGCTGGACAGCCGGTTGAGGAAGGATTCGTAGCTTTCCGCGAACCGGGTGCCATCGTACTTCGTGCGGTAGGTATTGCTCATGAGCCGGATGACCCGGATTCGATTTTCGTCGTACTTCGATCGGTCGAGCGCGGCGATCAGCGCTTCCGGTGCCAGGATGTCGGCCGGCAACATGCTGCTGTGCAGGAGACTGGAAAAAGCCCAGCGAGCTTCACGTTCCAACTGGGCAGCGGCTGCCTTTCGCTCCTCGGCTGCCTTTTGCTCGATGAGCGGGCCCAGGTCGCGGACAAGTACCCGGGCGAGATCGTTATCTGCGTTCCTGAAATAGTTCTGCGCGGTCTGTTCTCGTTGTGCGTGCAATGCGAGAAAGCCGAGGACAAAATTTGTATCCTCGCCATAGCTGTCTTCGATGCGCTTGACGCGTTCGGTTCCGCTGAGATCGCGTGGGGATAATTTCATCTCTACCGAGCCGACGATCGGACCGTTGTCCTCAACCTGGCGCACGATGGTAACCGTTTCCCCGTCGAGCTCCTTGATCACAAAAACGACCGGACCCTCCGGGGTATCCATCTCGACCGCCTGTCCCAATTGGGGCTTGAACGTGAGCAGGATCCTCTCATCCAGCTCGTTGAGCAGGTTCATCGAGGCCTTGAGTCCGTGAATCTTGTCCAGCATGGGCTCCAGGTCGGCCCGGTTTTTGGCTGCGGCCAGCTCGCTTGTCACCTCGCTTGTCCGGTTGCTGATGATGAGCCCAGCCAGGTGCTCGACCAGGGTGGTGTAGGCGAGGGCGGCCTTGCGAACGGCCTCCGCAGCCTCGGCGCGGTGCTGCCGGATCAGACCCTCGGTTTTCTCCTGCAGTTGTTGGCGCAAGCCGGCGGTTTCCTGCGCGAGGGGTCCCGTGTAGTTTTCGACCTGCTGGATCGCCGAGGGATAATCCGCTTTCTCCAGATCATCGGCGATCGCCCGATTGATTTTTTTCATGACACCGTCGATCGCCTGGCGACGTTGCTCCTGTAGCAGAGCCCCTTGCTCCCGGACCTCGGTCGCCAGGGATTCCAGGTTCATCGTATGTGTGCGGGAGGCCAGTACCTCGAGGGCCGCGATGTGGGTGTCGAAGGCATGGGGGTTCTGCTTGATGGCCGCCATCCTTTCCGCGTAGTCCGCTCGGGCTTGTGTGGCTTCTTTTGCACGCGCGATGCGGTCTGCTTCCAGGCGCCCCCGTTCCTTTTCAGCGGCTATCGCCGATGCGACTCCATTGGTCATGTTATCCGGTGGGACCGTCGGCTTTGGCTCCTTGGCCGGTGGGGGATGGGCCCGGGTCGATGACCTTTCCGTCGGGGTGGGAACACGCATCTCGACCACCCGTGGGAGCATGGCGATGATCCCGGCGGTCAAGGCGAGGGCCAGCACGCCCAGGGTTGCGAGGTAGACCTTGACCATGGGATTCAACCGGGTCGGAACAGTTGGAGCCAGGCCTGGTTTCACCCGCGGGAGTTGCGTACTGGATGCATTTTTACTCACGGCTGGCGCATCTGGAATGCCGGTAATCAGGCTGGTCGTTGCGTTCCGGTGCCTGCTCAGGACCTGGCTGATTCCGGCGATGGCGGTGGCCCAGTCCGAAAAGCGTTGTGCGGGATCCCGTGCCAGCATGGTGTGGACAACGGCCGCACAGGGTTCCGTAATCGCGGGATTGATCTCCCGTATCTCCGGGGGGTCCCGGAGGGCCCGGTCAGCCAGTATCTGGCTGACCGTTTTTCCGTCGTAGGGGGTTCTCCCACAAAGCATGTGGTAGAGGGTTGATCCCAGAGAATACATGTCGCTCCGGTAGTCGAGCTCGGTGTCGGGATCGGTTTGCTCCGGTGACATGTAGAGCGGGGTGCCGATGATGAAATTGGTATCCGAGAGATCCATATCGCCCATGGACCGGGAGAGCCCCATATCCAGCAGCTGGACATCGGCATCCTTGCTGATAATAATATTCCCGGGCTTGACGTCGAGGTGGATCATCTTCTTCCGGTACCAGGCGTAGTCAAGTCCGCGCGCGACCTCAAGGGCCACGCGCAGCGACTCGCGTTCGGGCATGTGCGACTTCTTTGAAAGAATGCGCTGTACATCGACACCTTCGACATATTCCATCGCGAGATAGAAGATGTCTCGGTCGTGGCCTGCGTCATAGGCCGTGGCAATATTCGGGTGATTGAGTGCGGCCTGGTTGCGTACTTCCTGCAGAAAGCGCTCGGCGGCTTTTCGGTCACGGGTCATTGCGGGCGGCAGTACTTTCAAGGCTACCCGGCGTTGCATGGTGGCATGTTCTGCCAGATACACGTTGCCCATCCCGCCGGTACCGAGTTTGTGCAGGACCTTGTAGCCTCCCAGGACCATTCCGTTGCCGACTGCGTCCATCGGGACCATGATCGTAGCATCACACTCCGGGCACTGGACCAGGTCGCCTCCGAATTCGCTGTCGGCTTCGACAATGACGCCACATTTCTGACATGAGAATTCCAAGCGCATGATAATTTGAGCGAACCCTAATCCGCTTTTGCTCAAATACAATCGTTAGCGGATACAATGTGACGGGCACGTCCCAGGAGAGTGGGTCGTCTCCCGGGGAGAAGATGTGGCGGGCGGCCAGATTGGGACGCGTGTACTCCCGCTTATTCGGTCGCCCGGGGCGGCTACACTATTTGCGCTTGGGCCCACTGAGTCGAAACGGGGATTTCTTGGATCCGGAGGATTTCTGGCGATCGGGTCCGAGTCTATGCGAGGGGCTTACCGCCTGGGCAGCACGGGCTTTCTGCTGCTTCAGTTGGTCCTGCAGTGCCTGGATGGTGACTTCCTGCTGCGCGATCTTAAGCCCGTTCTGATATTTTTCGTAACCAAGCCAAATGCAGGCGCTTAACAGCAGTAGTACGAGTACAGCTTTCATCTTCTAATCCTCCGTTAGAACCTCATTTCCTTGTAGTGCTAGCATAATTATGCAGCGGTTTTCTACTTGTAATGGCCTGCAATTTGCTTACTTACAGCCGCAAATGATGGTTAAGGTAAGCCAAATGATTGTCGGCCCCCGGGCGTTATGAGCTGAATGATACACGCATTCGGATCGTAATGCCCTTCACCACGAAGGGCGTTTTTTTTACCCCGACAGGATGTTTTAAGCATGAAAGAAATTGGCATAGGTGTGCTCGGATTCGGCACTGTGGGGGTGGGCGTGGTCCAGGCCCTCATCACCAACGGAGATTTGCTCTCGGACCGCTCCGGGGTCCGCCTGGTCCTGCGGAAGGTGGTCGACCTGGACATCACGACGGATCGTGGGATTGTGCTGGATCCAGGCATCCTCAGCACGGACGCCGCGGATGTCCTGCAGGCGCCGGATATCGATATCGTGGTCGAGCTCATCGGCGGTACCACGATCGCGAAAGACTTCATGATCCAGGCCCTCAGCAACGGGAAGTCCGTGGTAACGGCCAACAAGGCCCTGCTGGCGGAATGCGGCGAGGATATCTTCAAGACGGCGGCCGAGCACCAGACCGATCTCTTTTACGAAGCCACCGTCGGCGGGGGTATCCCGGTGATCAAGGCCCTGCGTGAAGGCCTGGTAGCCAACCATATCGACAGCATCTACGGTATCCTCAACGGTACCTGCAATTACATCCTGACCCGTATGGAACGGGATGGAAATGCCTTTGACGAGGTCTTGAAGGACGCACAGGAACTCGGCTTCGCCGAAGCCGATCCCGGACTGGATATCGACGGATTGGACACCGCGCACAAGACGATTCTGCTGGCGAGTATCGCCTTTGGTCGCACCGTTTCCATGGATGAGGTGTATACCGAGGGCATTCGCGGCCTCTCCGTCCTGGATATTCGCTATGCGCTTGAATTGGGATATCGCATAAAATTGCTCGGCATTATCAGGCAGGACAAGGGCTCGGTGGATGTGCGCGTTCATCCGACTCTCGTCCCGGTAAACCACATGCTGGCCAAAGTTGATGGCGTCTACAACGCTGTTCTTGTGAATGGCGACGTGGTTGGCCAGACGCTTTATTACGGTCGCGGGGCGGGGCGTGACCCCACGGCCAGCGCGGTTGTGGCTGATATCGTGGATATCGCCCGCAATATCGCGCTGGATGCCCGCCACCGTCTGGCACCGCGGCACGAGCAGAGTAATCCCCCGGATATCCGCCCCATGCAGGATATTGAGGCCCGCTATTACCTGCGCTTGAGCCTCCTGGATCGACCGGGCACCCTGGCGGCAGTGGCCTGTACCCTCGGCGATCACGGGATCAGCATTGCTTCGGTCATCCAGAAAACCGAGCACGTAGGTGATTCCGTGCCCGCGATCATCCTGACCCGTACATCGGAGGTCCGGAACGTGATGGATGCCATCGCTGATCTGGAAAAGATGGATGTGGTCGGTCCCGATATCGTCCGCATTATTGTAGATGACCTGGACTACGAGTAAACCCCATTGAAGACGATTATGTTAGTGTTTGAGGGAGCCTCGGCATCCGCAAGTGGTCAGCTGGACGGTCGTACCCCGTTGGAAACCGCTCGCTGCAGCGCGTCCGCACAACT
>JAYGFS010000011.1:0-2110 GCA_046581765.1 Verrucomicrobiota bacterium
CGCGATTGCCAATTTCTTTCCGCGCTGCTGGGACCCGGTGCACAACGCCAACGGAACCACGGCCACGGTGAACCCCTACACGGGTGATTTCTTTTTCGACGGGGTGGGCACGCTGCCCTCCGGCCAGCCCAACCTCAGTGCCGGGGATCCCGCCCATGTCCGCATGCTCGCCGTGGGAAATCCCCTCCAGTACTACCAGCAGACGCGCAACATCAGTCCCGCCAATCTCCACGACCGCGGAGCGGGATACGGCATCGTGCGGATCGACAAAACCACGCGCCGTATCGTGTTCGAGTGCTGGCCGCTGCACGCGGACCCGGACGATCCCGGCACCGGTACCCAGTATGACGATTGGCCGGTCACCATCTCCCAGACCGACAACGACGGCCGGGTGCCGACCGGGTTCCTTCCCGTGATCGATACGCAGTGGCAGAAAACCCCGGTCATTGCCGTGTACGATGAAAGTTCCGGGGAACGGGTCTACATCCTGCGCGTCCGGGGCAACCAGTTTCGCCCCCCGGTGTATGACAACGGAACGAGCTACCGCGTAGAGATCGCGTACGGGGATCATCCGGTGAGTGAAGTGCTTTACGGGCAAGTCGCGTCGCCCGCCGGTTCGGCGACCCTGCACGCTTTCGCCGCGATACAGCCGAGCGTGGTCGAGGGGGAAAGTGCCACCCTCCGCTGGAACGTGGAGAGCCCGGCTACACTTGTCCTCGACAACGGCATCGGGGATGTTCTCGTCCACACCGTCGATGGCATCGGCTACCTCGCGGTCAGCCCCGCCAGCGACACCGTCTATACGCTCACGCTCGACGGCACCCAGGCGGCCACGACGACGGTGCGTGTTTTTGGCAGCCGCGCCACCTGGAACGGCACCCACTTCACGCCTGCCGAGCTGCTCGATCCACTCGTCTCGGGTGACGACGCCGATCCGGATAGTGACGGGTTTACCAACGGGCAGGAGTTTCAATTCCAAAGCGATCCGCGTGATTCGGCCGCGTGGCCGCAGCTGGAAGGATCGGTCGTGGAGCAGGGCGGTGCCCTGTATGTCGCGTTCCGTTCACCCTTTCCCCTGCAACCCGAGGGCTGCAACCTCGTGGTTGAGGTCAGCGATGACCTCGTCTCCTGGACGCCCGTGCCCGCCAATGCCTATACCGAGACCGCCCGGGACAACTACCCGGCCAGCGGGACCGCGCAGATCACCCTCCGGCTCAACGCGCCCATCCCCTCCGGTTCATCCTCCCGTCGATATTACCGGGCCCGCTGGGAGCTCTAGCGCGCCCGGGCCGATCCGGTCAGCAGGCGATACCCGTCAAGGCCGGTAAAAGAGGACCCTTGTCAAGGTGCCGACAAGGAGCCTAAGGTTCAGGCGGGAAAAAACCACGATGGAAATGACAAGACACCTGGGGTACCGGCTGGCATGTTGGCTGATGATGCTTGCGCCGGTCCTCTCGCCGGCCGACGAGGGCGCGCGCCTGGAAATGATGGTGAAGGCCGTGGAGCGCATCGAGGACGAGACGGTGCAGGTGCGGGTGCTGCAGGGCCTGCTTGACGGTCTTTCGGGGCGGCGGGAGGTGCCCCCTCCTCCCGCATGGGCTGCGCTCAATGCCAAGCTGGTCACCAGCGACAACCGGGAACTGCGCAAGCTGGCGCAGCAGCTCAGCCACGTGTTCGGTGACGAGGCCGCGAGCCGGGCGGCCCTGGCAACCCTCCGGGACCAGCAGGCCGATCCGGGCGCCCGCCGGGAGGCCTTGAAAGCCCTCCTGGCGCAGCAAACCCCGGAACTGTTCCATGAACTGGAGGCCTTGCTGGACCAGCCCCTGCACCTGGAAGCCATTCGCGCCTATGGGGCGTTTGAGCATGGAGCCATACCGGGGATTCTCCTTGAGCGCTACGCGGACCTGGAGGCCCCGGCCCGGCGGGCCATCATTGAGACCCTGGCCACCCGCCCGGCCTTTGCCCGCGCCCTGCTGGACGCGATGGAAGCGGGGCTGGTCAAGAAGGTGCACGTGCCCGCCTACGTTGCCCGCAGCCTGCACAACCTGCTCGGGGAGGCCTTTGAGCGGGTCTACGGTGAGGTGCAGCAGTTGTCCGCCGACAAGGGTAA
>JAYGFS010000116.1:0-6637 GCA_046581765.1 Verrucomicrobiota bacterium
GTGCTCTTTCCCCGGGGAAGGCCATTCATCTCGGGAACAGCAGGGTCGCTTTTAGCCAGAAGCCCATGCCTTCCGGACCACTTTCCGGCGTGTCGACCCAGTAACGCAAGCCGGCACCCACACTGAGCAGTTGGGACCTGATTTTCGTACTTTCGAAACGACCCCGTTGATCGGTGCCGACCACTGCCCGGTTTCTCCGTTGTAGGTACTCTTCGAGTTGAACCCAAAGGCCCAGGCCGTGGGCGTGGTGTAGCTCAGGAAAGTGGCGTTGACATCGGCACGCGCGTCATCGCCCGCAAACGAGGCGATATTCCAGTCCGGGTTGATCGCCAACGCGACGGGCGCAATACAAGGCTTGATTGGCATGGAAATCATTACGTGGTCTTAGCCTTTTACCAGGCTTTGAGTCAAGCCGGCTGGGGTCATCGACGGGACCATCCCTCCACCATCAGATCCTAGTCCCGCGCAAATTCCGGATCGTCGAGGTCGAGGCGGTACAGGACCTGGTTGTAATTGAACCGGGGTGTGGCCCGGGCCTGATGGGCGAATTCACGCGTATAGGTTCCCTCGAAAAGGAGGATAGGCGATCCGGCAGGGCTTAAACCGGCGTGGATACATGGATTGTAAAAACTGTACTTCGCATGGCTCAGCACCTTGACCGCAGGCCCCCAGGGCCCGGTCGGCTCCCTGGATTCCGCATACCAGACCTCACCCAGGTAGGAGGACGTTCCCCCCACTTGGGTAAAGATCGCCACCCACTTCCCACGAAAAGCGTTCCAGGCGATGGAGCCGCGGTGCGGCGTGATGGCCTCGCCATCCCGCGAAGGCACGGATGCCTGGGGGGTCAGGCGCTGCCAGGTTGGGGGGTCGCTCCAGGCCTCAAAAGTCGCGGCGCACTTGAGCCGGGGGAAGGGATCACCGAAGAGGACCCAGGCCTTGCCGGCAGCGTCGGTGTAGAAAACGGGATGACCGCCCGGACCCGGGGGGAGCTTGGGGTCATCGACCGTCTTCTTCCACAGTACCCGGTGCGCTTCGAAGCGGGCGCCCGCATCATCCCAGATGCATTGTCCACTTTCATACGCCCTAAGCGGGGGCTCGACCTTGACGTACGTAGCCACCAGGCGAGTTCCCCCATCCCGGTCGGGCAAGCTGACCAGGCCGTTGATCCAGGTGGGGCCCTCGCCTGCCATCCGGCCGACGACGCGGTGCTTTCCGGCCGCGCTCATCACGTAATCGTAGCGCAGGCGGACCGGGGGCTCGAGGGAAGGGAGCGGCTGCAGCGCCGTTGTCGCGCCGATCATGTGGAAAAGGCCGAGGGGATAGCGGGCCAGGGTGGTGTCGCCCCACAACCAGTGAAGCTTCCCCTGGTGCACCGCGACCTGGACGCTGTCACAGCCCATGATCCCCTGGTCGCGCCAGGTGCTTTCGAGCCCCAGTTGTTGACTCTCGGCAAAAAGCCCCGCACCGGTGATCCGGCCCAGTCGTTTTGCCGGGACTTCGCGTTTCACCTTCACGGTTAACCGCTTCCCCGGCATGGGGGTCAGGCGTATGCCGTGGTAGCCGTAGCCATCCCTGGGGACCCCGTATCCATGTCCCTCGACCGTGAACCAGGTTTCCACCCCCATCAACTCCGGCAGGTCAAAGGCAATGACCCCGGCGTTGTCGCTGACAAAGCGGACTTCATGGGTCGTGCGCAATTCCACCAGGGGAACCGGCCAGCCCGAATCGGCGTCGACGATGTCGATGCGGCAGGGCTCGAGCGCATGGACGACAGCGAAGCTGAGTGAAGCCGCGAGACCACAACGGATGCAGCGCACAATACGGGCCGGGCTTGTCATGAGATCATCGAGAAATCATGAGGTCGATGGACTACTCCTGCGGGCCATGCGGTCGGCACGGGGCCCATGCCTCACCCGAGGTTGCGTGCAATCTGCATCAGCGCGTGGTCGATGGCGCCACGGGCGCGCTCCCCGACCTTCCCGTGCATGGCCTTCATCGTCTTGCTGGCGGAGGGTCCAATGGCGGTGAGGGTGGCCGCGGCCGCGGCAATGAGCATGGGATCGTCGGACGTCAACTGGGCGGCCACCGGGCCAGCCGAGTCCTTTCCGGCAAAATACTGGAGCTGCATGACGAGAAAGGTTTTCACCGGCGCGGATCGATCGCCCACGAGCTCGCCCGCGTAGATCGCTTCAAGCTTGGCCCGGTCAGCCTTGCGCGAGGCGGAACCCGTATGGCTCGCCATCCCGTGGAGGAGAAAGCGCGTCTTCCAGTCCTGCCCATCGTTGACGTCCTGCAGGCTGTCGATGAGCTCCACGATGCCCGCCTTGCCCCCGGCAAGCACCTCGTCAAACAGTTTCGCGGCATCATCGGGCGGGACCCCGGGAAAACGCCTTCCGTTCTCGAGGCTCGGAATACGGGCGAGCCAGCTGCTTATCTTGGATTGGGTATCAGGCATGGTTTGGTTCCTTTAAGCGAGTCGTTAGAGATGCCAGGGTGCACGCATCGGCTGGTTGATCAGGCGATTGGCCTCCTCATCGTCGATCGCGAGCTCCTTGACCGGGTCAAAGTGGATCGTCCGCCCGGTTCGAATCGCCACGTTGGCCAGGTGCATGACGCAAACCGTGCGATGCGCCGCCTCGGGATGTCCGCCCGCCAGCTTCCGCGTTTTCACCGCTTCGCCGAACCCAATCATGGGATCTTCATCGGGCAGGGCATCGAGCTGCTTGCGCTCATCCTCCGTCAAGTCCTCCCGGCTGATGGTGCTGGATTTAGCACCCAGGCGCTCACCCCACTCGCCGCTTTCAAGCACGATTTCCACCCCGTCCGCATAGGTCAGGCGGACCCAGCCCCACTGGCCGGCAACGTCCGGGTGGGCGGGCGGTGCGTTAGCCTCAATCTTGACCGGGGCGGTATCGTCCTTCCCCAGCAGCCAGGTGATCGGATCCAGCTTGTGCTGACCCATGTCCCCCAGGCCGCCGCCATCGTAATCCCAGTAGCCGCGGTGCATGCCACCGAAGCGGGTAGACTGGTACGGGCGCAACGGCGAGGGGCCGCAATAGAAATCCCAGTCCAGGTTGGGTGGCGGCTCCTGCGGCGGAACATTGATCGGCCCGGACCATTGCTTCACCTTGAGCCCGCCGCTTTGCACCGCGCGGACTTCGCGACCCTTGGCAAACCCGGCCCGGATAATCTTGCGCATCTCGCGCTTGCCCTCACTCCCCGCCTGGCCGAAGCGTCCATAGGTGCCGATCTGGAAAATGCGCCCGGTACGGACAGAGGTTTCAACAACCTTGCGCCCCTCGGCGACGAAGCGGGTCATCGGTTTCTCGCATACCACGTCCTTGCCCGCCTCCATGGCCGCGATGGAGATCAAGGCGTGCCAGTGCGGCGGCGTGGCAATCGCGACCACGTCGAGATCTTTTCGCTCCAGCAGTTTCCGGAAATCCGTGTAGCGGGTCTTGTCATCGGCCTGGCCGACCCATTTCACGTCACAGCGGGCAATATCCCGGATGGGCAGCCCATGCTTGCCGCTCAGGTCCTTGAAGGTCCCGGGGCCGCGGCCTCCGTTACCAATCAGGGCGCCACCAAAAGTTTCGCTGGGGGCCGTGTGATTCGGCCCGCCGAGCACATGCGGTTCGACGATCTGGAACAGGCCGACCCCTGCGGCCGCGCCACTCGAGGTCTTGAGAAATCCGCGCCGGGTGCGCTTCCCCCTCGGATTGACCGTTGGATCTGGACTCCGGGCACTCATAGGCATCTCCTGCTATTCATCGAACCTGCTCCTTAGCAAACGTGGCTTGATCACAGCCGACATGCCAGCACAAAGCACGAGTGATATGCAGGCAGCCCGGGCTACGCGTTCCAGCCCGTGGAAACGCGATTGTTTCGTCGACGAATACCGGCCGACACTCCAGGCACGCTAGTCACCTTTCGTATCGGATCCCGACAGGGTGTAGATGGTCAACCCCTCGATAGGTTTTTGATTCTGGCCCGTGAGCAGGCTGACCAGGTAGCCGACCCCGAAACAGGTCAGGATACCACAGGTGGTGTACAGGTAACCGTTAATGGCGGTAAAGCTCCACAGGTACACCATCGTCCCACTGCCGACGATGGCCCCGCACACCGCGCCGACCCCGTTGGCCCGGCGAGTCATCACGCCCAGCACAAAGAGCCCGCCGAGCACACCCATGAACAGGCCGATCACCTTGATAAATTCATCGAACAGCGACTTGATTTCCGGGTTCACGAAAACGAGCCCGAGCAGGGTGCCCAGGACCCCCATGATAACAGTGAACAACCGGGCAGCCTTGAGGTAGCTGCCCTCGCTTCTTTCAATCTTCAAGCGGGCGTTCAGGGGGCGCAGGAAGTCGGTGACCAGGGTGGTGGCGGTGGAATTCATGCTGGTTGATACCGTCGACTGGGCCGCGGCAAAGATGGCGGCCACGATCACTCCGGCCAGGCCCACGGGCAGCTCGGTGGCGATGAACATGGGGAAAATCTGGTCCGTGGTAATCGTCGGGTCCAGCTTCTCCGGATGGGTCCGGTAAAACGCGTACAGCGCGGTCCCCATCCCGAAAAACAACAGGGTGGCCGGCACGCTGAGGAAGGCGTTGGTCCAGATGGACCGGGCCGCCGCCTTCTGGTCCGGCGTGGTCATGTAGCGCTGCACGACCGCCTGGTCCGCGGTGTACGAGGAGATGTTCTGGCCGATCGACCCGGCGATGATGACCCAGAAGGCGATCTGGGCATTGGTGGCATCCAGGTGGAAATTGGCGATGCGAAACTTGTCGCCCTCCTGCGCAATGGAGATAAAGCCCCCCGCCCCTCCATCGATACCTACAATCAGCAGGACGATGGCGATGAGGGCCCCACCGAGGAGGACAACGGTTTGGATGGTATCCGCCCAGATCACCGCCTCAATGCCGCCCAGGGTGCAATACAGGATACTGAGAACGCCCATGAGCAGCACCGACTGCGTGGGCGTCAGCGGCGTGGCAACCGCCAGGGCAAGACCGGTCAAGGACATGACGACCGCCATCCGGAAGACGTGATACACGGTAAAGCTTCCGCTCCCGAAGAGCCGGGTAACCCAGTTAAAGCGCTTCTCCAGGTATTCATACGCACTGGTCGCGTCGATACGACGATAGAAGGGCAAGGCCACATAGACCGCGATTATTGCGACCACCGGGATCATGAAATTCCCCATGGCGTAGACCCAGTCCTGGGCAAAGGCCTTGGACGGGACCCCGGTAAAGGTCAGCGAGCTGAGCATGGTGGCAAAGATACTGCACCCCGCGGCCCACCAGGGGATGTGACCGCCGCCGCGAAAGAAATCGTCGGTGTTCTTGTTGCGCCGGGTGAAGTAGACCCCGACCCCGACCATGACCGAGAGATAGCCGAAAAGCATGACATAATTCAGCGCGCCGAAGGGTTTCCTATGCGAGACGAGGGTGATGCGCCAGATCTTCGCCGAGCGCACCCGCGGACGGATTTCCCCGCTCGGAACGATGACCGCGTCGCCCCAGGCCACGGGGATCGTGGTCACGTGGTTGGCGGGGGTGCTTCCGGCCGGGACCCAGGCATCGGTAATCGTGTGGTAGGAGAAGGCCCGCCGGGGAAAACCCGGGTGCTCATCCTTCAAGGCATCGGCTTTCCCCCAGAAGGAACCATCCGCGCCGCCCAGCACGAAGATGTGGCTCTGTCCGCGGGCGATCGCCGTGCCCGCCATGACACAGTAGGGCGACGCCGCGCGCTCGCGCCAGGATTGGGTCTTCGGGTTGAATTCTCACACATCCTTGAGAAAGTGCACCTCTTCACCCTCCTGCCGGCGACCACTCATCACATAGATACAATCGGTGTATCCGTTGTGCTGGCTGACGGTGAGGTTGAAGGCCCGCGCCGGGCCGGGCCACGCGGGCAGGACCTGCCAGGCGAAGGCTGCCGCATCATCCTTTTTCGATAGGTCCAGTGACCAGAAATTGTTCATCGCGGAGTCCAGTCCGCTCGCACTTTGCCCCCCGGCAAGGTAAATCGTCGAGCCGACCAGGGCCGCCTGGCCGTAGGCACAGGGCTTTGGCAGGGATGGATAGTCGGAAAGGGTAATCTTCCCCGCCACCGCGTCCCATGAGAGCAGCTGCACGGTCGCGTACGTGTCCGGGCCGTCGTTGCCCCCGATGCAGACCACCCCCTCCGGCGTTGACACGGCGGCACCGTAGGCGGCGGGCGCCGGGAGTTGGCCACCGTCTTTCCATGCGTAGCCCTCCCCCTCCCGGGTCAAGACATGGATCGTCGCGTGCCAGGCCTTGTCGTTCTCCCAGACGGGCTTGGGGAAATTGGCTCCACCGGCCACGATCAGCGCATCGTTATGTACCCCGGCAAAGGGACCGGCCACGCCCAGGGCATCCGGGAGATCGGGCAAGGCCTCCCAATGCAGCAAGGACGGGTCAGCTGCATCGGTATCCGCCATCACCCGGATAGCCGGGAGCAGGAGAAGGGATACGAGCAGGATCGATCGGGTGCTTGTTTTCATGCGGAAGCTCCTGGCGAAGTCTAGTTTGCCGATACGATTCTCACCAGTGGAAAATGAAAGGTTCTCACGCGGAGCACGTCCCCATCAATCGAAAAAGTATTCCGGATA
>JAYGFS010000167.1:0-16730 GCA_046581765.1 Verrucomicrobiota bacterium
TCGGATAGCTAAGGGTCTGGCTTGCCTGTCGCGGTAATTCCGGGTAGACGTGGCAAGCCCGGTAGCAGGAATACCCTTTCAGAGGATTCGCCAGGTTGATTCTATGGAATTTCTTCCTCTCTCTATCATTGTTTCGGGCACGGGCGTGATGCTGCTTGCTATCTTTTATCGGTGGCTGGTGGTGGGCCTCATCGGTTTGGGTGTAGTGATCCTGGGGGGGCTGTTGGTTTTCATGACCCCGGAACCCGCTGGGGATGCCTACGAGTGGCACCGCTATGAAATGGGCCGCGGCACCTTTTTCGTGCAATTCCCCATGCCGCCGGAAATGGAATCCACCGCGACGGAACTCGAAGAGCACGGCATCGTGCACCAGCGCTTCATCCTGCACCTGGAGGGAGAGGATGTCACGCTGGTGGCGGTATGTCGTTTTTCGCCGGATACCGGGTACACGTTCTCCCGTGACTTGTCTGCGATGACCAACAAGATCGACCGCACGGAAGGTTTCGAGTACGCCCGGGAGATCGAGGCAAAGGTGCCAGCGGTCGAGGTTCGGAATCACAACAAAGCGGGGAATGGCCAGGTCATGCTTACCCGGATCTACCATGCGCGCTTTGCCTCGCTTCACCTGATCGCCTCGGCTCCGGAGGATGCCGTGGAGCATTCCCTGGTGGAACGGTTCCTGGGCAGCGTGGAAATTCCGCTGGTGCGGTAGCCGGGGACGCTAATTTCCCAGGGCGTCGAGATCCACGTCGAGCATGGACTCAAACTCCAGGAGCGCACGCGCATACTCCTGTCCGATGGCCAGGGCGCGCGCATCGAGGTCGACCAGATGGCGTTTGAGGGCCATCTCCTGCTTGTTGGCATTGAGGCCTCCGGCACGGCCCAATTTGTCTTTCATGGCGACGATGCCTTCCTTCAGGGTTCCGTATTCGCGGGCGAATGCCTCGGCGGAAGTGCGGCTTTTCTTCAGGCGGCCAAGGCCGAGCATGATTTTGTATCTTAATTTTTCCCGGATGGCCATTTGCCGGTCTTCCAGTGCCTGAATTTCCAGCTTGTAGGGCTCGGTCTTGTCTTCCCTGCTGAACCAGTCGAAGACGGGGAGCGTCACGCCTGCGACGATGCTGAACTCATCTTGGTACTTGTAGTTGAAGCGTTCCTCGTAGGCGTAGGTGGCGGACAGGAGGGTGAACCAGGGATATTTTTCGGCTTCGACCACGGCCATATCCAATCGGGTGAGGCTTTGCTCAAGTGAAAGGATTCCGGCCCGGTTGTGAGCAACCATTGCCGCTGCCAGTACTTGATCCAACTCCAGTTCGTTTATGTCGACCTCGCGTTGGATCATGGCATCCCCGAGATCAATGCGCGTCAGGTCCTCGATGTGCGCCATAACCGCGAGGGAAGACTTCCCGGCGTGCAGGGTGTCCTCTGCCTCGTGACGCTCTTTCTGTAAGTTGATGGCGTCAATCTGCGTTGCCACCAGGTCATCCGCGCCCCCGCGGCCCGCCTCGAATAATTTCCGGTGGAACGCAATCTCCTGGCCGATAAAGTTGAGTTTGTTGTCACTCAGCCCAACTTGCGCACGGAGGAATTGGAGCTCCATATAGATCTGGCGTATTACGTTGCTCAGGGCCCGTACCTCCGCATCGTACCGATATTGCGCAAGAAAAACGGCTCCCTGCGCGCGTTCCTCGCGGGCGGCCGTTTCCCAGGGGTTGCGGGGGAAGATGCGGATCTGGGCTGAAAACTGATCGGATCCATCGGACGAGTCGCGGTCGAAGCTGCGCTCGGAAACCGACTCGCTGATGACCCGGGTGCTGGACGATCCGGAATCCCTCCGGGTGCTATTTTCGCTGCTGCTGGTGCTGAAGGTGTCGTCGTCGGTCCCGCTTCCGCTGCTGCCACTGAAACTGTTGTCACGGTCCTCACGACCGGAGGAACTGGCGCTTTCCGTCCGCTGCTCGCTGAAGCTTTCGTTGCTGCGTTCCTCTACCGTCGTGCGCACCGTTTCGCCGCGTTTCCTCGGTATGACGTCCCGTCGGGTGCTACGGGTAGTGGTTTCCCGGAAGTTTTCCGATTCGCGGATGGTGCTGCTGCTGTCTTCCGAGTTGCTGCGCCGCTCGCTAAAGTCCTGGGTGCGGGCGCCTGGTCCGGTACGGCTCTCCGTTCCGTCGCGGGTTTCCCGCCCGCTGCTGGCCTCCTTGCGATTCAGGTGGGTGCTGCGGTTTCCCGACTCCGTAATGGTTTCTTCGCGGATTTCCGTAAACGGGCGTGGCGTGGCGGGATCGCTGCCATGCGAATAGCCCAGGCGGAGCTCCGGACTGCGGCGTGGGGCGGCAAACTTGGCGCGAGCGCGTTCAATGTCGACCTGGCGCTTCAGGCGAAGGATGTCCGGATCGTGGGCGATTGCCAGATCGATCAAGGCCTGGAGGCCGAGCTTGTGGGCGGCGGGGTTTGGCTCGGTGGCAACCAGCGCGGAATTGGTTTCCTGCGCGCCGAGCCGGAGCGACATCAGGATGAGCAGGATGGCCCATGCCCAGGGTTGTCGAGGGGCACGAGCAGAGGAATGACCCCGATAGAGCAGCTTTTTAGGCATGAACATGGCGTGGACCTTACCTTGCGACCGTGGATTATACAACAAAAGTGTTTTTCAAACCTTTGGCCGAGGGAAGGGCGTGTTTGATGCCCTCACCCGTGAGCAAGGCCTCGTCGGGGGAGATCGCGACCGTGTAGGCACGCTCAGGATGCCGTGCCTTCAGCAGATGGGCCAGCAGCAGAATGGTTTCAGCCCCATCGCCTCGCTTAAAATTCCAGGTTTCATCGGGTTGTGCCAGGCGGGGACCTTCATAAATCGATTCGTTTGGCCAAGCCTGTAGCTGTTCGATCAAGGCATCATCCCCCAGCGGGCTTGCAGCCTCAATGCACACGGGGTTGCGTTCGATGGCTGCCTTGAGAAAGGGCGCCCAGTCGATGCGTGTCAGGTCCCGGAACACGTAGAAGGCGAGGTCGGCAACCGGGTGGCGCTCGCGCAGGCTGTCCAGGTGTTCGACGATGGCTTCCCGACTCATCCCGGGTTCCAGGGTGATCGGTTCAGAGGGTATAAAGGTTTTTCCACCGTGGGGCAGGCGGGGGTCGATGGCAATGAACTCGAGCAAGCCTTTCCCAATCTCGTAGGTGGAGGCGCAGGTGCAGTTGAATTCGGCGAGCAGTCGATCCAAGTCTTCTTTCTTGTTCAGATCCAATGGCTGTTGGGCAAAAAAGGCCTCAAACTTGTTCAGCAGGATGCGGCCGGGCAAGGGATCTGCGTAGAATGCATATTCGTCAATCTCGGCCAGCAGGCGATCGCGCGTATTGTCATTTACATGATACGGCGAACGGTGCTCGTAGGCGTACACCTTCTCCGCCCCGATGTAGCGGGCCTTCCCATGATAGTCGTGCCGGATCTGGAAGCACTTCTGGAGGCTGGAGAAATCGCGCAGAAAATTGGCGAGGATACCCATGTCCACGTCCGTGCGCAGATAGCTCCTCAGGGCCTTCATGCCCTTTTCATATGCCGCCCGATCAATGGTAGCTTCAGGATACATGGTGTGTACATAGCCGGTGTGGTTGGCGACAATGGTCACGTGCTCGTTGCGCAAGGCCCGTTGCGCCTTATTACTCAGTTCCGTTCCGTTGAACAACATCCGCTTGGTGACAATGCGGCGGTTGTTCGTGATGAGGCCCTCGTTGATGTTCACGAAGTTCTGGGAGTGCAGCGGGGTGGCGAGCAGGTAGATGTCCTCCAGGGGGATCTCGCAGACGACATACAAGGCCGCAGCATACAGGGTCGAGAGGGAGACACACTCCCCGGCACCCACACGGTAGCCTTCCTTGTTTCGAAAGGCGTCCATCGCCTCGACCGTCTCAGTTTTCCAGTAGGGGATGATATTCGAGGTGTATTTATCGAGCCCAAAATGCCGACGAATATCGAGATTGAAGTAGTATTTATCGCCTTCATAGCCGAATAGCGCATTGCTCCGGCTCAGGACGTCCATGTCGATGAAGTCCTTGAAACGATCCATCTCCCGGTCTTTGGTGGTCAGCCCCCAAGTATCGAGGTCGAGGTTGAATTCGTAATTCTCGATGATGAACTGTTTCAGCCGGAGTACCCGCCGATAGGGGTTCATCTGGTTAACCTTGGCAAACCAGGGATCTTCCCTCCATCGCCAGATCACCGGTGACATGATGTTGGCCAGCACGAGGCTGAACAGGAGCTCGGGAAAAACAAAAATTTCCATATCGGCGAGTGAGAAGGCCGAGGAATATTTTTCCATCTGGTATTTTTTGTCTTCGTCTGAATGGAACATATTATTAGAGTAGGTGGGTGCGTCGTGACTTTACGATGCTTTCCCGTTTTTTAAACGATATTTTCCAGCCAGGCGTATGAGCAGCCCAGATCCTAAGAAGAAGCGACCAGACGACCTGCAGGATATGATCCTGGATCTCAATTTTGTGCCCAGCTGGGCAAAGAAGGAGCCGGGTATTGTTGAACACGCGCCCAGACGCCCTGACCGGGGGGGGCGTCGCTCCCGGGACGATCACGGTCGGCAGGGGCGGAGCAGCCACGGTAGGGGGGATTCCCGTGGACGCGGTAGCGGTGGCCCGGGCGGGAAGCGAGATGGCGCTGGTGGTGGAGCTGATTCACGCGGCGGTGATGGTCGCCGAGGAGGGAGTCGTGCAGGTGCACCCGGTGGCCGTGGTCGCGTAAACGAGCCCCGTCCGTCGCGCATTCCGGTGCGGGTTGATTTTATCCCGGTTAAAGATCGTTTGAGCAAGGTGGTCAAGCTGGTTCGGCAGTCCAAGCGCGCCTTCCTCCTGGAGGAGATCGCCCAGCGATTTATGGATGATCCCCGTTTCTTCCAGGTCAAGTTCACGGTGAACGACCACGGCGAAGGTAAGTCGTTCCAGCTCTATCAATGTAAGACATCCGGCATGTTGTTTACCGATCGTTCCGCCTGCGAAAAGCATGCTCTGGCGGCCTGCCTGGACGTGCATTTTACGCGCGAGGATCGTGAGATCGATCCCCCGAGTGGCCATTTCACCAGCGTCGCCCGGTGCCGGCGAACCGGTGAAATCCTCGGCCCACCCAATCACCATTCGTATGCCGCCGCGTCGGAGCGCCTGCGCAGCACCCAATTTGCAAACCTGTCACCCGAGGCCTTTAAGAAGCAGATCGAAAATGTACAGGACGAGGCCTTGGTCGAGGCGTGGAAAAAACAATTGAGCGTGCAGGCTTTTTTTACCGAAAAGGATGGCGAGACGGCGATTTCACAAAAAGAAGCTGAAGCGATTATCCGTGCCGGGCCGCTTGAATCCGAGGTGCTGGAGCTTCGAAAGGGCATCAGTAGCGGGCCGGTTGCCGTGAACGGCCAGGATACCCAGTTGCTCCGCTTGACCCGGGATGTACTCGAGCGCGAGAAGGTACATCCGAAGTCCATTCTGCTCGCGCTTCGACCGGCATTTAAACACATGCATTTGTATCTGTTTAAGGCGGGGGGGAAAAATTTCGTGACCGGGGTTACACCACAAGCGCTTGATGATCAAAATGTCGTGGAGGAGATTCGAGAGGTGCTTGCACACCTTTCCGATCACCCCGGCACCAACCGAAAACAGCTCCTCGACGTGCTACGCCCCGAAAAAGACGTAAAAAGCGAGGCATCCCGCTCGCTGCTGACCTCCCTTCGCTGGCTCGTCGAAAAAGGCCATGTTATTGAGTTTTTTGACGGTTCCATCGCTGTTCCCCGCTAGTTTTATGCAAATCCAATAGCTTTCCTCCTGTTTCTCCTGCGGCTTAAACTGTTAGAATAGTGTTGGTTACCATGCGTCAGCCATGGCAGGGTATTTGCTAATTTTAGCTAATATAGGCCGTTGGATCGTACCTTCGGCCCCGAATAATGGTTCAGGACACACAAAAGAATGTCTTTCGCGCAAGCGAGAAGATGGATTGGGAAAGGCACGAGGCGAAATACGTTATCCATCCTGAACAAGTCCTGCCCATTCGCGAGTTTTTACGTGATTATTGCATCCCCGATCCCAACGGAACCGGTCCCCTTCCGGAATACACCGTGACGACCTTACAATTCGACGATCCCTTGCTGAGCCTCTACCACGCGAAAGAAGAGGAAGCGCTCAATCGGTTCAAGCTGCGGGTGCGCACCTACGGTACGGTTCGGGGAACGAACAAGGTGTACCTCGAAATTAAGCGAAAAATTAAGTATGTTGTCGCCAAATCCCGGGCAACCGTACCCGCGGAATTATGGGGAAAGAGCCTTCTGGCCGTTCGTGGGCCGCTCATCAATTTCAAATCGATCGCAGAGCGCGAGTGTTTCTATGAATTCATTCGGATTATGAATGAGATCAATGCCGGGCCGCGTTGCTTGATTCGCTACATCCGCGAGTCGTATTTCGGGGCCAACGACCGCTATGCCCGTGTGACCTTTGACAAGAATATTCAATACCGCCCAACCCGCGAGTGGGACCTCTGGCCCCAGGGCGGGAGTTGGTGGCAGATTGATTCCGAGCTCGGGATGAATCGTCCCTTCTCCGGAACGATTTTAGAATTAAAGACATACGATGAAGCACCTGTATGGATGGTGGACTTGGTGAAACAGTTTAACCTGGAGCGGATAGGTTTTTGTAAATATGCATCAGCGATGCGCCTGGAGTTGTTATTCGCGGGCGCGGCGTTTTCCCAGGCGGGTGAGACTACCCACTATACCTGATCTGAATTTTCATGGACGAATTAATCCAACCGCTCTCTCGAGGAACTGAAATCACTTCGGTAGAAGTCATCGCAGTGATGATACTCGCCTTCGTGCTCGCTTCGATGATATCGTATGTCTATCGATATACGTATTACGGCTTGTCCTACTCGCGTTCGTTCGTGCACACCCAGGTCATGGCCAGCGTGATCACCGCCATGTTGATCATGGCGATCGGCAACAACCTGGCACGCGGTATGGGCATCATGGGCACCCTGGCCATTATTCGATTCAGGACGCCGGTTCGGGACCCGCGAGATATTATTTTTCTGTTTGCCTCCATCGCGGTGGGCATAGCCGCAGGAGCCATGGTGTTTAAAATCGCCATGATCGGAACCGTTTCGTTTTGCCTAGTGGCGATTTACCTGCATTGGGCTCCCTTTGGATCACGACGGGAGTTTGAAGGTCTGCTCCGATTCATGTTGCCGAAGGAAACGGACGAAGAGCACCAGGTTAAGCAGTTTTTCGATTCATATTGCAGTTCCGTGCAGCTGGTGGCTGTACGGGAGGCCGTGCAGGGCGATGTGATGGAATACGCCTACCAGGTTCGCTTGCGCGATCCTTCCT
This sequence comes from Verrucomicrobiota bacterium, assembly GCA_046581765.1. Taxonomy (GTDB): domain Bacteria; phylum Verrucomicrobiota; class Kiritimatiellia; order SS1-B-03-39; family UBA6053; genus JAPYUI01. The sequence goes on from JAYGFS010000167.1 coordinate 7,365, forward strand.
ACCGGGCAGATTTGCTCGATGCCCTGCACTCGATTCCAGCAATCAGTGAGGTCAACCTGATGATGCAACGCCAAACGGTGGAGATCTAGGGGTGGTCTCTTCAAGCAAACCCCTCGGTCGTTACCACCCCCGGGTGGTGTGGAGTCGCTTGAAAATCAGGTGGCCCTTCCTTCTGTGGCTGGTTTTGGTGGCACTCCTGGTGGTGCTCGTGGACCACGTCAATACGGAAAGTGCCATGCCTGGGGTGGTCGAGAAGGTCTCTGAAAACGTGTCTTCAACCAAGCTCGGCCGGCTCGACCGCATGTTGGTGGAACCCGGCCAGCCGGTCGAAGCAGGCGAAGTGATTGCCGTGCTGACCTCCGATCTGGTCGAGGCCCGGATTCTGGAAGAGCGGGCGGATATCCAGACCAGCCTGATGCGGGCGGAAGTCGAGAGTGTCCGCACCAGCCAGCGATACGACCAACTGATCTTTGGCCTTGAGTCCGATATCCAGTCGCGCGCGTTGCAGCTGCAAAACGACCAGGCTGAATTGCTGGCGCTGGGAAATGAACTCAAGAGCCTGCAGCCCCTGGTGGATGACAAGTTGATTAATCCGGAAACCTTGGCGAACCTGCGCACCCGCAAGGAAACGCTCGCTCGCTCCGTGGAGCATTATCCCCCGCATATCGCCCAGCTTAATGCCCAGCTTCAGGAAGCCAAGAGGCTCAAAGTGGATGCACGGTCTTCGCTTAACCTCGTGAAATTTCGGGAGGGCCTGGAGCGCAGTTCAAATCTTTCCGCACTTGAATTGGAGCGCGGGGGCTTGACGCTCAAGGCTGGGCGCTCGGGTGTCGTCACCGCGGTGATGCGCCAGGTGGGTGAAGTCGTGCAGCCCGGCCAGCCTATCGTCACCATCGTGGACGATCAGCCCATGCACGTGATTGCTCTCCTGTCCGAGAAGCGTGCGCGCAGTATTACGGTCGGCAAGGTTTACCTGGTTTACCCCGATTTTTTCCCGGAGAAAATGTACCGGGCCAAGCTGACGAAGGTCATGCCGGATATTATCGGGATTCGCCGAGGCGCTACGCTCATGCCTGACCGAACCGTCCGTGGTCGCAGTCTTGTGTTCGATATTATGGATGACCACGATTTACTTCCGGGTGAGGCCGTGACCGTGCGCAGGGATAAATCGATGCTGTTGAACCTGAAGGAAAAGGTCAGCCAGCTGACCCTGAACAAAAAGTAGTTCGTCACGCTCTGTTGCTCAGGAACCCGGATCCATCTTAAACGTGCCTCCCCCTGCGGCTTTTGCCGCATACATCGCCCGGTCCGCGTTTGCACGTAAGGTTTCGTCGCATAGGTCATCCCGGTCTTGCGAGCTGATGATGCCCATGGAAACCCGTAGCGCCGAGCCGTCTGCCCGCTTGATTCGATGAATCCCCTCCAGCATGCGCTTGGCGAAGAAAACCCCGGCGGCCTGGTTCGCGTAGGGGAGGACCATCCCGAATTCATCTCCACCGAGCCGGCATGCCGTATCCGTTGTGCGGGTTTCGACCGCCAGGTGTTGGCCCAGCTTCTGGAGTAGTTCATCGCCGGCCGCATGCCCATACCGGTCATTCACAGACTTGAATTCGTCCACATCCAGGATCGCAAGGCAAAAGGGAACCGCATGGCGTTTGTGCAGCTCAATGGCCTGCTGAAAAGCCCGGTCAAAAGCATTCCTGCCCGGAAGGCGGGTCAGGGGATCCACGTCACGGTTTGCTGCCAAGCGGGCAAAATGGAGGAAGAGGAGTTTTAGACAGCGTTCAAGGCAGGTGTAAAAGGTCGCCTGGGCCTCGTCGGTGCGATTGGGTCGGACGAGGGCGCCGATACATATCCCCGCGTGCACGATGGGTGAAAAGGCCAGGTCGTCGTCCGCCGCCAGTTCGACAGCCCGGTGGGGAACGGCGTGTAGCCCGCGGATTTGATCGCTGATATCGGCCGGGATAAACGCGCTCAGTTTCAGCAGGGCCTGGTCGATGACCCGCTCGTCGAATGCGGATCCGCTGACCCGGGTTTCCGCCTCGCTCCAATCTAGAAACAGCCAGGGGTGTTCTGGACAGGTGTCGAGGATATCCAGGGAAAATGCAGTGAGCGATTTCTCCCAGGATTCCCCCTGCATGGCCTGTTCCGTCGCCATCAGGATGATATGGGGTTCGGGTAGCTTCACGTGGTGCAGGGGGCGGTCAGGCCGTCCTCTCGTCTATTGATTTTCCCGCCAACTACGACGGACCTTGCCTTCAGGGGTCACGGAAACATGGATGTGGAACCCGCCCTTGGCCTCGAAAAAGACCCAGTCAAATCCGGCCGCCACACAAAGTTTGGCCAGGCGACCAAGGGGTATGCGTTCTGGATTGGCCGTGGTCAAGTCGGCTGCCCGTCCCTGCTTATGCAGGGATTTTGGGGCATGGACGCCTTCGGCCCGATAGACGTCCTGCACCTTGAGTCGGCCCCCTGCCTGTTCCATTAATTCGACCAGTCTCCGAAAGGGTTCTTCCATCGCCCAGTGAAATACATGGTCGTCCTCGACATCATCGTTGTCGTGCTCACTCTCCCACCACACGCGATCATCCTCGATGCGAATCAGGTCCCGCTCGGGGTCAAAGGGGACCTGGGCAATCGATTGGGAGTGCGCTATCTCCGTGCGTGAAGGCCAGCGTTTATCCAGGGGGAAATGTGGCGGTTCATCTCGCAGGGGGAAGCTGTAATCGACGGCCTCGATGCTTGACCCTGCTTCGGTGGGGCGTTCCGTCAGCGCGGATGCTTCGGGAAGTTGAACGTGGAAGCGATAGGTCTTCACGGAAGCCGCAACGAAAGCGCACGAGCATACGGTAAGGATCATGGAGCCCAGCAGGAAGGCTCGCTCGTGCAGATTCATTGCGCGAAGTGCCCGCCAGCCATGGCGAAACCAGTAGCGGAAAAAGTCACTCAGAACCGCGATAAACTCGCGTACAAATTTCATACTCAGGCTTGCGAGGAGGGGGAACTGGGGTCGGCCAGGTTGCCTGGAGCATCCTGGTCGGTATCAGGTGCCGGTTCTTCCCTATTCTTGTCGGGATCTTCATCGGGCAGGAATGGCTTGCGGAAGGCGTCATCAAAATCAAAGCCATCGCTGAAGTCCGTTTTTTCATCATTCTCGGTTTTCCCGAGAATGCCTTTCTCCACCATCGAGAAGACCATTTCCCCGACATCTGAGCATTCCGTGATGCCCCACTTGTTCAAGACGGTTTTGGCCAAGGGCCCGTATTCCTGCAAGGCAAACTTGCGAATACCGTTAAGGAGTTCCTGGCCGGAGACATGTCGTCCGGGTCCTTCCCGCGGCTTGGCCATGAGCTTGATGGTGAAATCGAGCCCTTCACGAACAAAGTGATAGGCCTCCTCCGTGTATCTGTCGTCCTGGCGGATCAACTCCTCCAGTGCTTTGCCAAAATTTGAACCTTTCATCCGGCACAGTATAATCTTGAAAACCCTGCTTGACCAGCGGGACCTTAAATAAAAAAATGGCCGACCATGCAGCTACGCACATCAGCCTGGTTTCAGACCTACCAGCGGGAGCTCAAAGCTCTCGTTATCCTGCTTATTCTGTTTGCGCTTTTTGCCTGCACGATGTACGGCCATTTGACGGGTCAGGCTGCTTCTCCCGCAGAAGCACCGCCGCGTGTTATCCACCCGGGTTGATTGTTAGCTATGCGTCTACTGAAGAAGTTTATTAAGATCCTGGTACTCGTCGCCGCCGGCGCGCTCTTGCTGCTCTTCCTGGTCGGCCAGTTCGCGCCGCGTAGATATCTCGGTACGGTTTCAGTTACCCTGTCCGTGCCGGTGGCTGATGTGTACAACTGGCTGACCGATGTCGATGATACCCCGAACCGGGATAGGCAGGTTACCCGTATCGAGTATGAGTCGGTCAACAACAAGGGCTTTCCCGTGTGGCGTGAGTACAGGGAAGAAAAGTACAGCAGCTTTGAAGTGCTGGAGATGGAGAAGAACAAACGCTTTACGATTCAGACCCGCACGAGCAACTTCGGGCTGCACGGCTTGTGGGCTTATGTGCTGAAGCAGCAGGGCGATGGTGCAACGACTGTTGAAATCACTGAAGAAAGTCATACGACCAGTTTGATCAATAACGTCATTTTCACCTTGATCGGGCGCAAGTACACCCTCAAGCAGGAGCTCCGCCTGCTGGAGAAATTTGCCGAGGGCTTCAGTGGCAACTAGGCGCCGGGCTCCCTTGCTGTTCAATGTCAACAGGCCAACCGGGAGAGTGCCCATGAATTACTGGATATGCCTGGTCTTCCTGCTCGCCGCACCCGCCCTGTCCCAACAGAAGAATTTCGAATCGTGGGATAAAGACAAGGATGGCCGCCTGTCACGCGCGGAATTGCCGGAACGCATCCGGAACAATTTCGACCGGGTGGATCATGACCGCGATGGCTGGATCTCGAAGCAGGAAGATGAAGCGTTCCGGAAGCGGGAACGCCAAAAGAAGGCATCGTCTTCGCGCGGGCCTCGCATCCCCGATTCGCTGGAGGTGATCGGGGATATTCCCTATGCAGATAATGAAAATGCCCGCCAGACGCTCGACCTGGTGGTGCCCCGGGATCGAAGTGGTGATCCCCGTCCGCTGATCGTGTTTATCCATGGGGGTGGGTGGCGAAACGGGGATAAGAGCAGTGGCCACAGGCGGGTGATACCCCTTGTTGCCGATGGAAACTATGCGGGAGCGAGTATCGGCTACCGGCTCAGTGGGGAAGCACAGTGGCCCAGCCAGATGCATGACTGTAAAGCCGCCATTCGTTGGCTTAAAGGGCATGCGAAACAATATAATTTCGACCCGGAGCGCATCGGGATCTGGGGTTCGTCCGCCGGGGGTCATCTGGTCAGCATGCTGGGTGTAAGTGGAGGGGTGGACGCGCTGGAGGGGGACCTCGGCGCCTTTGGCAACGAGGACAGCCGCGTGACCTGCGTGGTCAACTTTTTCGGCCCATCGGATTTTCTCACCATGAATGATGCGGGATCCAAGATAGACCATGACGCGCCCCGTTCACCGGAATCCCTGCTCATCGGCGGTGCGATCCAGGACAACAAGGCAAAAGCACGATCGGCGGCACCCATGACGTACGTGAGTCAAGACGATGTGCCCATCATCCATTTTCACGGCATGAAGGACCCCCTGGTGCCATTCAGCCAATCGGTCGTGTTTCATGCGGCACTGAAAAAGGCGGGCGTGGATTCAACCCTGGTCACGATCGAGCAGGGTGGGCACGGGTTCAGCGGCGAGAAAATTACGGAACAGGTGGAACGCTTCTTTCGCCGGCATCTCCTGGGTGAAGAACTAACCATCGAATCCATGACGATCAGTGCACCCAGGTAATTCGTCCTATTTTTCCGGCTTATTCTTTGCGGCCTTGTTCGCCTGCCGCGCGGCGTGCCTGCGCCGCTTTGCCCAGATGCGGTATTCGACGATAGGTACGGACAAGCGCGTGGTGATAATTTTCAGCACCAGCATACGAAAGCACCGGAAGTTCCCCAGCCAGAGGCAGAGAGCCGATACGCGCTCGTTGAATTTTTCTTTCCCGTTCGCCCCGGGCAAACGGATGTCATATTCTGGAACAGCTATACCCCGGCCACCCCAGCGCTGAATACGTATCGGGGCCCCGCGACGTTTGCGTCGCGTCTGTGTCTTGTAGGTTTCATAGTCCGGATCGCCGGAGACGTCCTCGCATTCCAGGCTCTTGCGTTCCATCGCCTGGACGACCAATTCCAGCCCGCGTTCCGTGCGACAGAGGAGGCGTGATCGATTCTTGAACTTGTGCTGCCCGTCCTCGCCTCTTGTCCAGGCGTCGCTCACCGCGATATCGGCAAACTGAGCCGAGCCATCCATGCAGGTTTGGCAGCGCTTGGGGGTATAGAGGTGAATCAACCAGTTGTACGCACCAATGTTGTAGTCGTAGCGGTGAATGTCCACCGCGGTACCATCCTGCTTGATCGCGCGGAACCGGCCGGGCCAGGGGCCGCCGCGGAATTCAAAATCCTTGAGCTCTGCTTTCGCTATGCCCTTGGATTGGAGCAGTTCGGGAATCAGGTTCATCTCCAGCGCGCCTCCACAGAACAGGCCGATCACCGCCACGATCTTTTCCTTTAAAGCGGGTTCTTCCTCCATGAGCAGGCGCAATCCGTGTATCTGGCAGGGCAGGCCCGCGAAGGCAAAGCGCCCGGGGCTGGCCCGGATCTCCTGGATGATCTGGTTAACCGGGATCAGCGTGTACTTGGAGCCCTGGCTGGAGCACAGGTCTTCGTAGCTCCGGGCGATGAAGGGTTCGCCGACCCAGGGTTCGTCCGGCTTCATGCGCGTGACGACACATCCGTCGACTTCCCCGCTCTTGAGTAGGTCCCAGAGCAGGCCGGTGATAACCCCGCCACCCGCGCCTTTTGCCCGAATGGTGTGGTCAGTCGAATGTCCGATGTAGGTCTTCTGCACATAGCCATCAAAGGTTTCCACCGCCTCCTGCGGGTCCCATCCGAAGGTTTTTTCCGCCAGGGCATGGTAGGGAACCTTGTCCCCCGGGCAGACCGTGTTGCAGAGCCCGCATTCGATACACGCCTCCGGATCGATTTCCGGGAAGTGACGGTCGTTGGTCTTGATGGCCTTCGTCGGGCAGCTGCCGGTGCAGGTGCCGCAACGGGCGCATAGGTCCTCGTTGAAGATGCCCGCGCTCAACAGAGCGGGGTCAATATCGGTCAGTTTCTTTCCCGGGGCCATCAATCGAAGCTGTAAACCGCCCGGGCGGGATAGACCAACAAATTTTACTGGCATTTAACCGGGGTGCGTTTCATCCTGTCCCCGGCGCATGAACGACGCATTCCTTGATAGCTCTATTAACCACTGGCTGGCCTTTTCCCTGATCTGGCCGGGGCAGGTTATTCTCCTCGGTTGGTCCTGGTCCTGGCTCCTGCCGGAAATCGCGGATCGCCGCCGGCGCCTGCTGGTTTATGCCGCTTATCCGGTCCTCATTGGGCTACCCCTGCTGCTTGTCCTGCGCCTGTTCAGCGCGGAAGTCCTGCCGCTGCCCTCCTTTGCCTGGTTGATTTTTGCCTTGGGAGGGGTCGGGGCCGGTTGGACGACCCATCGCACGGGTCTCGTGTCCCGCCTCGCGCCCGCCGCGATCGCCTGGGTGGTCTCGGTCTTTGTTTTTGCGGTAGTCATGCAGCTTCCCGGGCGGAGTGAATGGATCGCCGGCGGCTGGGACCCGGGCATATACGTGAACGAAGGCCTCCAGCTCGCCCGCACCGGGACCTACCAGCATGCGCCCGATCCCTTCTTCAGTGCCCTGAGCGAAGACGAGGTCAAAATCTTTTGCCGGTACCGCTTATCCTATCTTGAGGCGCAGCCCGTCGTTCCCCTGGATGAAGGGACCCTGGCGATTAAGCGCTTCTTTTTCCCGCTCATGTCTACGGCAATCGCGACCCTGGCCGAGGAGGGCGGGTTGCGGGCGGCCACCCGCGTCAACGGCTTCCTCGGCTTCTGGGTTGTTTTGCTCTTTGCCGCGATGCTCGCCGCCCATACCCTGCCCTGGAAAACCGTGGGCTTCGGCGCAGCCATGCTGGGCCTGCAACCGGTCTGGCTGTATCACTTGAATATCCCCACCTCGGAAATGCTGCAGCTGCTGATTATCTGTGGCATCGGGTTGATGCTTCCGTACCTGCGTCGGCAGCATATCGCGGCCCTCGTCGTCGCTTTCCTGATGCTGTGTGCCGGCCTGAATCGTTTTGGCTTCCTGCCCTTCGGCACCTTGCTGGTCCTCGTCATTGCGGTATGTGATGTACAAGCAAAAGATCGCACCTGGGCCCTGCAGTCCCACCTGCTGATGTTGGTTTCCCTGTGGATGGCCGCCGGCCACTGCCTCTATCACAATGCCATCACCATTGAACGCCTGGGCGATTTGAGCCGGCTGATTCTCCTGTCGGGCGGCGTATTGTCGCTCGGGGTAATCGTGGTGGACCTCCTGTCCAACCAGGTGAAGATCGTGCGCTTCATCGTCCAGAGCTGGCGGCTCGGCCTGGTACCCGTGTATGGCATTACCGGCCTGCTTCTCATGGTCCTGGTGCTTCAGTTGGGGCTGGCTAACGTCCCCTTGATTGTAAAAGGCATGATCCACTATGTCGGGATGCCCCTCATCCCCGCCGTCTTCGGCCTGGGCTACATCTACATGCGGCGCGGGCGTATCGATGATCCCCTGCAGATCCTGGTTTCCTTTTTCATCCTTTCGACCGCGCTGGTACTTTTGCAAAGCGAGATTGCACCGCTACTGCCCTGGGCGAGCCGTCGCCTGATGATGTATACCGTGCCGCTCGTCGCCCTGCTCGGCGCCCTCGCCTTCGGGTATTTCACCCGGCGGCATGCCGTGCTGGGGATTGTCGCGCTCCTGGTAATGACGGGCTTATCGGCTTCGAAGGCCTGGGATGCAGTGCGGGTCAGTGAATACGCAGGGTTGAGTCCGCATCTGCGGGCGCTGGCCGCCCAGATCGGTCCCCGGGACCTGGTCGTGGCAGATCATTTTCTCTTTTCCACGCCGCTCAGGATGATCACGGGCAAGATGGTGATCAATGGAGAGGTGCTGTGGATGGAAGAAGGCGCCGACGCGTATCACCAGGCGGCGGCCGATCGTTTCGCAGCCGCGCTCCCGGTACTGGAACGATTCCGGTCAGCCGGTTGGACCATACGCTTCCTGGCTTCGACCGACAAGTTGCTTTCGGTTTATCCCGCGGCGCTTTCGGTGGTACAGGATTGGCAGGGTGAATCGTTTTCGTATGAAATTGTCGCCCACCACGCAAAAGCCACGCGCTTCAAAATGAAGTCCAGGACCAAGCAATTTACCCTCTACACCTGGAAGCCCGAATGATTCGCCTGATCCTGATAGCGCTCATGCCCTGCCTGGTCAGGGCTGAGGAACCGGGGAAACTTCGTGACACGGATGTGCTTGTCGACGTGGGCCGGGCGGCCTACCGTGCACAGCTTGGATACGGGTGGGGTCCTAACGAAGCGCATAGTGGGCGCTCCATGGCGTGGATCAAGCGGCACGAGGCCGATGTTCATATCAGCCTGCAGGCCGGGAAACCCTACACCCTCTGGCTGCTTTCCAAGCCCTTTCTCATCAAGGACAAGTTCCAGAACATCGGACTTTTCGTAAATGGCAAGTTCCTTGGCAGCAGCACCTGTGCCTATGAAGATTCCTGGCAATGGCATCGCTTCGATGTTCCCGCAGCCCAGGTGAAAGCTGCCACGCGTATCATCATTCGCCTGGGTTACGTGCGCAAATCCCCCGGAAGCAGTCACAAACGGGGTCTCCT
>JAYGFS010000172.1:0-3778 GCA_046581765.1 Verrucomicrobiota bacterium
CCGCCCAAACGTTTCGCCCAGAGGAAGTTGCCCGAGGCATCCAGCTTGCTCACGAAGATGTCCTCAATGCCGTCCGCGCTGGTGAGGTTGAAAGTGCCTGGCCCCGGGTCAAAGTCAACAGTGCCTTGGAACTCCCCCGTGGTGTATACATTGCCTGATGCGTCCACGGCGATGCCCCGGCCTTCGCCAGCCCTTGTTCCGCCCATACCTGCTGCCCAAGCGAATTCCACATTCTGTGCGAAGGCGGGGGAGGAGACGGCGAGCATACAGACCGTTACGAGTACTGCAAAAACAGATGCCTTGGATCGATATTTCATTTTGACCGGTTCTTTTCTGGGCACTGTACGTAGTGCTGGAACGCACAGTGTACCTAATGGACGGACATAGTAAAAGTGTAACTATCCACCAAAACAGGACGGTCACGGTATCGGGTAGACTACTGCGCTGAGTGGTGAAGTCGACATCGCCTTCCCGGTGCCGCCCGGCCGGGTCCCGGCATGAATTTCGGGCACTGGATACTTGAGCATGCCGGTTTTCCAGCTATGTATGGCTCCGTGAAGAATCGTACCCGGTCCGCATCCTCCGCCAAGCCATTGGCCGCCTGCCTCGTCTGCACGTGTTTGCTGCTCGGGGCCTGTAAGGGCACGGCCACGCGCAAGCTGGACGCCGGGAAGGCCGATCCGGCAGAGAATATCCAGGCGATGGTGGACATGATTGGCCGGAATGCCAAGCTGCCCTCCAGGATTCTCGGGGCGCACTACGTCGAGTACGGGAGGGGCAGTGGAGGCCTGCCGGGCCCAACCGACTTTTCCTTCTATGCCAGGATCAAGGTGGCGAAGGAAGACGTGGCCAAATGGTCGGATGGACTGGAGGAACCCGCCAACCAACCCTCCTTTTATGCCGCTCCTCCCAAGAAGGAAACGTGGTGGATCCCGGAGCAGGCCTTCAAGAACCTGGCGCTCTTTGAGACCAAGAAGTACTTCGGCCGCTTTAACGGCTGGATTGCCGTCGATGGCTCGACGGGTTACCTTTACGTCTACACCTTTACCATGTAGCCTGTTTCCCCGGTATGAACCGCCCCCCTGTCAGCATGAAAAATCGATGGGCCCCCCTTCGCCTTGCGCTTTTCCCGGCGGCCGTGGCCGGGGGTGTTCTTGCACTGGCCGCGGTTGACCTGCAGGCGGCCCAGGCGCCGATGAGCCAGGAGGCACTGGAGCAGGACGCGATCCTTATCGTCACCGGCGAGGTGGTCTCCATGACCTCGAAAACCCGGAAATCCACGGTCGAACGCTCCTTTGGCATTCACCGCGACCGGGTGTACACCATCAAGCTCAAGGTGGCCTCGGTCTCCAAGGGGAGCGGGGTGAAGGTGGACGAGGAAATCTGGATCGAGGCCTGGCAGCCCGCAACCCGTATTCCTCCCGTGCCCGGCTCGCAGGGGCATGAGGGGCTTCCCGGAAAGGGTGACACCGTCACGGTGTACGCGGCCGGCAAAAACGGGAAAGCGTTTGCACCCTTTGTGCCCAACGGCATCGAGATCAAAAAAGAAACGCGGAAAACAAAATGAGAAAATATATCCTGATGCTCCTTGGCCTGGCCCTTGTTGTTTCCTCCCCTGGATTTGAGCGGGCCTATGTGAAGCGTGCGATACTCACCAAGGAGCAGGAACAGGTGGTCCTTGCCCTGGCGCAGCAATGCGGGATTGAGCAGGTCGTCAAGATCTCGACCCACAACATGTACCCCTCGTCCTTCCGGAATGTGCGCGTGCATGGCCAGGAAGTGCTTAACGGTCGCGAGGTGTCATTCCAGGTCTTGAGCGTGAGTCATGGTGCATGGTTGCATCCGGGAGCGAAGCCGGGGAAGGATGACCTGCAGCTGGGCGCGTTCTGGGCGGGCAAGCCCTACACGCGGAAACAAACCATCCTCAAGGTGGGCAAGCAGGCGTATCGGACCGGCTCGATCCAGGGAATCACCGTGGAGGAATGCGAAAGGATCCTCGGCTTGTTGCTGGCCGGGGAATACCATCACGGGCCTTCGGTGAAGGGCAAGACGCTCAACCAGGTTGACTGGACCCGGCCGAGTCGCTTCACCAGGCGAGGCGAGTCCATCTCGGTTGGGTTTCTCCACAAGGCCGAAGGTTCCGGATTCTTTGACCTCCAAATCACGCTGCATGCCAAGCGCTTGACGATCGACCAGGTGTTTCAGGCGATCCCCTGATGGCCGGAAGGAAAAATAGCATGGTAAATAGATTATCCGTATGCCTGGTGCTGCTCCTTTTCGGGCTCGCCCTGCGGGCGCCTGCGCAGGAGCCGCCAACCAATATTCTCTTCATATTTGCCGATGACTGGGGCTGGGGAGACCTGGGCTGTCATGGTCACCCGTACGTGAAGACGCCGCATATTGACCGCCTGGCCCGGGAAGGAACCGACTTTCATCGCTTCACCGTGGCCAGCGGGGTCTGTTCCCCCAGTCGGACGGCGGTGATGACCGGGCATTTCCCGGCACGCTACAATATTGACGGTCACTTCGCCTGGGTGCCCAGTAACGCGAAGCGCAATATGCCCGACTGGCTCGACCCCGGGGCACCGCTCCTGTCCCGGTTCCTGCAAGGGGCGGGTTATGCCACCGCGCACTTCGGTAAATGGCATTTGGCCAATGACATGATCCCCGATTCGCCGCTTCCCAGCCGCTACGGCTTTGATGCCTACGGGGCCTTCAATTGCTCGGGTAAACAAATGCCGGTACATGAAGACGCAACGAACACCATCGCCTTCATTGAGCAGAGCCATCGTGCGGGCAAACCCTTCTTCGTTAACCTGTGGTTGCATGAACCGCACACGCCCTTCCATACCGTTCCCAGGTATCGCAAGCGCTTTCCCGGGTTGAAGGAGCGCGATAATATCTATGCCTCGGTCCTCTCGCACGCGGATGACCGGGTGGGCGAGGTGTTGAATGCCCTGGATCGCCTGGAGCTGATCGACCAGACCCTGGTTATTTTCAGCTCGGACAACGGGCCGGCCCGGGCGCAGGCCGGCACCCCATTGAAATCCATGCACGATACGGCCACGGGTGAGGGCTTTAACGTGGCGGCCGCCCGGGGCATTACCGGTGGACGCAAGGGCTATAAGGCCGCGCTTTTTGAGGGCGGGGTAGGAGTGCCCTTTATTGCCCGTTGGCCCGGGAAAATTGCCGCGGGGAAAGTGGATAAGACCGCTATTTTTTCCGCGGTGGATCTGCTGCCCACCTTCTGTGAAGTCGCCGGGGTAAAACTGCCTGCGTCTTACCGGCCAGACGGGGTCAGCCAGGTCACGACCCTCAAGGGTGGGGGCACGTCGCTTCGCGAGAAACCGCTCTTCTGGAAAACGGTTGCCCCCTGGCCGGCCCGCAAGACCAAGCCCGACCATTGGGTTTCCTACGCGGTGGTCAGCCAGCAATGGAAACTGGTTGCCAATTGGGATGCGGGTTACGTGGAGCTTTACGACCTGGTTGCGGATCCGCTTGAAAAGAACGACCTCAAGGAGAAACATCCCCAGTCCGTAAAGCAACTGGTGAACATGCTCGAAGAGTGGAAGGCGACGCTGCCGGCCAAACCCAGCGGCCAAGTTTTTTCCAAGCTTCGAGACACCAAGCATGAAAGCAAATAAGCCATGGGCCTTTATCCCCTGCCTCATCCTTGGCGGTGCCCTGCAGGGGGGGCGGACGAAATCGAGGTGCACACCGTTTACACGCCCATGGTGAAAGGGGACAAGGGCCAACCGGTGCCGCCCAGATGGGTTCG
>JAYGFS010000209.1:0-35591 GCA_046581765.1 Verrucomicrobiota bacterium
CTCAACCGTGGCCCAGGTCTCGTTCGCATCCTCGGGAAGCATCTGGCTCAGCCACGTCCCCGCACCGGCGTCCCGGTCGGCTCGCTGGTAGGCTTCATAGGGCTGCGCCTGCTGACGCAGGGCACGGAGACGCGTGTTCGCCTGGGGATGGTTCAGAATGGGGAACAACTCCTGAAACAACTTTCTTGCGCGGGGCGATGCCATCCAATGATGAAAGCGAGCACGGGCAAACAACCATACCGGGTCATGATCGCTTGCCGTCACGATCGTATCGAAAACAGCCGCCGCCTCGTGGTACCGTCCCTGGCGCAGGCGTGCGTAAAGCAGGATCGTCGTGGCATCGACCAGTGCCGGGTCCCTTTCCGATATGATGCCCGCCCGGGCCAGGGCAAGCAGGCGCTTGACCGACCGGTCCGACCACCCGTGAAAAAGATCCGAGCGGTCCTGTGACCCCGCCGGTCTCCCGTGCCAGCGTCCGCGTTCGAAGGCCTGTCGCATGACCACCATGTCTTTACTCTCCTCCGCCCGTTCGGGGAGCAGGGCGGGGTGAATAAGGAACTGTTTCAACTCCTCACGGATCATCTCCAGCATGAGGCCGCAGACCCCCTTCATCCCATCGGGACGGTGAGGCGCCATCCAGTTCCGCATGGCAAAATCACGCCAGGTACGATTGATGATCTCGAAGCAATCTTCCGCACTGATCCGGAGCAGGGCCTCGGGAACACCCCCCGTTTCTCCCGGATGTTCCGCGATAAACCGGTTGAGCAACTGGTGGCCCTGCTCCAGGTTGTTTTCCTGCCGGTAAGCCTTCTCCACCTCTTCCCACAAGGCGGCGGAAGCGTCCTGCGGAACGGCAGCCTGCGACGGGACGAGCCCTGCACATGCCATCAGCAGGATCGCGAGCGCGAAGGGAGGCATGCGCTCCATTCTACCTCTGGTAAATCGGCAGGTAACGATAGGGGACTCCCAGGATCAGGATCGCCATCGGGGTGGAGTAGGCAGACCCTTCCTCCATGCTCCAGCTGCCGTCGGGCCGCTGTTTGGACAGCAGCGTTTTCGTGATCCTCGAATACCATGCGTTGAAGTCCTCTTCTCCAGACTGGTACATGCACTGGATCGCGTAATAGTGGGCGTAGAGAAAGTGGGAGGTCCCGGTAAATTTATTTTGCGGATAGCGACGGAGGAATTCCAAGCCGCGCTTGACGGATGGGTGATGACGCTGGCCACAGAGGATCAAGGACAGGATGCCTCCCCCGGTACGGGCAAACCCGGGAGAGCCCGCGCTGGTGTAACCAAAGCCTCCACTGGTTTCATCCTGGCACGAAAGCACGTATTTTGCGGCCCGGGTCAACGAGCCGTCAGGCACGTAGATGCCGGCTTCCTTGGCCGAGTTCAACGCCACGATATGCATGCCGGTCATGGACATATCCGCGTCCTTGGGCTCCGGGCTGTATCGCCACCCACCCTGTGGGTTCTGGGCGCGGAGGGTGATGTCGACCGCCTTCTTGAGTGCCGGGCCGATATTCCGGTTCTTGCTCTGGCCCCAGGCCTCGGAGAGCGCCAGCATCGCCAGGCCGTGTTCATACATGCCCGCGTGATTGCTGGGTGAGCCCAGGTATCCCTGTTGTTTCTTGCCGACACTTAACAGGTAGGTGATTGCGTCCTCCATGTTCCTCCCGTATGCGCCCCGGCCCGGCACGTGACCCTGGAGCAGGAAGGCCATCAAGGCCAGGGAGGTATCCGCACTGGCGTGTTTGGATCCCCAGTGCCCATCGTCCGCCTGGCTCTCGGCCAGCCATTTCAGGCCCTGGCTGATCGAATCGACCACCTCCGGCAACAGCTTCACCGTCCCGATCCGCTGGGAAGGCGGGGCCTCCTGGGCGCCTGCCCGGGGTGCACACACCCCGACCAACATGGCCAACCCGACACGACGCAGGACCTTCATTCCGCAATCACCTCGTAATACTCGGCCACTTGTTTCCTGAATTCCGGCGAAATCTTCTGCACATATTTCTGGATGGCGGATGCACGCTGTCTTCTCTCAAGCGCACTGATCACCGTCTGTGTCCGCAGGGCTTTTTCCCCCCGGACCCGGGTGGATGAAGCCCCCGCCGAGGTAACGGGCATATCGTCCGGCAGGTTGCCGGCCGGGCCCATCGGCGTTCCTCCCAATCCAATACCCATGCCCAGGCCGATGCCCATGCCCACGCCCATGCCCACGCCGACTCCCGGGGCGCCTGCGCCGGGGGCACCTGCGCCGGGGGCGCCCGGAGCGCCGGCACCATCCGCGGGTGACCCGAAACCGGGCGACCCGTCCAGGAAACCGGGATCGAAGAAGCCTGCATCCAGGCCCGCCGCGTCCAGGGCATCCGAATCAAAGCTGTCCGTCCCGTCGAAGGCACTTGAATCGCTGTCCTGGAGATCCGCAAATTGACTTCCATCGTCAAAATCGTCCTCCTCTTCCTCGAGCGTGGATAATATTTCCTCAATTTCCCGGAGGGCTGCCAGCCCCTTGTCCTGGTGACCCACCGCGTCGATGACTTTCTTTTCGCGGATACTTGCAATGGCATCCTTCAACAGGACCCC
This sequence comes from Verrucomicrobiota bacterium, assembly GCA_046581765.1. GTDB lineage: Bacteria > Verrucomicrobiota > Kiritimatiellia > SS1-B-03-39 > UBA6053 > JAPYUI01. Next base: position 2,587 of record JAYGFS010000209.1, read on the forward strand.
CGGCTGTTGATCCTGCACCGCCCGCCAGGCCGCGCTGAATCGTTTCTCCAGCGAATACTCGGACGTGTCTTCAACCGCGGTGCCGAGCAGCGCCTTGAATTCCATGAACCTTCCATGTACATCCTGCTGCGCATTGGCCACCCGGCCCTTGTCCAGCTCGGCGACCTCGGGCTTGACGAACAGGCTCTTGCCCCATTCCGCCGTCTCCCCCCGCACGAATTCCTCGGTCTTGATGATGTCCCGGATCTGGGCCAGGAGTACATCCAGGATCAGGGAAGAACCGGTCTCCTTCAACACCCGGTCCAGCTCCGTGATGATGATCTTGATTTCCTTGCCGGCCTGGTCGAGGTGAAGGGGGGCTTTATCCATTTCCGCCCGGGCCTTTTGCAGGTGTCCCCTCGCGCTGGGCACGTGCTGACTCGTCACGGTCACCAGGGTGCCATTCATCTTTGAAATGACCGCCCCGCTGCCCTCCTCCATGAGTTGATTCGATTCCAGGTCCGCCAGCAGCCAGTCGATCCGCCGCACGGCGGAACCGATATTCCCGCGGACATTCACCTGCCGGCGTTCCTCGCTGCGCAAGCGCTCACCGGTTTTCAGGATGGTACTCCGCTCAAGCTCCTGGGCGGGAAGGGCCCCGGGCGCCAGTACCATGCCAAGCACAAGAACAACGGGACAGGCCTGTTTCAGTTTCATGGGTCGCTCACCTCTCATCTGGACGCTGCTCCTTCTTCTCTTCCGCACCAAGCCGCCTCACTGCTTCGCTCGCCTGCTTCTCTGACTTGCGCGCGCGAAGGATTTTTTCACGCTGGGCGTTGAGCTCCTTCCTGAACCAATCAAGATACGCCTCATCGGTCACGATGGAAAGCTTCCGTACAGAACTAATGTTTATATGTGAGCCCCGGGGCGGGCGTTTGTCGGACACTTCAACATGGAAACGTAAAACATCCTCGTCTTTCAGGTCCGGCAGTGTCTCCGCCAGGACCCACGCGTAGGCAATGTCCTCGGAAGACCCGTTCAGGTCCTGTATCTTTATCCGTTCTTCTTTCTCGCCGTTCAGGGAATAGACCAGGGTCGCCTCGGCCAAGCCGCGGTCGTCGGTGGCCCTCGCCCCGACCTGCACGGTCTTGTTCACGGTGGCCAGGCGGTCGCCGGATGGTTCCATCAACTCGATCCCGGGGATTCGATCCGGGACCACCCGGACCATGTGCAGGACATCGCCATAGGTGAATCCGTTTTCACGCTCGGTCCAGGTGAAGGTATACTTGAAGGAATTGGTTGCGGTGGTGCCGAAGGTCGCCGTCGTACCCGCCTCGTCGATGCGGGCATCCACGAGGTTCCCGCCCATCTTCACCTGCAGGGCGCTGATCGGCGGCTGGCAGCGAAGCTCCCAGTTCACCTGCGTATCAACCGGGACTTCCAGGTTCAATTCCGATACGACCGGGTCGGGAACACCGTCTTCCCGCATGTAGTCCGGATACCGCAGCTGGATTTTCGCGAACGTGATTTCCGGGGGTGGGGAAACAGAGATGGTATACGTTTCGGATCGCGCGTCACCTATCCTGACCCGGTAGACCAGGGCCTCGTAACACTCGGGCATGTGCCGCACGTATGCATCCCCACCCTCCCGGGCGAGCGGCAGCACCTGCCAGGCCCGCTCGGTTTCCGAGCGAAGCAGGAGCTTCCCGCTTTCCGGCAACTTTCCAGATGCCTTGACCCGAAATTTAATCGTCTCCCCCTGTTTCACGGTCAGGTTCCCGGGCACGGAAACAATTTGGGTCCGGGTGGGATACGCCGCCTCAATACCCATCATCCTCAGGAAGAGCGAGTGCATGTGGTGGGGCCAATTGAAGGAGATGGCTGAAAACACCAGGACCGTGCACGCGGCCACGATGAACAGGTTCCGCAACTGTCGAAAATCGATGATCTCCCGGAAATCCATCGGGGTGGTGGTGACCACGGCCTGGTTCCTCATGGCCTCGAGCAAGGCCGGGGAGGCCGTCGTCCCGGGCGAAGAACCCTGTATTTGCATGTAGGAAATCAACAGGGAGGCGAGTTCCGGGTGCTGGCCTTCCACCTCCAGCGCCATCATTTCAGGATTATACGGTTTCAGGTACCTCAACCACTCGCGCCACAGGACCCAACCCAGCACCCCGAGGTTGAGCGCGAGCAGGAGCAGCATTTCCGGTCCGGCAATGCGTGAGCGAAAAAGGATTTGCCAGTCAACCAGGAGGTCTACCAGGACCAGGGTGGTCGCCCACACCAGCAGGCGAGATAGGCCGCGAAGGTGGATAAAACGTCGTTCCTTCTTCCATGCGCGGCGAAGCTTCGCCTCGACCTCATCCTTTTTCCTGTTTGCCCGCTCCGTCATCACGCCTTACCTAGACCAGGTTATCCCTTCTCCGCATGTACCATTCTATTCCCGTCACCACGACGAGCAGCACGAATATAGCCGGTAAATCCCACATGTCTTTTTCTCGATGGATGACGGTCGTCAACGATGCCTCGCTGTGCAGGGCCTCCGGCAACCCGGCCAGGCCGCTGAGCGCGTAATGCCGCCCGCCCGAGTGCTTCGCAACCTGTTCGGCGACATCCAGGCGCGCACCCATTTCGCGTTGTTCCAGGGGAACCCGCCTCACGTTGAAAACGACGGTGTTGGCCTTCTCCTGGTCCTTGGGAAGGGCGCGCAGGACGAAGGCCCCCTCGTCCTCGGCGAGGAAGGAACCGGAGTAAAACCCTTCACTGCCCGGCACCCGGGCCAATTCCAGGTCAACCGGCACCGAAGCGGCGTCCTTCTTCTCCCAGAGCACGTGGTAGACGGGTTGGTCAACCGGTTCGAACGACTCGGTCAGGACATTCGCGAAAACATTAACCTGGTCCCCACTGGCATAGCTCTTCCGGCTGGTCTCAAGCGTGACCTGCTTATTGTCGCCCAGCAGCCGCGACAGGGTCAGGAACTGGATCGCCTGGCCCCAGAACCGCGCGTGAAAACGATCACCCTCCTCCCGGCGCAAGCGCCAGAGATCCTCGCTTCCCACATACATCGTCTTCCCCTTGCCGTAGCGCTGCCAGGCAAGGAGCGGATAGGCCGCGGCATCCGAATCCAACTTGGGCAGCGACAACAAGATCTCCGCCCCCGGTTTAGCCCCGTCGAGTTGCGGAAGAAATCCCAGCGGCTGGACCCTGGACCACAACCGGGCATTCGCCTGCCTGGATCCGGCCAGGGAACTTACGGAGCTTTCCTGCCCTTCCGGGGTGACCACCGGGTAGACCTTCGCGCCGGCGCTTTCCGCCGGCCCGCGGCCGATCTTTACCGGAAGCATCCTGGCCAGGGGCGAGTCCACGTAGGAGGCCGGGGCATTGAGTGGACCGGCCAGCATCAAGACACATCCGCCGCTGTTTTTCACCAGCTCATCGATCAGGGTAACCTGCTTGCTGTTAAAGTAGGAGGCCGGCACATCACCGATAATAATCAGGTCGTGCTTCAGGATCTCCTCCGCGGCATCGGGGAAGGAGGCGACGTACTGGGGGGAAGCGGCCGCCAGCGACGGGTCGCCCTCGGTCATCAGGAACTTCACCTCGAGGCGCCGATCCCTCAACAGCACCCAGCGCAGGTATCGATATTCCCAGCGCGGCAAGCCCTCGACATACAGGACCTTGATCTTCTCATCAATAATGCGAACATCGTGGCGCACGCTGTTGTTTTCTGTGGAGGTCTCGCCCGCCCGGTCCTCGATGGCAACCTTGAGCGCGGCGACACCCCCCTTTTTCTGTGGCTTGAACATCATCTCCTCGAACTGCGTGTCCCCGGAAAGCACCAGGTCCCGCGAGCTGATCGCCTGGCCATCGATTGAAAACTGCAATTCAACCGTCTGGTCGTCGAAGCCGCTGGAGTCAATCTGGATGCGCAGTGGAACTTCGTCACCGGTGAAGACCACCTCCGGCGCGATCAGCTTGACCACCTTGATATCGGGCGGGTCCGGCTGTCCAATGGCCACGGTGTAAACGGGTACCGGCACCTTGCGCTCGCCCAGGCGCTGGGCCACGTCCACCGGGTCGCGTCCCTTGATCGAGATGAAATCACTCAGCACCACCACGCCGGCAATCGGTTGACCGGTGTGGCGGCCCACCGCCTCCTCAATCGCCGAGCCCACGCGGGAGGTCTCGCCATCCGCTTCGCGCTGCGCCAGCCAGTCCATGGTCTCCCCTTCCCCCGCGAGCGGTTGTAGCTGGTCATCAAAGCTGAAGAAGCGGAGCTTGTATTCCCCGGCCAATTTACCGACGAGGTCGATTTCGGGATGCGTGACCGTGGCCCGGGCCAGGTCCAACCGGGAGGCCCCCGCGATCTCCTTGCGCAGTGACGCGGTCCTTGCCGGGGAGGCTTCCTCGGAAAACCCAACTTTCTGCAATACCTTCGCCGCCTCGAGTACCGCCGATGTTTCGCGTGGGTCGGCGGGAATAGACATGCTGGCGGAGGTGTCGAGCAGGACGAGGACGGTTCGCTGCAGGGGCCGGGTAATGGTCATTTTCAACACCGGCTCGGCCAGCATCAGGATCAACAGGAAGGCCGCAAGCGCCTGGCAGGCACCCATGACCTTCCGCCGCCCGGGTGTCAACTCCGTTTCCGAGCGATACATCTGGACGGCAAAACCAATGGCCCCCGCAACCAGGACCACGACCCACACCCAGCTATGGCGCAGGTAAATATCGAAATCGGAGATGCTCTCCAGGGGATCCAGGTTGAATAGGGTTCGTAACATGGACTACGCTTTTCTCCCTGCGGCTACCGTCTTCCGGCGCATTGATTCGGTTACATCGGTTTCCCCTACGCGCATGCGCCGCGTAAAATATCTCGCCAGCCAGCTCTGCGCCAGGAACAGGAGGACGGCCAGGATAAGGAGCAGGCGGGAGAGCTCCTTGCCGATACGATTGTGCTTGATGACCGTGGTCAGGGCATCCGTGGGGGCAACCACGTGCACGTCCTCGAAGCCGATCGCGCGTTCAAGCGCCGGGGCAAGCATGACTTTGACATCGGCTTCCGCCGGGTGGATATTCACCGCGATGGAGGAGGCTGAGCCCTCCGCCACCTCGGCCCGGTAGATACCCGGCATTTCCGTCTCAACCGGGACGGCCGGGGCCGATCCCTCGCGAATGGCCAGCTTCACCGTGCTTTCACGGCCCCGGGGATCCACGAGTTTCACCCGGCTTTCAGCTTTAACACCGTTCATGACAATGGCTGCCGGATCACCCACCCCGAACTGGTACGCGTCGATGCGGCTGGTCAGGTGGGTGAGCGCCTGCTGCAGGATCATCGGGTACATCGGGTGGATGGGGAAATTGGACCAGGCCCGGTCCGCGGTGGTCGTAAACAGCAGAACGGATCCCCGGCCGGTTTTTTTCTCGAGGAGCAGGGGCCTGTCCCGACCCGTCAGGGAAAGAATCGTCCGGCCTCCGTCCTGGACCCTGATGCCCGATGACCGGGAAAACCGGGCCGAATCGAGTTCCTCCTGCGACAGGGTCTTCGCCGCCCGGGCCAGCACGTGGTCCGAGGTGATCGGGCCCAGCCGCCACGCCGGATCCCCCGGCCGCGCTTCCTCCGGACCTTCAAGCAGGCCGGGAAGCAAGGGCTCGCCCTCGTACTGCAGGGCACGGTTGTAGGCTTCCGGGTCGATTTGATCCCCGCTGAAAACAATCAAGCCCCCACCCCGGTACACGAAGCTCGCGAGGCTTTTCCCCATGGCTTCATCCATGCCCGGGACATTGGCGAGGAGGATGACATCGTACTGGGAAAAATCCTCCGCGGGCAGGTCATCCCAGGGCGTACTGGTCACGTCCAGGCCCGCGGTCGAGGCGCCCTGCTTGAGGCGAAGCGCCCGCACGGCAAAGAACAGTTCGCTCTTCCATGGTTCGGCGGATGGTTCACCGTCCACGCACAGCACGCTGATCCCGGGACGAACATCAACCACCGCATACCGCGTGTTATCCAGGTTCAGGTCGTCGGGGCTCAGGCTTACCTTGAGCCGTTGGTTGCCGATCGCGTCAAGCGGGGCAAAGAAGGAAACAACTTTTGCCTTACCCGGGTCGATGGTACCGAGCGCCTGCCGCTTGATGGCCTGGTAATCTGCAGCGACCGGGTCATACATGTAAAAGGTGGCCGACCCATCCGGCTGGGGATGATGCCCGTAATTGTGAATCTCGGCGGAGAACCGTGCCATGCCCGATTGGCGCAAGGAACCGGAGGCATATTCAAAGCGGGTCACCGCCAGGTTTTCCGAGCCCTTGTCAGCTATCGGGACAATAAACAGGTTGGCAATCCCGGTGATCTGCCGAATCCGCGAGCGGGCTTCGTCGGAGATCGAGGCCCAGTCAACGACCTGCGCGTCGGTGATCACGTAGCATTCGCGGATCGGCGTCTTCAGTTCCGATACCAACTCGACCATCTCGGCCAGGCACCGATCGATGTTGAGCCGCTCCGGCGAGACCGTCGCCTGCTCCAGGGCCTGGTTAAATCGACTTTCATCGTACCCGGTTGCGCGGAGAATCATGCGGGGGCGGTTGCCCATGAGCATGACCGTGGTGGGGTCTCCAACCCGGATGGTGGAGAAGATTTCACGCGCCTTGGCGCGGGCCTCCTCGAAGCGCTTGGTGAGATTTCCATGGTCCATGCTGTAGGAGGCGTCGATCGCCACCACCGCACCCACCCGCTGCTGTCCGCTGGACAGGATGCCCCCCGACGTGTGTAGGGTGGGTCGAAGGAGCGCAAAGGCAACCAGGGCCAGGAGCAGGCAGCGGAGAAACAGCAACAGGTAGTCTTCAAGCCGGACTTGTCCCGAGCGGATAACCAGCGCCTTGCGCAGCAGCTCCATGGCCGCCCAGTCGGTCTGCCGCTTGTGCTTGCGGTACAGCAGGTGGATAATGATCGGCACCGCGACACCCGCGACACCCAGGCCTCCCCAAACAGCCGGTATGTTTAAAAAATTCATGGTCCGGACACCACGTATGCATCCCCCAGGTCAATCCCGCAGGGGTACGACAATCGCTCCCCGAAACTGACATGAACCGTCAAGGTATCGCCCGCGGGGAGATCCAGGGACAACACTTTCGAGCCGGCCCCGGAAGCCAGGGCCTCCTTGAAAAGGGTCCTGCCGGATACCTCCAGGCCCACCACCACTTCACCGCGGCTGCCGTGCAGCGGGGCCACGCGTGCGCGGAACACGCGCTTGCCACCCGCGGGCAGTGGGTAGACCGCCACCGTCTCGGCCCCCAGCCGCATCGTGTGCACCACGCTTTGCCCCCCCCAGGCACGCGCATCAACCGCGTGCGGGGCGGCGGCGGGAAAAGGGGCCCCCTGCAGGCGCGTCTCCACATCGCGCACCTGGCTCAACCAGAGGACATCCGGCCGGGCCCTCCGGAAGTAGTTGACCTGGGTCCAGGCCACGGAAATGGATGGCAAGACGGGATGCGCCAGCACCAGGTTCTCGCCGTCCAGGGTCACCTTTCCGCTCAGGATCGAGCCATCCACCAGGCCGATCTCGTCGGACGGACCCGCGTCCCCGCTTTCGTTTTCCCTCGCGAAGCCGTAGCGGACAAGGCCCATGCGGGGCAGCTCCACGATCCCCAGGGGACAATCAAAGGACACCGTGTCCCGGGTAACCTTGACCGGTTTTCCCGGGATGGGATCCCCCTCGTCGCGATACAGGAAGCCATTCCTGATGGACGAGCCCCCGGGGATCCGCGGGTTGAAATCGAGCTGTGCCACCTCCTGGAGGTCGATTTCATGTGCGCCGATAACCGCGCCGACCAGTTTCAGCACGCCCGTTTCATGCAGCTCAAAATCCGCGAAGAGGCTATCGCCGTTGGCCAGGCGCACCAGCGTAGCGGAGCCCTTCTTCCCGGGTTCCGGGTTGAAGTTGACGCATATGAGTTCCTCCAGGGGAAGCGGTCGCTTGTCCATGTGCAGCTGTCCGTCGGCCACGTACAGCAGGCCCGAACGGATGCCGCCCAGCGTGTGCACGGTTCCCTGGAAACCCGCGGCGCGATCCTTCGGGTTGATGACCCGGGGAGCGGGCACCGCGCTCTGGACGATGCGATCGACGCAGATATGGCCCCACAGGTGCTCCTCCCGGTCCAACACCTCGATCCGCGCGGCTTTTCCCCGGTAGGCGGAAACGTCGAAGGCGAGCTCCTGCATGCTGGAGGAATGCGCCCCGGTAGCCGAGGCGACCCGCTCACCCTCCACGAGCAGGTTCAGGCAGGTACGCCCCGGGTAGCGGCCGCCGGAGAGCAGGAACTTGATATAGTTCCGCTCAATGGTGAAGGGGCCGGACAGGGCCCGTCCGGTCCCGGTGTCAACCCCTGAATCGGAGGTGCTCGCCAGCACCCTTTTCCCCTGGAAGCCGTACAGGATAAATAACCCTTTCGACTGCTGGCTCACCTCGCGAAATTCGCCGCGCGCTTCACGGGAATAGGCGCTTCCCTCGAAGGTCCACTTGCGGTCGGGATTCTTCCGCCATGCATCCCGGGTGTCCTCGAAGTCCTCGATCACCAGGTCCTCCGCAGGCGCTGCGATCCCGCAAAGCCCCAGGCCGCACAGGACCAGGAGCGGCGCGAACATCTGCATCCCCCGGTTTCCGATGTTCCTGAAGGCCCGCACCATGATCTACCGCCCCTTCGCCATGGAGCTTCGCTGCAGGAGGTAACTCGAGAGCACCTGCTCGATCGGCTGGGCGGTATTGACCAGCACGTAGTCCGCCTGGCTCCGGTTACAGGCACCCTTGACCGTGTCGATGAAATGCTGCAATTCCTTGAGGTATCGCGCCCGTACCCGGGACGGCTGGGTAATCATCTCCCCATCGTTCTCCAGCCCGATAAACTTCCACATCCCCTGGAGGGGAAACTCGAGCTCATAGGGATCGAGGATATGGAACACCACGACATTGTGCCCACGGAAACGCAGGTGGTTAATGCCCTGGATAAAATCCTCCGTGTTGTCCAGCAGGTCCGAGAAGATCATCACCATGCCGCGCCGGGTCATGCGCGCGGCGAATTCGTGTAACAGGGCCGCAATGTCGGTCCGGGGCTGCGGATCGGCCTTTTCCATCTGCTCGGAGATATTGGCCAGCACGCTCATCGAGCTCTTGGGCTCGACGTATTGCCGGAGTTCACCGTCGAAGACGCCCACGCCGGCGGAATCCCGCTGGTCAACGATCAGGTAGGCCAGGCTGGCCGCCATGTACTTCGCGTACTCGAGCTTGGTGATCTTGCCCGACCCGTAGGTCATGGACGAGCTCGCATCCAGCAGCAGGTTTGCCACGAAATTCGTCTCGGCATCGAACAGTTTCACGAAGTAGCGATTCGAGCGCGCGTACAGCTTCCAGTCGATGTGGCGCACCTCGTCACCCGGCACGTACTGCCGGTAGGCGGAAAACTCGGTGCTGATACCGCGCACCGGGCTGCGATGCACGCCGATTCGAATCCCCTCCACCACCTGGCGAGCCACCACGTCCAGGGGCCCTATTTTACTCAGGGTTTCCGGATCTATATATTTGGCTTTCTGCATGGAGCGCTTCCCTCGGCAGGCTCAGGACAGGCTGGGGCCAGGCCTATGCGGATGCCGCTTCGTACAGTTTCTCGTCGGCGGGGATTTGCTCCAGCAGGCGGCGAATCACGTCGTCAGTCCGGACCCCTTCCGATTGCGCGGCAAAGTTCAGCCCCATGCGATGCCGCATGACGGGAAGGGCAAGGGTCTGGATGTCTTCAATGGCAACGTTGAAACGTCCCCGCAGGATGGCCCGGGCCTTCCCGGCAAGAATCAGGTTCAGGCAGGCGCGGGGACCGGTTCCGAAGGAAACCCAGTCATTGATGAAGTCCGGTGTGTCCTCTCCGCCGGGCCGCGTCGAGCGTACCAGCTTCGCGGTGTACCTGAAGATATGGTCGGCCACCGGGACCCGCAGCACGAGCGCTTGAAGGGAAAGAATCTCCTCCTTGCTCAGCACCGCCTTCAGGTCGGGCGATGCACGCCCCGTCACCTGGCGCATGATATCGATCTCCTCCTCCTCGGTCGGATAGTCCACGTGGATCTTGAACATGAAACGATCGAGCTGGGCTTCCGGGAGCGGGTAGGTGCCCTCCTGCTCCAGCGGGTTCTGGGTGGCCAGCACAAAGAAGGGCAGGTCGAGGTGGAAATCGTTCCCGCCCGCCGAGACCATCTTCTCCTGCATGGCTTCCAGCAGGGCGGCCTGGGTCTTGGGCGGGGTGCGGTTGATCTCATCCGCGAGGACGATGTTCGCGAAAAGAGGTCCCTTGCTGAAGACGAACTTTCGATGCCCGGTTTCCGGGTCATCCTGCAAGACGTCCGTCCCGGTGATATCCGAGGGCATCAGGTCCGGGGTAAACTGGATCCGGTGGAAGGAAAGCGAGAGGCATTTCGCGATCGAGCTGACCAGCAGTGTCTTGGCCAGTCCCGGAACCCCCTCGAGCAGGCCGTGGCCCCGGGAAAAAACGGATATCAAGACCTGGTCGATCACGTCGTCCATCCCCACGATTGCATTGCGAAGCTCCCCCACGATCTGTTCCCGGGCAGCGCGAAGTCGTTCAACCGCCTGGACATCATCCGCGGCGTCTATCTCTGTCGGTTCCTGGGCCATAGCACTCCTCCTTAGTGTTTCAGTCGTCGTATCGTGGTCAAGACTTGGCCAAGGCTCAAGTATAGACAACTATAAATGTCACAGGTGTTTTCTACCCGTTCCGGGGACGGAGGGCGGGGCGTTGGCGGGTGAAAGAAGGGGGGAAATGGTAGCGGCGGAGGGACTCGAACCCCCGACCAGAGGATTATGATTCCCCTGCTCTACCAACTGAGCTACACCGCCACCATTGGAAAAGAGGCGGAAGATAAGTCAGCCGGGGGGCCATGTCAAAAAAAATATGCCCGGGGCTCAGTCGAATACCCGGTCCAGCATGCGCTGCTTGAGCTCCGTCATGGGGATGAAATCGGCCCCGCTTCCGCCGACGGAATCCAGGTAGACGGGGGCCTCGCCGGGCGTGTCCGGGCGGAGCCCGTGGGAGCCCTTTACCAGGTTGGCGTCGAGGGGAACCAGGTCGAGCAGGTAGCGGAAACCGAGCTTCTTCTTGAGCAGGGACCTGGCCACGCGTAATCGCGGGTTCCCGATCGCGGGATCGACGAACAACTCGCAGGGATCGTAGCCCGGCTTGGCGTGAATGGCGATGGTCCGGGCGAAGTCCGGGGCCTTGGCATCGTCCCGCCAATAGTAATAGGTGAACCAGGCCTTTTTCTCGGCGAGGACAAACAAGTCGCCCGAGCCCTGGGCCGCGATCTCGTACTCCTCCTGGTCGGCCTTGTCGCAGACGCGTGCGACTCCCGGGGTCTTCAACAGGAAAGATTTCACCGCGGCGATCAGTTCCGGATCCTGCACATAAACCTGGGCGGTCTGGTGATCCGCCACCGCGAAGACCCTCGAGGTGCCGTAATCGATCAGCTCACCCGCGGCATTGCGAAGGATCTTCAGCCAGCCCTGCGCCCGGAACAGGCGGTTCAGGTGGATGGGTTGGTCCACCGCGTTCATGTGGTAGCTGCTGATCACCATCACCCGCATGCCCTGCCTTTCCGCAAAGTCGACCAGCTCGCCGGCAACCTCATCCAGCGCAGCCACCTCCCCGGCGATGTCCGGGTGCCCCGGCCCGTGGCTCTGCTGCCGGTAATCGAGATGCGGGAGGTACACCAGGTTGAGGGTCGAGGGATGTTTTTCCATCAGGTGCAGGGCGGTGTCGGCGATCCACCGGGTACTCTTGATGCTCGTCATCGGCCCCCAGAAATCAAGGAGCGGAAAGGTCCCGAATCTTTCCTGGAGTGCTGCCGACAAGCCCAGGTGGTTGGTGTAGATATCAGGCGCCTTTCGGCCATCCGCGAAATACACCGGCCGCACGTTCACGTAGAGGTCGGCGGTCGAGGCCATGCCCGGCCACCAGAAATGCTTGAAACAGGTGAAATCCGGGTCGCGCTTTTTCCCGGCCTCCCAGACCGACTCCCCGCTCACCAGTCGTTCGCTCTGCCGCCAGAACATGACCTCGTTATGCGCGCGGTGGAACCATCCGTTGGCAACGACCCCGTGCTCCCCGGGCGACAGGCCGGTCAGGATACTCGCGTGGGCCGGCAGGGTCAGGGCGGGCAGGACCGGGTCGATCCCCCCCATGCTCCCGCTTTCCGCCAGGGCCTTCAGCCGGGGCGCATGGGCCGTCACCATGGCCCGGGTGAGCCCCGGAATCTCCAATACCAAGAGGGGTTTCATCGCCAAACCGTTAAAGCACAAGAAGGTATTGAACACAACGGTGAATCAACCTATACAGCCGGGCTGGAGTCACATGGACGAACCAGAAACAACACCGCGCAAAGCCGGTAAACGACACCGGGCCACCCGGCATCACGGGCTCGGCCTGCTGGTCGCAGCCGTGGCTCTCGTGGCCTACCTGTTCACCCTCTCGCCCCAGCCCTACCCCGGCGAGTCCGCGCATGTCCTGACCACCCATAGCGGGATCGATCCCCTCCGTCCGCTGGCAAATCCCCTCTACGGATCCATCGTCCGGACCGTGGCCCGGCTGGACCGCACCCAGCTGGCCCACCGGATGAACCTGTTCAGTGCGCTCTGTGGGGCAGCCTGCGTCTGGCTGGTCTTCATCCTCGGGTACCGCTCCCAGTGGGACAAGGAGCGATCCCGGCGCTTCAAGGGTATCTACCTGGTCCAGGGCGGCGTCTCCGCGCTCTTCTTCGCCTTCTCCACCTCGGTCTGGTTTGCGTCTTCCCGTGCCCACCCGGTGATGTTCGACCTGCTGTTGCTGCTCGGCGCGGTGTACCTCATCAACCTGTACCGCTGGACGGGAAAGCGCCGCTTGCTGTTCGCCTTCGCGCTGCTCTGCGGGATTGGCTCGGTGGAATACACCACCTTCTACCTGTGGATGGTGCCCCTCGGCTGCTATACCCTCTTTCACATGTACCGAAATGAGCACCTGGACACCCTGAACCTGGCGGCCATGGTGATCCTGGGCCTGCTCGGGCTCAGCCTCTGCCTGCTCTATGCCTGGTGGTATTACCAGCTCCCGGTGGCCGAGTACCGGGAAGTCCCGTCCTACCTGCGGGTTTTACGCCACATGGGACATGAACAACTCACCTCCTTTTCCCGCAGCCTGCCCAGGATCGGCTGGCTGACCGTCGGCATGGTGAGCGTGTTTCCCTGGTTGCTCACGGTGTTGTTTTCACGCACGAAAACCCAGAGCACCGACAAGACCTTCGCGCTGATCTTTTTTCTCCTGCTGCTCAGCGCGATTGCCATCGCCGTTTATTTCAACAGCATCCTTTCTCCCTGGACCCTCATCGGGGAATCCCCGCTGCTGGCGGCCCCCTACGTATTCACCGCCCTGGCTTTCGGCTGGTCGGCGGCGCAGTGGTATTCACGGATGCACCCGGTGGATATATTCGGGATTAAAAAACCGGGCATGCCGCCCATCCTGTGCGCCATCACGGTGGGGGGCGGCGTGCTCGTCTTTGTTGCAGCGGGTGCGCTGGTGAACTACCATGAAGTCGACACCCGGGCGGCCCGGACCCTCAATAGCTGGGCGGATCAAAACCTGGAAAGCATGGGTGATCGTGAGTGGCTGATCACCAACGGTGGCATGGACGACCTCTACCTGCTGGCCGCCGACCGGCAGGGCCAGACGCTCCACCTGCTGAATATCGCCCACGAGCGCCAGGCCCCCTACCGCGCGTATTACAGCTCGCTCCTGGAAGATGAGCGCCTGAAGAGCCTGGCCCGTATCGGACTGGGGGCCCTGCTCAGCGAATGGTTCATCCTGGATCCCGGGCTGACCGGGAAACTGGGCGTGGAAGACCGCGATACGATCTGGTCCAGCTACCGGGTGCCCCCCCTGCCCATGAAGACCTTCTTTGCCGGGGTGACCCAGCCCGATGATGTCGACTTCAAGCAGCACACGGCGGACAACCTCGCCTTCTGGCGCCGTATCGAGCCCCCCCTCAACCACCTGGCGAAGATGAAGAATCCCGCCAGCCGGTATGCGGAAGTCCTCTTGATCCAGACCTCCCGGAAGGCAAATAACCTGGGCGTCCTGTGTGAAGAATTCAAGCACCCGGAAGAGGCCCGCAGCCTTTACCAGTTCAGTCTCAAGCTCCATGAGAACAACCTCAGCGCCCTCCTGAACAACCTGATCATGGCGCGCGGTGAGTCGGATTTTTCCACGCTCGAGATGGAAGCCCACGCGATGTTGAGCCAGGAGAAGATGCGGTTGAGTCTGCCCGCCCTGGTCAACCATCACGGCGTCATACACGCGAAGGAAGCCTACCTGCTCATGCGGAAATTGTGGAACATTGAGCGTCCACGCCAGGCCAAGCCCGCGTCCTACCAGCGCATGCAGACCCTGTATCTCAAGGGGGAAAAGGAGGAATGCATGAAGCAACTGGAGGCCATGACCCGGGATAACCCGGACGACCGCTATGCCTGGAACTTTTACGCGGCACTCGCCGCGGAAATGAATGATGAACCGGCACTGTACACCTGCCTGAACCACATGCGGGCAAAACGCCAGCGGTGGCCCCTGCTCCTGGAAGTCATGGGGAACCTGGAAATATCCCGCGGCAACCAGGAACGCGCGCGCAACCATTACGAGGAGTCGATCAAGGCCGGCCCGATGAACCTGCCCCTGCTGGAACGCATGGTTCGCCTGGATATCCGGGATAAGGACGTGGTTAACGGGCGGGAACACGTCCGGCGGCTACTGACCCTGGACCCCGGGAACGCCACCGCCAACCTCATGCTGGGCATGATTCATTTCATGTACCGGGAATACGACATGGCCGAGATCGCCTTTCGCAACAGCATCGAGCGGGAGCCCTCCCACACCGCCCTGAACAACCTGGCCTGGATTCTCCACCTGAAGGAAAAGCACCGGGAAGCGCTTCCATTTATCAAGCAGGCTATCGAGATGAACCATGCATCCTACAGCTCCTGGGATACGCTCGCGGTGATCCTGTATGAACTGGAGAAATACACCGCTGCCCATACCGCGGTCGACAAGGCCATCAGCCTCGGGCCGGACGAGATCAATCCGTACATCCACCGGGCACAGATCTACCACAAGCAGGGCGACCGGGAGAAGGCCCGTGCCGTGGTCGAGCAGGTCAGGTTGAAATTCAAGGACAGCATGCAGGACAAGCACAGGCGCGCATTGCAATTAATCGAAGAACCCTAGGTGTTGCCAGCCCACGTACCCCCATGACGACACCCGAAACAGAGGGACGCCCCTATTTCGACGAATGCCGCGCCTGTGGTGACGGCCTACTGCGCTTCTGGATCTGCCGGGCGACGGGAGCCTTCGCCCTCCTATGCGACGAATGCCATGCCATCTGGAGCCACGTGGGCGACCTCGCCGATGACCCCACCCTCAAGCCTGATTATACCTACCCCGATTTCCCCGGGGAGAAAGCACTCACCTGGGAAGCCAGCTCGTTGACGGATATCCGGGACCACGATCTCGAGTTTCGCGTCGGTGGGTATTCCGTGTAGGCTGCCCGGGACCCCGTCCGGGGATGATCCCGCCCGGGCCTCAGCGGAGAAGCGAAACCCGAGACGCCTACAGGGCCGTATCGTATACGGTCACCCGTTCCCACAGGTCCTTGCACCGCGCGACGAAGGCATGGTGATCCGGGTGCGCCTGGTATGCGTCGTGCTCGTCCTGGCTCTCAAAGAAGAGGACCATGTTCGTGTGAAAACTATGATCCGTCACCTCGCGCTCCGCGGTGGGCGCGGGTGGACCCACGTGGGCCTGCTTGATCAGGTCGATCCGGGTCAGCTCAGCCAGGGCGGCCTGGAAGTCCGCTTCCTGGTCCGGGCTGACCCCCTCCTTCATCCAGAAATAAACACAATGCATCATCATACTGAATACTCCTCGGTCACGTGTCCTGCGCAGTGCTTCCGATGACCGGAAACCCACGCAAAAATTCTTCCCCTGACCGGAAGATGCTTAGGAGACGCGCCCGGGGATGGGAAGGCTAATGTCGCAGTTTCTGGACCAGCCCCCCGGCAGGTCCTCCATGGAAAAAATCCTATCATATTTCCCGGATTGGCATCATAGTATCGTCCGCTGCCATGATTGCGCTACATCGACTTGCCTATATCATCCTGCCCGGGCTGATCCCCTTCGCAACCAGCCTCCCCGCCAGCGAGGACAGCCCCGGCTTTTCGGCGGAGGACCGGGCCTGGTGGGCCATCCAGCCCCTCAAGGACCCGGCGATCCCGGAAGCGGGGCGGGACTGGGCACGAAACCCCGTCGACCACTTCATTGCCCGGCAGCAGGAGCGGCAAGGCCTGGAACCCGCACGGGAGGCGGGGCGGCGAGCGCTGATCCGGCGGGCCAGCTTTGACCTGCACGGCCTCCCCCCCAGCCCGGAACAAATCGAGGCCTTCCTCGCGGACGAGCGGCCGGATGCCTGGGAGCAGCTGGTGGACAGGCTCCTCCAGAGTCCGCACTACGGCGAGCACTGGGCCCTGCACTGGCTGGACGTGGTGCGCTATGCGGAAACCGACGGGTATCGCGCCGATCATTTTCGACCGGGCGCGTACCGCTACCGTGACTACGTGATCCGCGCCCTTAACGAGGACAAGCCCTATGACCAGTTTGTCCGGGAGCAGTTGGCCGCGGATGAATTCAGCAAGGATCCCGACATCCTGGTGGCCACCGGCTTCCTCCGCCACGGGATCTACGAGCACAATCAACGCAATGTCCGCATGCACTGGGAACTCATCATGAACGAGATGACGCAGGTCACCGGCGAGGTCTTCCTCGGGATCGGGATCGGCTGCGCGCAGTGCCATGATCACAAGTTCGACCCGATCCTGCAGAAGGATTACTACGCGCTGCAGTCCTTTCTCGCCACCACGGCCTGGCCCGTCGACCAGGACCTGGCCTCGCCGGCCCAGCGCACGCGGCACGAGGAGGAGACCGGCACCTGGGAGGAGGCCACCGCCGGCATCCGGGGAGCCCTCGAGGAGATGCTGGCGAGCACCCGGACAAAAAAGATCGCGTACACCATCAGCCAGTTCCCGGAGGACATCCAGGCGATGTACAACAAGCCCGCCGCGAAGCGCACGCCGTACGAGACCCAGATGGCGGCGCTGGTTCAGCGCCAGGTGGATGCGGGGATCGCCAACCTGAAGCCGGACTTCAAGAAGGACAACAAGAAGGACAAGGGCAAGGATGCGGCCTACAAGGACCTGCTCAGGCGCCTGGCCGTCTTTGAGCACATGAAACCGGAACCCCTGGCCAAGGCCCTGGTCGCCAACGACGTCGGGACCCGGGCGGTACGGGCCGCCTTTGTTAGCCGGGATGGCAGGATCGAGGTGGAGCCCGCCTTCCTGGCTGTGCTCGGTGAAACGGCACCCGAGATCGAGCGGACCGGCTTCAGTACCGGCCAGCGTTCAGCCCTGGCCAGGTGGATCACGCGCCCGGACAACCAGCTCGCGACGCGGGTGGCGGTGAACCGCATCTGGCAGCATCATTTCCACCGGGGCCTGGTCGCCACGCCCAACGACCTGGGCACCCTGGGCGAAGCACCCAGTCACCCGGAACTGCTCGATTGGCTGGCCCGGCGACTGGTCGCGGGGGGTTGGCACCTGAAGCCCCTGCATCGACTCATCATGAACAGCGCAACCTATCGGCAAAGCGCCCGCCGGGAGGCATCCGAGGTCGCGGGGAACATCGACCCGGAGAACCGCTTCCTGTGGCGCTACCCCCCCAGGCGACTGGCTGCGGAACAGATCCGTGACGCCATGCTGGCAGTGTCCGGCGAATTACGCAGCACCCTGGGCGGGCCATCCAGGAGCGGCAAGGAACCCGTGCGCAGCATCTACGTCACCAAGCGGCGCAATAGCCCGGACGAGGTCCTGGCCGCCTTTGATGCGCCTTCCGGGTTCGACTCCGCGCCAACCCGCAGCAACACCACGACGCCGACGCAAGCCCTTCTATTGGCCAACAACGACTGGCCGGCGAAACGTGCCCGGGCCATGGCAACCCGCCTGCTCAAGGGGAAACAGGCTATCGGTCCAGGCGAGATCGAGCGCGCCTATCTCCTCGTCTACGGCCGCCCAGCCGACGAGCGCGAACAAGCGGATGCCCTGCACTTCATCGCCACGCAGGCGGAGGCGATCGAGCGGGAGCCCCTGCCCGAGGCCGGGGATTCGCAAGGTTTTGAGGACCGGGAAAAGCACTTCAGCGACGTCGAGAAGATTCCACTGAACAAGCGGGTGCTGAACCTCGAGCGCAGCGGACCGTACCAGCAGGTCGACACGGAGAACGGGGCCTGGCTCGATGATCAATTCACCATCCAGGCGGTTGCCCGCCTGGAATCCATCTATCCCAACAGCATGGTGAACACCCTGTTCTCCCGCTGGAACGGCAAGCAGGCCGGGACCGCCGGATGGGCGCTCGGGATCACCAGCGCGAAGTCCGCCTACGAGCCCCGTAATCTCATACTGCAGCTGGTGGGCGAAGATACCGCCGGGAATATCAGCTACGCGGTCGTGGACTCCGACCTCCAGGTCCCCCTGGAGGTCCCGCTCTACCTGGCGGTCGTCGTTTCAACCGGCACGCACGAGGGGGGACGGGTCACCTTTTACCTGCAGGACCTCTCCGATCCCGGGAATCCCCTGCAGGTGAACGTGGTCCAGCACAACATCGTTCGCACCATCCAGCAAGCCGGCACCCCTTTGCTCATCGGGGGGCGCGACCAGTCCCGCAGCCATAACTGGGACGGGCAGCTGGCCCGGCTGCAGGTCAGCCCGGAGGCCCTGGACGTGGAATCGCTCCTCCCCTTTAACTCCGCCGTCGACGCAGGGCAGGTATTCAGCTTCGACGGGAACGGGAAGGTTAAGTGGCTGGAGCCGAAGGTCCCGGACCGCGTCGGCATCCCCCGCCACACCCTCGCGGCGATGACCGACTTCTGTCATGCCCTGCTGATTTCAAATGGGTTTTTATACCTCCATTAATGTTCTTACCCGATGAAATGTAATCGATACGATCACCCACGCTCGCGCCGGGAATTCCTGGGCCGCGCCGGCACCGGTTTTGGCGCGGTGGCCCTTGCGGCCCTGGCCGGCGAACCGGTCCTGGCCGCGCGGGCAGTGAATCCAAGCGCGGCGAAGATTCCGCATCAGCCCGGCAAGGCGAAAAGCGTGATCTTCCTCTTCATGGAAGGCGGGCCGAGCCACCTCGACCTCTTTGACCCCAAGCCCCTGCTGAACGAGCTCGCCGGCCAGCCCCTGCCCGACAGCTTTGAACGTCCGGTCACCGCGATGGGAGAGGTCAACTCGCCCCTGCTCGCCTGCAAGCGGGAATGGAAACAGCACGGCGAAAGCGGGCTGTGGATTTCGGACTGGTTGCCACAGCATACCCACATTGCGGATGAACTTTGCGTGATCCGCTCCTGCCACTCGGATGGCATCAACCATGCCGGCGGGGTCTGCCAGATGAATACCGGCTCGGTGTTTGGCGGACGCCCCTCGCTGGGCGCCTGGGTTTCCTACGGACTTGGAACCATAAACCAGAACATGCCGGGTTTTGTCGTGATCAAGGATACCGACGCGGAGGTCGTGAACGGCTCCCGCTGCTGGGGCGCGGGCTTTATGCCCGCCGCTTACCAGGGCGTGTTGTTCGAGAACGGGGACGAACCCATCGCCAACCTGCAGGCACCCGGGTCGAGACCCGCGGCACGGCAGGCCGGCACCCTGGCCTTTCTCCAGGAGCTGAACCACCAACACCAGGTAGGCCGCGAATCGAACACCGAGCTTGAAGCGCGCATCCGCAGCTACGAACTGGCCTACCGCATGCAGTCCGCGGCACCGGATGCCGTCGACATCGACAACGAAAGTCCGGCGATGAAAAAGCTGTACGGCATGGACCGGGAACACAGCAAGGTCTTTGGCCGCAATTGCCTGCTCGCCCGTCGCCTGGTCGAGCGCGGGGTGCGCTTTGTCCAGTTATACCATGGCGCGGGCAGCAAGTGGGACGCACATTCCGGGATTGAGAAGAACCACGCGGAGCATTGCGCGGCGGTGGACCAGCCGATCGTCGGCCTGGTCCAGGACCTCAAGCAACGCGGGCTGCTGGATGAGACGCTCGTCATCTGGGGCGGCGAATTCGGCCGGACGCCGATGAGCGAAAAAGGCACCGGCCGGGATCACAACCCGACAGGGTTCAGCATGTGGATGGCCGGCGGCGGGGTAAAAGGCGGCCAAACCATCGGCGAAACCGACGAACTGGGCCTGTATGCGGCGGAGGACAGGCTGCACGTGCATGATTTGCATGCGACGACACTGGACCTGCTGGGCCTGGACCACACGAAGACCGTGTACATGCACAAGGGCCGGCCCGAGCGCGTGGACCTGAACGAGGGGCAGGTCGCCCGGCAGCTCAGGGGGGCTTGAGTATTTGCAGGCAGCTGTTGGCCGGCGCAGGCCGGGCTCAATCCAACTCGACGCTCACGGAAAGCGCGTGCAGCGGCTCCCCGCTCACCCAGCTGTCCTTGCTGTAGAGAATCCCGCTGATCCGTGTAGGGGGCTTCTTCTCCTTCCATTGCACCCGGGGCATGGTGATCTGCCAGCTTTCACCGACCTTCTTCACCTCCTGCGGCTCACGTGAATCCACCTGCTCCAGTTCCTCGAAGAAGTAGAAATCCTTCACCTCGGTATTCGCCCCCGCCCTCGGCGTCGCGACCAGGGTCAGCGAGCTCGCAGACCCCCTGCCGGAGAAACGCCAGGCATCGGAAGGCCTTGCGTAGGTCGCCCGCGCGGCGTCAAAACGTTTCCGCCAGGTCTTGTTCACGCGCTCCGTCTCGGCCACGGGCAAGGTCAGGCTCATGTGGGCGAAACCGGGGTGACAGGATTTGGCACAGGCCATGAAGACGATTTTAACCGGGAGCCTGACATCGGACCCGGGGCGTAGATCCACGGGCGGCGTGATCTCCACCAGCAGGGTTGTATCCGCCTCGTAACCGTAAACCGTCAAGTCGGCCATCTTGGTCAGGACCGGCTGGGGCCACCGGATGGGCCCGACCGTGTACCCGGCGGGAAGCTGCCAGTCGAGCTGGGTGGGTACACCGATCACGCCGGGATATTTCCAATAGGTGTGGTAGCCCGCGTCGTGGATGATATGCAGGCCGACGGTAAAGGGCTTTCCGGGTACAACGGCGTCCTGCTCGCTGGCCAGCTCGAGCACAACCGGGCCGCTCCGCATCCTGGAGGGCGGGGAAGCGGCCAGGACGGATACCAGGCCGGGGAGCAGGATCATCAGGCAGGTTGTACGTCGCATCATGTCTGTAGGGTTACGCCCCGGGGGGCGGAAAATTGACCCAGGCCGGGTACCCGGGCGAAGGGGCCATGCTAACCGAGAAATGCCCATCCTGCAACAGGCAACAATTTTGAAAAACAATGTTGTCAATGCCCGCGCTTTCTTTAGAGTCGCCCCAATTTAGTTTTTTGGGAGTCCAAGGACCATTTGAAAGCCCTGATTGCATTAGAAGACGGAACAACCTTTGCGGGTGAAGCCTTTGCCGGAGGTGGGGAAATTGATGGCGAATTGGTGTTCAATACCTCCATGACCGGTTACCAGGAGATCCTCACCGATCCCTCGTATAAGGGCCAGATTGTCACCCTCACCTACCCCCTGATCGGCAATTACGGGATCAACCCGGAAGACGAGGAATCCTATCGTCCGCACGTAGCCGGCCTGGTCATCGGCGAGTGCAGCCGTATCCGCAGCAACTGGCGAAGCACCAAGTCCCTGCCCGACTACCTGGCCGAGAACAATATTTTCGGCATCCACAAGGTCGATACCCGGGCGGTGACCCTCCATATCCGGCGCAAGGGGGCCATGAAGTGCATCATCTCGACGGAGGATCGCGACCCGGCCAGCCTGGTCGCGAAAGCCCGGGCTTCCCTCGGCCTCATCGGCCGCGACCTCGCCAGCGAGGTCAGCATCGAGGGATCCTCCATCTGGAATCCGGACGCCGGGGGCGAAGGGCTCCGCCGGGTCGCCACGCTTGACTGCGGGCTTAAATATAACCAGCTGCGCATCCTCCAGTCGCTTGGCTGCGAAGTCGAGGTCTTTAACAACCAGGCAGCGGCACAGGCCATCCTGGACACGAAGCCGGACGGCATTTTCATCTCGAACGGCCCGGGCGACCCGGAAGGCGCCCGGAAGTCCATCGAAACCGTCGGCACCCTCGCCCGTTCAGGCATCCCCACCTTTGGCATCTGCTTTGGCCACCAGCTGCTCGGCCTGGCCCTCGGCGGGAAGACCTTCAAGCTCAAGTTCGGCCATCGCGGGGGCAACCAGCCGGTGCTGAACCTCGCCCGGGGCACGGTGGAGATCACCGCCCAGAACCACGGCTTCTGCGTCGACAGGGATTCACTGCCCGCCGACCTCGAGACCACCCACATCAACTTGAACGACCAGACCTCCGAGGGCCTGCGCCACCGGGAACTGCCCGTCTTCTCGGTACAATACCACCCGGAAGCCGCACCGGGACCGCACGATTCCAATTACCTGTTCGACCAGTTTATCCAGATGATCGACGAACACAAGACCAGCTGATGCCCAGACGGGACGACATACATAAAATCATGCTCATCGGATCCGGCCCGATTATCATCGGCCAGGCCTGCGAGTTTGATTACTCGGGCACCCAGGCCTGCAAGGCCCTCCGCGAGGAAGGGTACGAGGTCGTCTTGATCAACAGCAATCCCGCGACGATCATGACGGACCCGGACATGGCCGACGCGACCTACGTGGAGCCGATCACGCCGGAGGCGATTGAGAAAATCATTGCCAAGGAAAGGCCCGACGCACTGCTCCCGACCCTCGGTGGACAAACCGGGCTGAATACCGCGTTGCGTTGCGCGGAACTGGGGATTCTCGAGAAGTACGGCGTGGAAATGATCGGTGCGAATGCCGAGGTGATCAACCGGGCCGAGGACCGTGAACTGTTCAAGGATGCGATGAAGGTGGCCGAGGTGCCCGTCCTGGAGTCCATCCAGGTCAACACGGTCGAGAAAGCCCTTGAGGCGGCCGAAAAGATTGGCTTCCCCGTCATCATCCGGCCGAGTTATACCCTGGGTGGCACCGGCGGCGGAACCGCGGAAAACCCTTCAGAACTGCGCGAGATAGCCAGCGGGGGCATCAAGGCCAGCCTGAACGACACGGTGTTGATCGAGGAGTCGGTCTACGGCTGGAAGGAATACGAGCTGGAGGTCATGCGGGACAAGAACGACAACGTCGTCATCATCTGCACCATCGAGAACCTCGACCACATGGGCCTGCATACCGGCGACAGCATTACCGTCGCCCCCGCGCAGACCCTGAGCGACCCGGAATTCCAGATGCTCCGCGACGCCTCGATCCGGGTCATGCGCGCCATCGGGGTGGAGACGGGCGGATCCAACGTGCAGTTCTGCATCCACCCGGATACCGGCCGCATGGCGGTCATCGAGATGAACCCGCGGGTATCCCGCAGCTCGGCCCTGGCCAGCAAGGCCACCGGCTACCCCATCGCGAAAATTGCGGCCAAGCTGGCGGTCGGGTACACCCTGGACGAGCTGCCGAATGATATCACCAAGGACACCCCCGCCTCATTCGAGCCCACGCTCGACTACTGCGTGGTCAAGATCCCGCGTTTTGCCTTTGAAAAATTCAGTGAAGCCGAGGCCCTGCTCGGCGTGAGCATGAAATCGGTGGGCGAAACCATGGCCATCGGCCGGAACATGAAGGAAGCCCTGCAGAAGGCCTTCCGCGGGCTGGAACGCGGGCTGAGCGGCCTTGACCTCAAGGCGGAGGCGATGGTCGAAAATGAAACCCTGGCCGGCAAATTTGCCATCGCGGCACCCGACCGGCTGTTTAAAGTCAAAAGTGAGCTCAAGGCGGGCAAGACCGTCGACGCGCTCCACGAGATCACCCACATCGACCCCTGGTTCATCGACATCATCGCCCAGATCTGCGAGCTGGAGGCGCGGATCCAGGACGAGGAATTGACGCCCGAGCTGCTCCGGGAAGCCAAGGAGGACGGGTTCTCCGACCAGCAGATCGCTGATCTCCAGGCGAAGGGCCAGTCGGAGATGGAGATTCGCGCGCTGCGCAAGCGGCATGGCATTCTCCCGACCTACCGCCTCGTGGACACCTGTGCGGGCGAGTTCGAGGCTTTAACCCCCTATTACTATTCCAGCTACAGCAGCCTGGATGAGTCCAAGCCCTCGGACCGGAAAAAGATCATGGTCCTCGGCAGCGGGCCCAACCGGATCGGCCAGGGCATCGAGTTCGATTATTGCTGCGTACACACCGTGATGGCGCTGCGCGAACTCGGCTACGAGACCATCATGGTAAACAGCAACCCGGAAACCGTATCCACCGATTACGACACCTCGGACAAGCTCTTCTTTGAGCCGCTCACCTTCGAGGACGTGATGAACATCTTCGAGAATGAAAAACCGGAAGGGGTCATCGTGCAGATGGGCGGTCAAACCCCGCTGAACCTCTCGACCCAGCTGGCGGAGGCCGGGGTTCCCCTGCTCGGCACGCCTGCAGACAGCATCGACCGGGCGGAAGATCGTGAACGCTGCCGGGTGATGCTGGACCAACTCGGCCTGAAGCAGCCGAACAGCGCAACCGTGATGAGCCCGGACCAGGCCATCGAGGTGGCCCGGAAAATCGGCCTGCCGGTGATGATCCGCCCCTCCTTCGTCCTCGGTGGACGCGCCATGATGATCGCCTACGAGGAGAAGGACATCGTGCCCTATGTCGAGGAGGCCTTCAGGGCCAGCCCGGATTACCCGGTGCTCATCGACCGCTTCCTCGACAATGCCATCGAGGTCGACGTGGACCTGCTGTGCGACGGCGTAAACGTGTACGTGGGTGGCGTCATGGAACATGTCGAGCCGGCCGGGGTGCATTCCGGGGACAGCGCCTGCTGCGTCCCCCCCTTCTCGCTCGACGACGACATGGTGGGTGAGATCAAGGCAGGGTGCTCCAGGATTGCCCTGGAATTGAAGGTCAAGGGCCTGCTCAATGTGCAGGTGGCGGTATTCGAGGACGAGATGTACATCATCGAGATCAACCCGCGCGCCTCGCGCACGATTCCCTACCTGAGCAAGGCGACCAATATCCCGCTGGCGAAAATGGCGGCCAAGATTTCCGCAGGGAAGATGATCCCCGAGCTCGGCCTCCCGGCGGAAACGCCGAAGACCGGCTGGTACGCGGTCAAGGAAGCCGTCCTGCCCTTCAACCGTTTCGCGGGGGTCGACCCGATCCTGAGTCCCGAGATGAAATCCACCGGCGAGGTCATGGGCATCGACCGGAGCTTCGAGGCCGCGTATTGGAAAAGCCAGATCGCGGCCTACCAGAACCTCCCCATGGAGGGAACCGTGTTTCTTTCCGCCAAGGACAAGGACAAGCCCTGGATGATCGACCTGGGACAGAAGCTCCACGCCATGGGCTTCCATATTGTCGCGACCGATGGTACCGCCGACGGCCTGGCGCAACAGAACGTGAAAGCCGAGCGCCTGCGCAAGCTGGCCGAGGAGGCCTCGCCGAACATCCTCGACCTGATGAAAGAAGGCCGGGTTGACCTGATCATCAACACCTCGAGTGGCCCCTCCGCACGTGAGGACGAGGTGCGCATCCGGGGTGAGGCGATTCTTCGCGGGATCGCCCTGGTAACCACCCAGTGGGGTGCCCGCGCGACCATTGCCGGGATCGAGCACATGCGGCACAAGGCCTGGGACGTGACTTCGCTACAGGACTTCTTCAAGGAACTGGACTGAACCCACCCTGCCGGGCTGGCGCCCATCCTGGACCGAGCGCATCTCCAGGTGCCGGGGCGCGGAGCAGAAGCCGTAACGCATGCCACGGACAGTGCCTGGGGGGCATTCCCCACCACGGGACACAAACGACGCCTAAGCGGATTGACATCCGCACCCGCTTCCTGACACGGTATACGCCTGATAGAAACCAGACCCGGAGGCCGTGGCCTAATACGCCCAACCATGCGCAAGCGCTATCTTTTTGCGGTTACCCTCACTTTTGCTTTCACCGTTCCTGCGGCAGATTGGCCGCAATTCCGGTTTGGCGCTAATCGCGGCGCGGCTTCGCCGGAAGAGTTGCCGGGGAAACTTCACCTGCAGTGGACACGGGAATTTGCGACGCCGGACCCGGCTTTCCCGGGGGAGGTTCGGCTGCGCTATGACGCGACGTATGAACCGGTGGTGATGGGGGACACGCTCTTTGTGCCATCGATGGTGACGGACAGCGTGACGGCGCTGGACACGGGATCGGGCAAGGTGCGCTGGCGGTTTTATGCGGGCGGCCCGGTGCGCTTCGCTCCGGTGGCCCGGGATGGCGCGGTCTGGTTTGGGTCGGATGACGGGCACGTGTACTGCGTCAATGCGACGGACGGGAAACTGCGTTGGAAATTTTACGGACATCCCGATCAGCACCAGTACCGCAACCTGCTGGGTAACCGGCGCCTCATTTCGATGTGGCCGGTGCGAGGCGGGCCGGTTTTACACGGCGGGACGATTTATTTCACGGCGGGGTTGTGGCCGGAGGAGGGGATCTTTATCCATGCGATCGACGCGAAAACCGGGAGCAGGATTTGGATGAACCGGGAAACGGACAACATCGCCAAGGCCAATCCCGACCACGGCGTGCAGCAGGATATGGGGCTGTCGCCACAGGGGTACCTGGCGGTGGTGGACGGCCGGCTGGTGGCGCCGTGCGGGACACAGTTGCCGGCGGTGTTTGACCTCAAGACCGGCAAGCTCGGAAAATACACGATGGGATGGGGTGGTCGCACCGGCTTGCCCAAGGGTACGTGGTTCGTGGCCGGCACGGGGCAGTTCCTCGCGCATGGCGGCGACCTATACGACATGCGCCGGCCCAACGACGAGAAGTTTGCTGATCCGCGCGGTCGCGAAGACTTCAAGAGCGACCTTTACCCCGGGGGCTTCACCCGCATCCAGATCGACCCGACCAACCAGAAATTCCTCGGCGACTTCCGCCGGCCGGTGCTCACGGGCGACACCATGATCTACACCGACAATGGCATCGTCGCCGAGGACATCACGAACCCGGCACTCGAGCCGCGCACCAGGGATCCACGCCGCCGGAGGGACCAGTATCCCGACAAGTGGCGCACGACCTTCCCGCAACGCTGGAAGCTGGACACCCCGCTGCGCGTGCGCATCCAGTCCGGCACCCGGCTCTATGCCACGGGCCCCGGGACGGTCGCCGCCATCGACCTCCCGGCCCCCGGTGCCCAGCCGACCATCTCGTGGCAGGCCAAGGTGGCCGGTGAGCCCCTCAGTGTCGTTGCCGCCAATGGACGCCTCTTCGTCACCACCCGCGAAGGCCGCCTGTACGCCTTCGGGGCAAGGGACCTTCCCCGCCCGGTAGCACATGCAAAACCCAATGCCCCGGCAAGCGGCACCGGGCGGGAGGCGGAGGCCCTGAAGCAGGCCGCCGGGGCAAGCGAAGGCTACGCGGTGGTGCTTGGCTTAAGTGACGGTGCCTTGGCAGAGGCACTCGCCGGGGATTTCACCGTCATCGCGATTGACCCCGATGCCGGAAAGGTTGATGCCCTGCGTCGGCGTTTGCACGCGCGCGGCCTTTATGGCAGCCAGGTCACCGCGCTCGTGGGTGACCCGCTGGGCTTTTCGCTGCCCCCGTTTATCGCCAGCCTCGTGGTCACGGAAACGCCGGCCCGTTTAGGGGCAAGCGACAGCGCCACCGCGGTGCCCATCATCTTCCATGCCCTGCGCCCCTACGGCGGCACGGCCTGCCTGCCGATTCCCGGGAATGCGCGGGAAAACTGGAAAAAATCCGCCGCCGAATGTACATCCGCGAAAACGGGTGAGGCCGGGGAATGGCTGCTGCTCACGCGCACCGGCTCCCTACACCAGTCCGCCGACTGGTCACATGCCGGGGGCGATGCCGGCAACACCGGTTCCTCCGACGATCGTTTCCTGCGCGGGCCGCTGGGGCTCCTGTGGTACGATGGATCCATCCGCTGGGAACGAAAACCCGGCAAGACGGAGGTGCGCGTGGCGGGCGGACGCATCTTTGTTCGCGCGAACCGCATGCTGGCCATCGACGTCTTCACCGGTCGCCGGCTGTGGGAACGCCCGATGCCCCAGGCCGGCGGGGCCAACGAGGTGGGCGAGTTCGTGGCGCTTGATGACGCTATTTACGTCGCTGCCGGCCGTTCCTGTATCGTGCTCGATACCGCCAGCGGCATGCAACGCGCCAGCTTTCCCATGCCCGAAACAATCGACGGCTCGCTCGTTCACCTGCGCCTCTGGAAGGATGGCCTTATCGGGCAGCTCGGTAAACACGTCATCTGTCTCGACCGCCAGACCGGAAAACTCCGGTGGTTCTTCGAGGCCGCCCGCGCACAGCTCAGCCTCGCCGTGGGCGGAAACCGCGTGTACATCTCCGAGCTCATCAACCCCCGCCGCGGCGAGACCATCAGGAAAAGCGGCATGAAAATCCATGCGCTGGACATCGCCACCGGCCAATCCCTCTGGCAGATACCCGGCGGCGCCGAGGTGTGCTACAGCGAGGTACACGATCTACTCCTCAGCAGCGAGGGCATTTACAGGGGCAGGGACGGTGCCCTGCACCGGCGCGCCAAGCTGGCCGACCCCACGAAGGACAAGGGGAATTATAAAAGCAGCTCCTATATTGCCGGCGACAAGCTGCTGGTGGGCGGCTCGGACAACTACGTCCTGTACGACCTCAGCAGTGGCGACAAGCTGGCCAGCCAAGTCGAGTGGTTTCGGCGCGGCTGTACCCCCCTGCGCACCAGCCCCTACCTGGTCACCACCCGCTACCGCGGCAATGCCGCCTACATCGACCTCGACACCCAGCAATTCCAGCCCCTCTGGAACCTCCGCGCCGCCTGCAGCAACAACATCTTCCCCGCCAACGGCGTCCTCAATGTCCCCAACCTCTCCGGCGGCTGCACCTGCAACTACACCCCCTCCTCCATGGCACTGGTGCCCCGTGGGGTGTTGAAGGTGGGGAAGGGAAAATGACGATCGACGGCCTCCCGGTGCAGATACCCAAGGGGATGGCACGGAATTCCTGTATACAGAACCCGGTGGACCGCGGGGCGGCTTGAAGGACCTTCCCCCGGGCAGCCCGGGGCGGACATCGTGGGCGGTACACCCTTTTCCCCGAATCGACAGGGAACCCCGGTGGAAAGGCTGCCTTAGCAGATTGACATCCGCACCCGCTTCCTGACACGGTGCCCATCCGAATGAAAACCAAACCCGGAGACCCTGTCATGATACGTTCACCTTTCGTACGATTCATCCCCCTCCTCCTCCTCGCCCTGCTCACCAGTTGCCTGGTCGGTTGCGACAGCAGCGATGACGATGACGATGAACTCTCGTACAGCGACCTGACGGGAAGCTGGAAGATCACCCAGACCTTCAGCACGGGTACGGTTAGAACCCTCACCATGACGATCGCCCAGGTGGGGACGACCATCAGTGGTTCCAACCCCTTTGGACCGGTAAACGGAATCCTTACAGGCAACACCATCGACTTCACCATCCGGGACGAGGACCTGAAAACCTTTACCGGGACGGCGATCGACAACGACACCATGGCCGGCACCTTCACGGAGCGCTTCGATGACCTGTTCCGCCACGGGAACTGGGTCGCAGAGCGAATGTAACAGGTACCGCGTCAGATGATCCCCTTGCGCGCCAGCCGGGCATCGAGTTGTGCCTGGTAGGCCGCCTTGGCGACCGGGTCTTCCCTGGCGCTGGCCGCGTAGAAGATCGCCCCGAGAGCCTGCCGACTCCGGTCCGCCGTCTGGTTGCCCTCCGCCCAGTGGATCGTCAGGGCGTGATGCGCAATGAGATGTCCCGCCCGGCAGGGAAAGCTGCGGGCCTGGGCGCGGTCGACGGGGGTGCCGAAATCGAGGATGGCCTGGGAAAATCCCAGGATACCGGATGGGCCGTGTGCGCGCATGCCGCGCCGATGCGAACCCTGCACGTAGTGCACGCAACCTTGCTCGGGCCCGATGTCTTCCAGGGCCATCCACAGGGTGATCGCATGGCTCGGCACCAGGTGAAAATAATACCCGTCCTGGTGCGGGGGCGTGGGGGTATTGGCCCCTGGTGATTTATTGAAGTACTGGAGGTTGACCGGGCGGGGCACCTCACCCAGGCAGGCCTGCGCCAGGGCACTGAGCTTTCCGTCCGCCGCCACCAGGGCGCCAAAGGTGGCGTCATGCTTCCACATCATCTGCAACTGCTTCAAGGTCGAGGGATCCTCCTTGTCTTCGTAATAGACCTCGCTCGCGGGCATGCCGGGCACGACCTCGCGAATAAAGCGAGCCGTGTTCGCGTTCAGCTCCGCCACCTCATCCGCATCGAAGAAGGCGGGAATGGACAGGTAACCGTCCCGGTCGAAGTCGTGGCGCAGGCGGGCCTGCTCTTGCCTGATCAGGTCCCGGGTCACGATGCGCTACTCCGGGGAGGGCTCGTCGAGCCCTGGCAGGTTGAAAAATTCACCCGAGCTGGTCTTTGCCGCTTCCAGGTACGCCGCGGCTTCCCGCGGCTTGCCCAGGGCCGCCTTGACCCGGGATACGTAGTACGCGGTATCCCGCGAGACCTCGCCGCCCTGGAGGATGCGGTTGAACACCTGCTCGGCCTGCGCGGAATCCCCGGCGCGATGCACGATCCACCCGTAGGTGGACAGGGCCTCGCGCGCATCCGGCAAGGCCTTCGCGTTGCGCGAGGCGAGCGCGAAGGCGCGCTCCCGCTTCTTCTTGTCCCGGCTTTCCACCAGTACCAGGGCCAGCTGGTTGCTCACCTGGAAGTTGGCCTCCTCTTTCCGGTGCAGGGGCATGAGCACGGATTCAGCGGCGATAAAGGCCCCCTGCATACGGTGGGCAAGCGCCAGCATGTACTGGAAGCTCCGGACCTGCTTTTCCGTGGGCGCGTGCGCCTCCGCCACCCGCTGGGCATCTACGGCCCGGTTCTGCCGCAGCAACCAGCGCAGGTACTCGAGCCGCACGTTCTCGGTGCCCCCGGAGGGGGGACCCTCGAGGCCTTGCCGAAACCACTTCTCAGCGCCGGGGAGGTCCTCCTGCTTGCTGACCAACCGGGCCAGTACCAACTCGGGAATCACTTCCCCCTCGCTGCGCCGGGCGGCCGCACGAAAGTGGTCCTCGGCTTCCTCCACCCGGCCGAGGTGAAAGGCGGCCCGCCCCAGGCCCATGTCGCATTCAGCGCTTGCCCGCTTTGTTTTATTCAAGTGCCTGAACAAGGCCCCTGAGCGCACCCAGTCCGACCGGGCATCCGCCGTCCGGGCCCTTGTCTCGAGTAACAGGGCCGCCAGGTGCTCCACGTACTGCGGGCTCCACCGCCCGCGCGCCTCGGCCTGCTCGGCGGCGACCAGGTGGGTCCATGCATCGAAGTAGCGGCCCTCGCCACGTGCGAGCTCGGCGAAGAGGTAGCGTACATCCGCCCGGTTCGACTCCGTCTCGGCCAGCACTTCCATGGTACGTGCAGCATCGCGGTCCCTTCCCGCGTTGAAATACCACAGGGCGAGCTGGATATCGGGATGGGGCAGGACAGCTGACCCCGCGGTGATCGTCCCCAGCCGTTCACGGCAAGCCGGGATATCCCCCCGGTCAAAAGCCGCGCGTGCGGGGGCCAACTGGGCGCCAGCATCCTCCAGGTGCAGAGCGCTCCCCAGGGGCTCATCCGGTAGGATGAGGTCCGCGGTGCAGGTGCTGACCAGGAAAAAGAAAGCCATGACCCCGGGGCACGGGATACGCAGAAGGGGTGGGATCGCGTCTCGCGGGGATACCGATCCGGGAAGCGTGCGTCCCGCTACTGGCTTGAAGAGCTTCCGCAGCATGGGATCGACGGGCTATCGCGCAGCGCTGGACCCGAGCCGGCGGCGCAGGCCAAGCAGCATCGCCCCCGCCAGGGCCACCAGGGCCAGGGACGAGGGCTCCGGGATGGCCTGGATCAGGCCGATACTGTTACTCCCGGTCGTGCCGGCCATGAGGTAGGTAATCTGGTAGGCCGTCCCGGCAATGAGGGTTCCCTCGGGCAGGGCGTTGAAGGTACCGCTCTGGGTCCCGCCGATATCCATGAGCAGGATGTCGCCTGAATAGGTCGACAAGGCAGCCGTGTTGAGCAGGGCGAGTACCGAGCTCCCGACATTTCCCTGGTTCACGATGTCGATATCCGTGATGGCGCTTCCGCCTTGAAAATCGAAAGCCAGGACGAACGAGGCCTGGGCACCGCTAAAGTTCCGGCCGACGCTCACGGTCGAGGCAGCGCCCACCACCGTGAAGGTGTTAATGCCCCCCTGGTTATTCCGGGGATTGAAGTCTCTGCCGACCTCAAGCGTCCCGTTGTCGATGGTGTAGCTTGAATTCGGGTTGGTTGATTCTTGGCCAACCGTCGTCACGGCGTTCTGCATCAGGAGATTGTTCTCGATACGAAGCGTGGTTCCACTGCCGGTGTGGGTCACATCGCCCCCGCCCCGGTTCATCACGAGATTCGAGTTCTGGCCGTCGACGTTGCTTCCCCCGATAAAGGTATCGCCCACGTTGACGCTTGCGCCATTGTCAAAGGTAAGCGTGCCCCGGGAGTTATTCGTGACGCCCCCGCTGGAATTCTGCCCAATCAGCAAGTGCCCGCGGCCGATGTTGACCGTCCCACCATCCACACTCAGCACCCCGTTGGCATCCCGGCCAACCTCCAGGTGGAACGCGCTTGCCGCGCCAACGGCAACGTTTACCACCCCGTTTGCCCCGACGTTCAGGGTTCCCGTGGCGCCGTCGTCCACGCCCGATGTACCGTCACCGCCCAGGGCCAGGCGCTCAGCTACCGTGAGGGTGCCGTCGTTCA
>JAYGFS010000247.1:0-3484 GCA_046581765.1 Verrucomicrobiota bacterium
CGGACAGACCGGCAGCCTCAAGCTGCTCCTCGACACCGATGGCAACGGCCGGATGGACACGGTCATTCCCTGGGCGGAAGATATACCCGCTGCGTACGGTGTGGTCGCTGTAAACGGCGGCGTGATCGTCACCGCTGCGCCGCACATCCTGTTCTTCGCGGATACCGACGGTGACAACAAGCCGGATGTACGCCAGACGCTTTTCACCGGCTTCACGATCGGGGAAATGGAACGCGCCATCAACAACCCGGTCACCGGCCCGGACGGATGGATTTACACGGCCCAGGGCTGGGGAGGAGGAACGATCAGCGGCCCGTACCTGGCGGAACCGGTCAAGATGGGGCGCACCGACTTCCGCTTCAAGCCGGATGGGTCGGCGATCGAGCCGGTGAGCGGATCAAACCACACCTTCGGCATGGCCTTCGACGATGTCGGCAACCGCTTCCTCATCACCACCAGCAGGCCTGCCCTCTACGCAGCACCCCTGCCCTATGCCTACCTGAGGCGCAACCCGCACGTCGCCACCCCGGAACTGACCATCACCGCCAGCAACTACCACAACACCTTTCCCTCCAGCCGACCCCACCCCTGGCGACGCAAACGCGGGGCCGACCCGCGCTGGGTCAGGTTCTATGGAGCTGGCGAGGCCAAGCCCAACGGGAACTTCACCTCCGCGTGCGGGCAACAGGTTTACCGGGCAACGCTGTTTCCTGAAAAATATCACGGCAATTACTTCTGCTGCGATCCGCAACAAAACATGGTGCACCGGGCGCTGATCGAGCGCGACGGTCCGGGAATCCGGGTGCGACGCCACCCGGAACAGGCAAACGCCGAGTTTCTCACGTCAAGCGACGGCTGGTTCCGCCCGAACAACCTGCGCGTCGGGCCGGACGGGGCACTCTACATTGTCGATATGTATCGCGAAATTATCGAGGACTACTCGGCCATCCCGCGTTACCTGCAGCAGCAATACGGCCTGCTCAACGGGGATGACCGCGGACGCATCTGGCGCCTGGCACCGGAGGACAGCCCGCCAAGGCCTCTCACAAGCGGCCGCTTCGAGCCGGCACGTCCCATCGCCGGGCGCATCAAGGCCCTCTATGCACCGGGGGCCGAACTGGCCACGGCCCTGGCGGACCCCCACTACGCGGTGCGCCTGCATGCGCTACGCGCTGCCGATCGCCGCCTGGGCAGCGACCAGGCCCTGCTGGACCAGGTACTGGCGCTGAGTAAAACGGAATCCGACCCGGGTGTCCTGCTGCAACTCGCCCTGAGCCTGGGTGAGAGCCATGATCCGCGGGCCATCCCCGTCTTGGCCCGGCTCGCCACCGAGCACGGGACTGTTCGCTGGATGGACAACGCGGTGCTGAGTTCAATCGGCGACAAAGCCGGAGCATTCCTGAAATGCGCGCTGGTGGAACAGCCCACGATAGCCGTCTCCATCCTCGAGCGCGCAGCCGAAACCGCCGCCCGCAGTGGTGACGCGGCAGCCCTGCTTGCCGCGGTAGATCATCCTGACCCGGCCCTGCGACTCCGGCTATTGAGCCTCGCCGCCAGGCACGGTGGCGGCGCACCCGAATCCCTGCGCATCGCCGCTGACCAGGCGCTCTCGGCCGGCAATCAATCCGATCCCGAACGGCTCGCCGCGCTGCCGCTGCTTGCCTATGCCTCGGAGGCCGTGGTGCAATCAGCCATGAATCGTCTCCTCTCCCCAGGTGAAAATCCCGATTTCCAGGCCAAGGCAATCAACACGGCCATGGGTGCCGCCATGGCACAGGTCGCCGCCCCGCTCTTGGCCCATCTTCCCCGGGCGACACCCCGCCTGGCCTCGGTCATCGTTGAAGCACTGATGAGCCGGCCCGGCACGACCAAGCAACTGCTTTCCGCCGGGCACCGGGTCTCCTTCTCCACCCTGCAAAGGCACCGCCTGCGCCATCACGATGATCCCGAAATCCGCCGCTTGAGCGAGGCGCTATCAAGGGGGCTGCCGCCGAGGGCATCCGCTGCCATCTCCCATAAGCGCTATTATGCCGCACTGGAAGGCAAGGCGGATCTCGCGCGCGGGGCGACCCTGTTCACGACGCACTGCGCCGTCTGCCACCAGCTCGCCGGGCAGGGTATCGCGGTCGGACCCCAACTCGACGGGGAAGTCGGCCGCTCAGCGGAGTCCCTGCTCGCGGATATCCTCACGCCCTCCACCGAGATCACCGCCGGCTACGCCACCTACATGGCGAAAATGCGCGGGGGCGCGTCCCACACGGGGGTCCTCGCCGCCGAGTCCGCCACCAGCCTGGTACTGCTGCAGGCCGCCGGGGCCAGGATCGAGCTCTTGCGCTCCGATCTCCTCTCCCTCAACCGGCTCGACCTCTCGCTCATGCCGGGCACCCTTGCCGAGCTCCTCCGGCCCGAGGAGCTTGCCGACATTATCGGCTTCATGAAGCATGGCCAAAACGGCCAACTCGTGGTCCTCTTTGACGACGACCCGGCATTCCCCGGCGCGCTGGGCGCCGGCAAGGGGACCGCTGCCCTGGACTGGGGGGATGCATCCTCCGGTCGGGCCTGCCTGGTCGTTGCAGGTTTTCAGCGCTACGCGCGCCAGGTCCCGGGATGGAACTTTGCCGTCCGTGAGCAGCCGGCGGAGGGAGAATTCCGTTACCTGCGCCTCGCGATGAAAACCGTCGACGCAAAGGGCATGATGATTGAACTGGCCGCCGACGGGAACTTCCCCCCCAACGACCAGGCCATCCGCACCTACTATGCCGGGATGAACTCCACCGGCTGGAAATCAAACGCATTGGCAAGGGAGATCCCCACCCAGTGGCAGCGCTTCACCATCGACCTCTGGCAGGGCAATGGCGACTTCACCCTTAGCGGCATCGCGTTTACCACCATGGGTGGGAAAGGACGCTACGACCGCATTGAGCTCCTGCGAAACAAGCCCTGATCCCCGCTCCTCAACCGCCCATCATCCCGATGGATAGCAGGGCATCCAGGGATGGTCAATCCGGCCCAACTATGGCATAGTGCATCACGATGGAAAGGCCCTGTTCACGTGTCACGCGCGCGATTTCCCGCCTGCTCCTGCTGGGAGCCGGCGGCCTTCCATCCATGGCATGCGCCGAACTGAGCCTCATCGACGCCCGCTTTGACGGGCTG
Organism: Verrucomicrobiota bacterium; assembly: GCA_046581765.1. Taxonomy (GTDB): domain Bacteria; phylum Verrucomicrobiota; class Kiritimatiellia; order SS1-B-03-39; family UBA6053; genus JAPYUI01. The sequence continues at coordinate 3,157 of JAYGFS010000247.1, forward strand.
GCAAACGACACCAACGACACCTTCAACCTGATATCCAATGCGCCGTCGAACGGCAGTGGCGGGGCCTGGGACCAGGCGACCGGCATCGTGACACGCGGCAGCGCGAACAACGCCACCGCGGGGGCCGTATCGGACACCACGATGGACTTCACCGCGCTGAGTGCCGAGTCGGTGGTGATCGCGGTGGAGATCGAGAGCGCCACCGGCTCGATCGCGGCAAACGGCATCTTCATCGGCCTGCAGGCGGCGGATGGCGGCGCCAATGCCGGGGGCGAACTCTGGAACAACCTGGGGCCCTCCTTCGGGCTGGTCATCTCCGGCACCTCCC
>JAYGFS010000305.1:0-5041 GCA_046581765.1 Verrucomicrobiota bacterium
GAATATACCTATGCCCTGCGGTCCGGGGACTACAAGCTGATAAAATTCCAGGACCGGACGACCTACAACATGTACGACCTGGCATCGGATCCCTACGAGGGAACGAACCTGGTAGGCAGTATGCCCGAGCTCTTTGCGGAAATGCATGGGAAGCTGCTGAAACACCGCCAGGTCTGCAGCCGGGTCCCCTTGATCCCCTGGCAGGTCAACCAACTCCAGACGATCCCCTTCGATCCACGCTTCGACATCTGCGGCGGTGACCTGACTTTCGTGACCGTTCTTGAGATCCCCACAGTGGCCTATGCAGGTGGCAACCTGATCCGAAAGCCCGGCAGTTTTGACCTGCGCATTACACCGGAGACAAAAGTCGCCCTGACCATTGATGGTGTGAGCGAGGAAGGCACCAACAGCGTAATCGATCTCCTGTCGGACCCCCTCAGCCCGGGTATACATGAAATTGCGCTTGGCCTGACCGGACACAGGCGATCCAATACCGTGGCCACCCTGTACGTGGACGGAATGGAGGTGGATGTATTCGACCAGGCCGACATCCTGTGGATCCTGCACAGCAACACCTCGGACCTGGTCCTCGGGGATGACACCCACCAGATGAAGGGCACCCACTTCTACCTGACCCGGTTCTGGCCGGAGGAATGGCGTGGGGATCCTCCCTCAACCATTCCCCTCGAAGTCTCGACCCACGACGACACGCAGATGCCCGCCATCAACTGGGAGGGCGAGCCGGGCTTCGATTACCAGCTCGAGGTCACGGAAGATTACCTGAGCTGGACCAACACCCTGCCCGATTCATTTTTCACCGGCTTGAGCTCGAATACGCTGATCCGCTACGACGACCCCGTTATACGCTCCTTTCCCGGGTCCGAATACCGACTGCGCCGCTCGATCACACCGTTGAACCTGCCCTAGCGAGGGGCCGGGTAACATTTCCGCTTTCCAGGCTAGTCAATACCACCTGCTATTGACTTAAATCATAGGCATGTGTCGCACCCTGCTCATCCTCATCGCCTGGCTGGCCTGCTCCCCTGGGGCCCCGGCGATTGATCTTTCGCCCGGCCCATCGCCGCCCCATATCATCCTGGTCATGGCCGATGATCAGGGCTGGGGCGATACGGCATACAACGGCCATCCTTTTGTGAAAACCCCGGCCCTCGACGCCATGGCCCGTGCAGCCTTTGTCTGCGACCGTTTTTATGCAGCGGCACCCGTGTGCTCGCCCACCCGGGCCAGCGTCCTGACCGGACGGAACCCGATCCGTTGCAAGGTTCCCAATCACGGGCGATATATGCGTCCTCATGAAACAACCCTTGCCGAACACCTCAAGGCCGCCGGGTATGTCACGGGCATTTTCGGGAAAGTTCACCTCGGCTCGGGACAACCCGAATCTCCTGTGAATCCAAGTGCCATGGGCTTCGACGAGTGGGTCATCGGCCTGAACTTTTTTGACATGGACCCCTACCTGAGCCGGAACGGGAAGATCGAACACCGAAAAGGCAAGGGATCGGTCATCCTGGTAAATGATGCGCTGGCCTTCCTTGAATCACATAAGGCTGATGGCAAGCCTTTGTTTGCCGTGATCTGGTTTCCTTCGCCACATGATCCTCACCTGGAAGCACCGAAGGGACCGGCACTGTACACGGGCAAGCCCCACGCCGGATATTTCCGGGAAATCACCCTGTTGGACCAACAGTTGGGCCGCCTGCGATCCGAATTGCGACGCATGGAAATAGCGGACAATACAATCCTGTGGTACAGCAGCGACAACGGGGGTCTCGTCCGGGAAAGCTCAGGTGGGAGAGAGAGGAAAGGAAGCATATATGAAGGCGGTTTGCGCGTGCCGTGTATCATCGAGTGGCCGGCACGACACTTGAAAGGCCGGACGGCCATCCCGCTGGTGAGCTCCGATATGCTTCCGACACTCTGTGCGATGGCGGGGGTTGTGCTGGCACCCCAACCGCCACTGGATGGGATGGATATTTCACCCATCCTTGAAGGACGGGTACCTACACGGACAAAGCCCATCGGTTTCTGGCACTTGTTCCAGGGGGGGCAATCGACCTGGAGCGATCGCATACTGAAGGCCATCATGGAGAAACAACAGGCGGGCGCACCCCCACCACATAATCCTCCACGCATGCAGAAGGATGTGAACGAATTTCCGCAATTCGACAGGAACACCACCACCGGGCACAGTGCCTGGCTCGACTGGCCATGGAAACTGCACAAGCTCAGGAACGGTTCCTATGAACTTTACCACCTGGGCAAGGACCCCATGGAGTCAAGCAACCTGGCGAAGCACCCCGAACAGCGGGAACGCCTGGGACAGATGCAAGCGGCACTGGGCAGATGGATGCACTCGGTGGTCGATAGCATCAACGGAAAAGATTACCCCGCGTCGAGTCGCTAAGCATGGTTCGTCTCAAGCACACGATGCTGTAACGGGGCCAGGAAAAACGCCCCGAGCATAAGCCTAGAAGTCTTCATCTTCGCCCTCCTCCTCGTCCTCATCATCGTCATCGTCGTTGTACCCCAACTCCGCCAAAATTTCTTCCAACTCCTCCTCGATAATCGCCTCGCGTTCTTCCTCCCGTTCATCCATCTCCTCCCGGGCGTTCTCGAGTTCCTCCTCCAGGATATCGAGTTCCGCCCGGTCCATCTCGAGCCTCAACTCGAAAATTCGCTCCAGCTTGCCCCGGATACCCTGAACGACCTCTTCTTCATCCGCGCCATCCTCATGCAATGATTCGACGAGCTCCCATGTTTCCTGGTAACTCTTTTCCACGCGCAGGAATTTCTCGGCCAACTCGGGATGCTCGTTACGAATCTCGTAATACTCGGTGGCAAGGTCGTGCGCTTCATCGAACAACTCTTCGTATGCCTCGGGATCTTCCCGCCTCAGCTCGCCCATTTCTTCGTAGCGCTGGGGGAAGTGCTGCTTGATGAAAGCGACGACCCGCTTGGAACTCAAGGCTGTTTCTTCAGGGTCCTCCTCGTCAAAATCATTCCCGGCGAAGAGCGCAGGCAGGCTGCAGCAGGCGAATAGCAGGGTCAGGAGTATCGCTTTCATCAGGTGGATTCCTTTCGGGGGCTTGGGATGGATTGTATTCAGTCAAATGAACATGCCGCCCGCTACGGCTGAAATACACCCAGGCGATAATAGGTCCGCGGCAGGTTGTTCGTGTCCAGGATGGTCTGCAATGCATCCGTCCCGATAATATTGGTAGCCGCCGGGGCCCAGGCGCCCTGGAGCAGGTTGCTTCGACTGTAGATCTCGTAGGTTCGACCCACCACGGTTTCGAAGGAAAGCCGGCTCACATCGGCCGCGGGACCGGACGTGATATCCAGGCTCAGCACGGACTCGGCATCCAGGGGATCCGTCACGGCGATCACCTCATCCCCGTCGGTCGCGCCATCTCCATCGGTATCCGCACCCGGCAATGCGTCGGACACGACGGCAACCTGGTTTCCGTCATAGGCGTAGTCCAGCGAATAACCCGTGGGCAGATTTGCGCTGGAAAAGGTGCCGACGAGCGAACCGTACTCCGCGATGACATAGGCCGGGTCATCGAGCGAGGTCATTTCATTCACCTCCAGCACAACCCCGGAAAGATTCAACTCGCCGGAAACCTCCAGGGTATCCGCCAGGCCACTGGCTCCATCCAGGTCCACGAGAAGCGTTCCCCCCAGGGTACCCCCGAAGGGATTGGAGACGACCAGGGTTCCCAGCGTATCCGTATCGCTGATCGCCAGGGCGGACTTGGACGAAATGAACAGGGTGTCGTAATCGCTGTAGCGGTTGGCCGCAATGCCGTTTCCCGACAGGGATAAGGATCCGTTTCGCACGTCCGAGACGACACTCCCCGCCTCCCCCGGGGCACCTTGTCCGCCTTCATGGTCCCCGCCCGCGACCTGGTTCACTCCCGCAAAAATAGCCGCACCACCCAACGCGATACGCCCACCGCCACCGTCGCCGGCATACTCGGAAAGGATATTGGGATTGTCGGCTTTCCCGCCCTTGACGCTGAGGGTGGCCCCCGCGTAGTTCAAGGTTCCCGAGCCATCGCGGTCGGAATCGGCCACGAGCCGAATACCCCCGCCCGATCCCCCGCCACCCGAACGCCGGGTTTCCGGGTTCAATAGGCTGCTGGATTTTCCATCCCGGCCCTCGGCACTGATCTTTACCCCGGGGGTGAGGATGATGTTGTTTACCGCCAGCAGCTGGAAGGCCCCGCCACCGGATCCGCCCGAGCCGCGGTTACCGGCGCCGCCTCCGCTGCCGGCAACCGGGCCATTCCGCGTACCCAGCTCCGCGAGATCCAGGCGCCCGTACCAGGACCCGCCCACAGGACCCCCGTTGCCACTGTCACCTCCGCTGCCACCAAAGCCACCCCCGCCGCCGCCCCAGTTCGAGGCACTGGTGTTCGTCTGCCGCCCACCCCCCGTGCCTCCGCGTGTATAGGCATCCGACGCACCACTCTGGCCATGACGAGCCGTCCCCGTTGTATCATTTCCCCCGGCCCCGCTGCCAAAGCGGCGGCCCCCTCCGCTCTGGTCGTTTCCGGCACCGTTCACCCCATTCAAGGTGAAGTCCTTCTCAATCAGGATATCCCCCACCCCGACCACGCCCTGGCCATCGACGATGAACTTGATCGCGTTGCGGTCATCCCCCCCCATGACGAAGCTGGAGAGCCCGTTGCCGATCGTGAGTTCACCGAAGGTCCAGGTGGCGGTGTGATTCACAATCTTTCCCTGGTAGGTAAACGGTGGGTTCGGGCCCGATCCCGCGTCGGAGTCATAGGTGATGAGGGCGGTCTGGGTATTGATATTCAGCGTGCCGCTGTTCGCGTACAAGTCACGCGACACGACGCCTGTCCCGGTCAACTGCACCAGGGCCGGGTTTTCATCGGGATCATTGGTGCTCACCTCGAGGGTCGCGGTATGGTTGGTCAGGGCATCGGGATGGTATCGCAGGACGATATTCCCCATGCCCCCCGCACCGACCGAACCCGGGAAACTCACCACC
>JAYGFS010000375.1:0-12548 GCA_046581765.1 Verrucomicrobiota bacterium
TTCAACCGCCAGGGCTTGTCCACCCAGCGCGAGCCGTCGCGGTCCCCGTAGTACGATTGCTGTATAAGCCGTCCATTGTCGTAGTGGTTCAGGAGATTGCGCGTGGACCCCGATCGGGACAGGTAGCCGATGCCTGCCCCAAAGTGCCTGATGACGCCCAGCCGGTAGACGCCGTTATCCAGGTAAATCCAATCTGCGGGTTCGGCCTTCTTGTCCTCGGCGATTGCGCCACCGGCGATGACCAGGCACGCGAAAAGGGGCAACATTACTTTTTTCATATGATATTCTCCAACCCGCAAGACGTGATCACACCCATCCGCCACGGGAGCACGGACAGGGCCCTGGGTCCGGCTCTTGGGCAGCCCTTGTTCGGCTCCGGGCGGGCAAACGCCGGCCCGCTACAAGCCCAGGAGGAAATCCTGCCTTATTTTTCCCAGGTTCAAGTCTTGCTCCACCCCGAAGTTTCCCTCGACATGGGCGCCGATATTATCGCGGTAGCTTTTGTTCAAATCCAGGTGCACGCGCGTCTGGGTGTTGCTTGGGTAGCCCGCCGCGACGACCAGGGTCTCGTCGAGGTAAGATATCCAGACATCCTGCTCCATCAGGCTTTTCACCCAGGCAAGTTCCCCGTCTTTCCCTGCTGGATCGTCCGACGGCAAGGCGGACTCAATCCGCTGGCCCCATTGTTTTTTCATCCGGGCGAAATCGATGGGGGCCATCGGCCAGTGGAAGCGCAGTTCATTTCCGTTTAGCTGGATGAAGGCATGGTTCTCCTCTGCCGCGCGCTGCAATTTCCGACGGGAGGCCGGGCTGATATTATCGGGGACATGGTCGCTGAGAATTTGCTGCCGGATGGCGAGATTCGCCGCACCGAGAACCCCGCTCACCCGGTTCACCTTTACCCGCTGGTAGGCGCAGAGCTCGCCCGCATTATTCCGGTAGAAGGCCCCGTTCTCGACCCGCACATGGTTCAGCAGTTGTTGCGCAAATGCCTGGACAGCCCGGTGGCTTGCCAATTCCTGCGGGGTGGGTGGCCCCTCCTCCTTCGCCTTGCTGAACGGTGCTGACACCATCTCCCGCGTATCGTTCTCGTTGTATTCCCAGATCCAATTGGCAAAAAAGAAGGTGCGCTGGTGCTGGTACAGCGATTGCAGTTGCGTTTTTTCCCGATTGCTTATGCCGTCTTCCTGGTCCGATCCGTTGATTCCTTCGTACTGCTGGAAAATCCGGAGCACGTCCAGGTCCTCGTCATGATGATAGGTCAGGGTCTGCCGGTCAAACTCGATACAGGACGTCAGCAGGAGGAGTGCAGGGACAAGGCTGATCAGGATGGGTCGAAATGCTTTCATTGCCGGGCAGAGTATACCCGGCGGGAAGCGAAAGCAATGCTTGCGCCGGGCCAGCATGACCCGCCTAAATGACCTCTTTGTCCACGCCACGATCCAAGTCGCGATCCATCTCGTATTTCGGGTCATGTTCGGCCTGCTGTACCCGCAGGTGGGATTCGTTCAAGTTGTCGAAGCGGCGCAGATTTTTTGGCAACTGCTCCGCATAGCTTCGAAGGATTGAGCGGATTTCTGGAATCTCTTTCACGATACTTAGTCGCGGGCGCATCTTCCGGGCATTCGGAAAGCCGGAGGCGTACCAGAGCAGGTGCTTGCGAAACATGACCGTGGCGTGCAACTCGGATCCGTAGAACTCGACGTGATAATCGAGGTGCCGGAGGACCACCTCCAGCCATTCGTCCACCAGCGGGTGTACCGTGTGGCCGTCGATGATCTGGCTGAACACCCAGGGATTCCCGAGCGCGCCACGGCTCACCAGTACCGCATCACACCCCGTTTCCGACTGCATCTTGACCGAGGTGGTGTAATCGAAAATATTTCCATTTCCGACAGTGATGATGCGGGGGTTGATCTTCCGGGCCGCGTCGACGCCGCGCTTGATCTGCTCGTATTGCACCGGTTGGTTGTAGCGGTCGCTGCGTACCCGCCCGTGAATCGTAATCATCGCCGCCCCGGCCTGGGCGAGGATCGTGCATATCTCCTCCACGTTGATCGAGTCGGGTGTGTAGCCCAGGCGGATTTTTGCCGTGGCGGGAATGTCTACCGCCTCACGGAGGGCTGCCATGGTTGCCCCTACGCGCTCCGGGTCCTTCAGGATGGCGCTGCCCCAGCCCTTCTTGACGATCTTCCGGACCGGGCAGCCCATGTTGATGTCGATGGTGTCAAAGCCCCGGTCCAGCAACATCTTTCCCGCGGTGGCAATACTCTCTGGCGATGGACCCGTGACCTGGACCCCGCAGCGTGGTTCCGCCGGATGCCGTTGCACGATATCATGCGTTTTTCGGTTGCCGTGGAGCACCCCGGGAGCCGAGAGCATTTCCACGTAGGCGAGGCCGGCATGCAGCTCGTGGCAAATCCGCCGGAAGGGAATATCGCTCACCCCGGCCAGCGGCGAGAGAATGGCCCGGTTGGGCATCGCCAGGGCCCCGAGCTGCAGGGGCTGTTGAAAGAAGGTTTTCACGGGCGAATCCATGCCAGACTCAAGGGGTCTCGTCGAATGCAAAGGCTGCTTTCGCATCCCGCAATACGGGTTTGTTCCCCAGCGGGGGAAAGGTTCCGATCGCCGGGGGGGTTTCCCCGGACTCTTCCGGCCATCGGATAGGGATTTTTGGTGGCCTTTGCAGGCCCTTTGACCTACAAAAGCCGTATGCGGGGTCCTTGGATAGTGCTGGTCATCGGTGTGGTCGCCTCGGTCTGGGCGGAGGAGCCGCGGACCATCGGCGTGGAGGAAGCCGTCAACCTGGCCCTGCTCAACAACCGGGACATTCTCGGGGCCCGGCTCCAGGTCGACAAGCGGGAGCTGAGCGTGGTACTCAATCGCAACGACTTCCTGACCACCCTGGAGCCGGATGGAAGCGCCGTGTATTCGCGGGAAAACGAGACGCTTTTTTACGGCATGAACCTTTCGCGGAAAATGCCCTGGGGGACAAAGATCAGCAGCCGGGCAGGGTACGAGGTCAGCAAAACCGATGACAACGAAACGGTCGAGGGCGGCAGCCTGCGCTTCGAGCTTTCCCAACCCTTGTTTCGAAAGATGGGGCGGAAAGTCACCCTGGAGCCGATCCTCCAGGCGGAGAGCAATTTTCGGGCGGTCCAGCGTGCCTTGCTGACACGCCAGGCGGATATTATGCTGGAGGTGTTGCGGTCCTTTGAGCAGATCATCCTGTTGCACCAGCAGATCGCTTCGTCCCGGCGCGCCTATGAGCGCCTGGACGCGCTGTATGAATTGAGCGTGGTGCGGGAAAAGCAGGGGAAGCAGAATCGCGTGGCGGGCTTGCGGGTTGAGCTGCAACGCGGCCAGGCCGAGGTACGCCTGCAGAATGACGAGGAACAGCTCCAGGCAGAAGTCGAGAACCTCGCGGACCTGGTAAACCTTGACCAGCAGGTCGAACTCAGCCTGGAGCCGCCCGCCCTGGTCGAACTCGTGCTCGGGGACCTGGACGAATCGGTTGCGATCGCGCTCGAGCACCGGCTCGACTTTGCCCAGGCACTGGATGATTACCGCGACCGCGATCGCAAGCTGGCGGTTGCCCAGCGCCGGGTCTGGCCCGACCTGCAGGTCACTACGCGTTATGAATTGCGCCCGGAAGTCGATGGCGAGCCTTTTGAGCTGAAGGATGACAACTGGTTCGCCGGCCTGAGCCTGGGATCGGCATTTGATGTCCGGGACGAAAAAGCCGTGATCCGCCAGTCCGCCAGCAGCCGTGAGCAGGCCGCACTCGATATCGAGAGCCAGCGATACAAGGTGGGTCGCGAGGTGCGTGCCGCCATTCGTGCCTACCGTCGTGCGCGTGCCGCCATCGGCATCACGGGGCGGAACCTGGACCTCGCCGAAAAGCGGCTCGAGCTGGCGCGGACCCTCTACGAGCTCCGCCGGGGGGATAATTTTTCCGTGACCGACGCAGAAGCTGCGTTGCAGGCGGCGGAAAGTGCCTCGTACCTGGCGGCATCAGACGCGCGCCTGTCGACCTACCGGGTAAAGGCCGCGATGGGAACCTTGATCGAATCATCGGCGGAGCTTAAACCCGTTCCGCTGCGGGAACCCCAACGCGATGACTAAACGACTATCCATCCTCGGCCTGCTGGCGGCGGCAGCCGTGCTGTTTTTTATGCAGCGTGCGCCGGACGCGGTTCCCGAATCGACCGAGTGGACGCTTATCGGGACGGGTGAGCTCGTGGTCTGGTCGCAGCACGAAGGGACCCTGCAGTCGCGCAATGAGCAGCCGGTCTACTCGCGCCTGAGCGATCGGGCGACGATCACCGAGTTGGCCCCGGAAGGCATGCAGGTGCAACCGGGTGACCTGCTCGCGGCGTTCGACCAGCACGCCCTGCAACGGGACTTTCTCGGCCTGAAGGAAGCCTTCATCCTGGCTGAAGCGGAAATGGAAGGCCTGCGCGAGGCGTCCTTGCCGCTGCAGCTGGCCGAGTTGCAGAATAAGCTGCGTGACATGGAGGCCCAGTGGCAGGCGGAGCAGCAATTCCTCGAGGACGCCAAGGGGTTGCGTGCGCGTGACTTGATCTCGGAGCAGGAGTTGGCCCAACAGGCGGCAAAGGTGCTTCGTGCCGGGGAGGGCGTGAAGGCCCAGCGAAACCGTCTCGTGCTCACGGAGCGTTTCCTTCACCCGGGAAGCCTGCGGCGGGCGCAGGCGATCCTGGATACGGCGCGTCAACAACAGGACTTGGCGCAGGAGCAGATCGCCCATTGCCGGATCACCGCCGATCGTCCCGGCGTGCTCGTCTACCAGCCCCTCCACCTGGATGGCGAATACCGGACGATCCGGGTGGGGGACACCGTATTCCGGAACCAGAAATTCATGATCCTGGCGGATATGTCCAACCTGGTTGTGCGTTGCGAGGTCCCGGAATCGCAACTCTCGCAAGTGGGTACGGGAAACATCGCCCGGGTCATCCCCGCCGCGTTTCCCGGGTTGGCGCTGAAGGGCCATGTCGACGCGATCGGCACGATGGCGCACGCGGTGTCCGGCAAGCCGGCGTGGCAGAAATATTTTACCGTGACCATCCGGCTCGATGAGCGGGATGCACGTTTGCGCTCGGGGATGTCTGTACGGGCGAAGGTGCTGGCCCATCACCAAATGGATGCCGTGTTGATCCCCCGCATCCTGGTGGATTGGCGGGACGGCCGGGCCTGGGTTCGCAGGAGGCAGGGTGATGCGGAGGCGACCGTGGCGCTTCGCATCGGCCAGGGCAACGCGACGCATTTCGAGGTGCTGGAGGGCCTCGCGCCCGGCGACCGGGTAGCGGCGCCGTGAGCGAGCCCGTCCTGCGCGCGGAAGGACTCTGCAAGGAATACCGAAGCCCGGGTGGCCTCCGGACGGTGCTCCGCGACGTGGACCTGGAGATTCAAGCGGGCGAATTCTGCGTGATTACCGGCCCCTCGGGCTCGGGGAAGACCACCCTGTTGAACCTGGCGGCCCTGCTGGATGTACCGACCCGGGGTCGCCTGGCCTTCGAAGGGGAACGCATTGGCCCGGGCGACAGCAGGCGTGCACGCGAGATTCGCCGGGAGCGGATCGGGATGATTTTTCAACAGTTTCACCTCCTGCCGCATCGATCGGTCCTGGACAACGTGCTCTTTCGTTTTCGTTACCTGAAGGATGAAGCCCGCGATCGCGCGCATGCCGTGCTGGACGAATTGGGCTTGAGCGCGGTCAAGCACCAGAAAGCGAGGCTGCTTTCGGGCGGGGAAATGCAGCGGGTCGCGATTGCCCGTGCCCTGGTACATCCCCCGCGTTTAATCGTTGCCGATGAACCAACCGGCAACCTGGATGCCGCCACCGCCGCAGATGTCATGCGGGCGATGGCCCGGTTGCACGGGCGCGGCATCGCGGTCCTGCTGGTCACCCATAACCCGGCCCTGCTCCCGTATGCCACCCGGCACCTGGTTTGCGAGGATGGCCGCATTCGCGAGGCGGTGTCGGCGTGAGGATCCTGCGCGACGTGTTCGAGAGCACGATCAGTCGACCCGGGCGAAGCCTGCTGGCACTCCTGGCGATCGCCATGGGTATACTGTCTTTAACCGTGCTGATATCGACCCTCTATGGATTGACCGAAAGAGCGGAGATGATTAGCGCAGAGATGGGGGCGGATGTATTCGCCATTGTTGCGGATTCCGGGAACCGGGGGATCCAGCAGGCGCACCTGGATCGCTTGCGCGCAAGCCTGCCTGACCATGTGTTCAGCAGCGTGAGGCCGTATACGGTTCGCGAGCCGGGGGGTGGGGAATCAACCCGCGTACTCGCGGGTGATCCGCACCTGCTCTCTGTGCGTCCCTGGGGGCTGCTGCAGGGTCGCATGCTGGACGTGGCGGATCTTGATCACCGCCAGGCCTTTTGCCTGGTAACCGAGGCGTACAGTCGAAAGCATGACGTGCACCTGCACGATTTCATTCAGATCCACCCGGCCTGGTTGCAGGTTGTCGGAATCGTCAAGGCCACCGGCTCCGCCTTGCAGGAGCTGCGACCGGACCTGGCGGGTACGGGCCCCATGGTCATCATTCCGCATACGCTTGCCCCGGTATGGTCTTCGGCGCGTTACGCCGAAGCCGACAAGGTGGAGCTGGTGTATGTGCGGCATCCCGCGGGCTTGTCTGCAGATGCCAGTAGGCAGGTGGTTGAACGGTTGCTCGCACCGGAGCAGGCAACGATCGGTCCCGTGCGCGTGGTTACGGCGGACATGTTGATCAGCGGAATTGCCCAGCTGCAGCGGCTTATCACCTTGACCACCGGCAGCATTGCCGGGCTCTGCCTCCTGCTCGGGGGAACCACGCTGATGAGCCTGATGATCGCCAACGTGCGCGAGCGGGTGAACGAGGTCGGCTTGCGCATGGCACTCGGTGCTTCTCCCGGGGATATTTACGCCCTGTTTATGCTGGAGGCCCTGTGGTTGACCCTGGTGGCGGCCCTCGCGGGCTCGTCCGGTGCCTATGGCTTGCTCGTCCTGCTCCGGGAACAGTTGACCTTCCCCACCTATATCGGGCCCGAGATCTTCTGGGTTCCACTCGGGGTTTCCCTGGGTGTCGGCCTGCTCTTTTCCTGGTTGCCCGCCCGGCAGGCGGCCCGCATCTCACCCGCCGAGGCCTTACGGAATGATTGACCGGAAGATGAGCCGGGCTCACACGACCTGCTGAGCGCAGATCTGCCCGGGTATATCGACCCGCTTCCGGCCATCCTTTCAGCCCGGTAAGCCGCCCCATGTGGTGGATTTTAATCCATATAAGCAGTTTGTTATAAGAGCCTTGTAAAAACGTATCCCGCATAAAATTTTCGGGATTTGTCCTATTCAAAGCCAGGCGAGCGGCCTAGTATTGTGCGCGTGATGACCGTGGTAAAGCTGAGCGGGTGTTTTCTGGGACTCGCGCTGGGTGTCCAGGCGGGCGTGTTTAACGTCCATTGGAACGTGGAGGACCAGGGCTTAGGCCCGGCGGGCATCATCAGCACCACCGGCGAACACGACGACTTCAACCCCGTAGGCGATACGTCTGTGGTGAGTATCAGCAGTCCCTCCGCCCAGGCTTTCACCGGGTCCACCAAGGCGATGAGTTTCGATGGTTCGGGTGACCGGTTCAACCAGCAGACGTGGAACGGGGCGTACAACGGCATCGATAAGGACCTGGCGACCTTCGAGATATATTTCAGTCCGGCGAGCCTGGGATCGCGTCGGGAAATCCTTTTTGAGACAGGCGGAAATGGTGACGGCTTGACCCTCGGCATTGAAAATGACGGTCGTCTCGTTTTCGGTGCAGTCAGTTTCAATGCCAACGGAGGGATAGATGGAAATGCGGCCGGTCACGCCGAGATCGATCTCCAGTCCGGGCTGTTTTCCGGTTTTGTTCCCGGGACCGATTTCTTTTATGCCAGGGCCCATATCAATGCCGAGTACAATTTCATCCAGCTGCGGGTGGAAGACAAGAATGGAAATCACCTGAGTAATAAGCAGACCCTGTTGAATGGAACGACCGACTTTCTCGACTGGACGGGTGGTAATTCTGCCGGCCTGGGTGGAGCCAATGGTGATTATGCACGTGGTAGTGCCTCGACCGATTTGTTCATGGGCACGGGCGCGTTCGGATTCCAGGGGCAGATAGCCTCCTTCGGGTTAACCTATGCCAAGGTTCCGGAGCCGAGTACCGCTGCTTATTGTGCGCTGTTTGTCGTCCTGATGGCCACCTGGCGGAATCGTCGAAAAGTCTCCTTTTTCGGCTTCATGGATCGGGAAGACGAGGGTCCGGCGGTGTATTAGGCCCCGCCGGGGCTTTATGAAAACGGCGCCCCTCAGGTCGTCGTTTTTTTGTGTCTGGCCGCGTGGACCCGGGCAAAAGGCCCCCCGCCGGTAAAAAAATTACTAATATCCAAGATCCTTGGTGTCCTGTACGTCCTTGAAGCAATGACCCATGAAGAGGAAACAACAAACAACCCCTAGATCCCTGGTCGCATTCATCGTCCTGGCCACGGCAGGTGTGGCAGCCGGTGAATTCGAACGCACGAAGCAGCCGGCGGGATGTGCCGCCGGTTGCTCCGTGGCAGGGCCCCCGGCCGCAACCATCAGCCCGGTGGAAATCGCCAGCTGCCTGGAACACCTGGCCGGGCTGAAGGCCGGTGAGACCAGCCTGGCCCTGGAGACCCTCCTCTTCCATGCCGGGGAGGTGATTCCCTATGTGCGGAGCCACGGGCTCGGAACCCTGGAAACGGGGCAGGCCGCGTTTTTGAAAAGGGAGCTGGCCCGCGATGAGGCGCGTATCGTCCTGCGGATTATCGATGCCGAGGGGGTGGAACGCCTCCGCATGGATCGCCGGGTTCCGATCGGGGAAAAGCAGCACCTGCATCCAGGCGATGCGGTCGGGTTTCACCCGCCCGAGATCAGCTTTACCATCCACCGGGTGGGGCTCCACCACCTGTGGTCACGCTTGTGACTGGAAGGCCGCCACTTTGCGGCCGGACCGTGGTTCACGGTCCAGGAAGAAAACAAGTGGGGCCGACTGGGAACGCTTTTTATCAGCAACGGAAAACAAAGTATGCCCGCCCGGGTGGAGATTCAGCTCGCCCTGGCGAAGCCGAACGCATCGATCTGGCATACCCAACTGGCACGAGGTGAAAAATGAGACGCCCTATGATCAAATTCGCTTGGTTCGCATGTATTGTGATGAGCATTCCCCTGGTATCTGCGGACCCCTGCGGGATGGTGCCGCCCATCATGCTGACGTCCGGGACGCCGGAGTTGACCCGGGTGGGCGACCAGTTGACCTATGTCTTCTTCAAGGACGGTATTGAGGATATTGCCCTGCGGCCCGGCTTCAAGGGTAAGCTGACCGATTTCGGAATGCTGATTCCCTTTCCGGTTGTCCCCGATATTCGCAAGGTCAGTGACAACATTTTCACGCACCTGAAGCATGCGATCGATCCCCCGGTGATCGTGGTGGACCTGCGGCCCAAGCTCAAGATGGCCAAGCGGCTGTCGAGCCAGGCGGGAGGAGTCGATGCCGATGAGCTTTTCCTTGGCCGGGTAACCGTGCTCAAGGAAGAGGCGGTGGGGATGTACCAGGTGGTGGTACTGGCCGCCGCGGACCCCCAGGCGCTCGCGGCCTGGATGCGGGCCCATCACTATGTATACCCGGCCGGGATGGACGGGGTGTGCGCGGAGTACATTGAGGCGGACTGGTGCTTTGTCGCGGTGAAGGCGAACGTGGGCAGCCAGCAGGCTGTCGAGCCGCGCCCGGGCATGCGCAAGGCGGACGCGCTGGTGGATGACGCCACCGGCTTCGAGGGCGCGGTGCAGGCCATGGGCTTCCGTTTCAAGACGGACAAGCCCGTCGTTCCCATGCGGCTCTCGGCCTTCAACGCCGGGGACCTGCACAATATTGTCTACCTGTTCAGCGAGCAGAGCATGCAGATCAAGGAGCTTCCGGCGAAGTTCGTCCAGGGGAAGATCAGCGGCAGGCAGTTGCTGCGCAACATGACCGAGCCCTTACCGGTGAAGGTCCTGGGCGGGACCCTGGAGCAAGCGGAAAAGATGGGGCTGTTCAAGCAGCCCCGGTACAACCGGGATCCGCGGCCCAAGAACGGGGACGCCTACGACCTGCTGAGTGCGGACCTGCTGGCGGTAAAGACGGGGGAATTGACCCACCCCTTCGAGGCCCGGGAGAAGGAGTTGTTAAAGATCGGCGAGCGGCTCGGGCTCCGTGGCGAGAATGTGGATAAGTTGATTGGTGAGGTGATTTCCCGGGAGCGACTCGCGGCGGCGGAAGCGGTAAAGGAGGCTTTCGACGGCATGGTGCTCACGGTGATTGAAGGTGACTTTCCACGCGAGGTGATCGCCAAGCACAACTTGCACTTCAAGCCCTTCGCCGCCCGGGAATTGAAATTGGGGATGAATGAGCACGGGCAGGCAGTGGAGAAAACCGTGGTGCTTGGAAGTGCCCTCATCCTCCTGCTCGGCCTGCTGATGATTCGCAGGCGGACGGGTGCCGTTTACGCACTGGGGCTGTTCCTCTTGACGGGGATCGGGGTGGAGGACAGCGAGGCGGCTGCATCCAAGTCGGTGCAGGTGCTGATGACCGCGCTGTCCGACCCGGAAACCTCCGAAGCTGCAGCGGACACGATCATCGCCCTCGGCGACAAGGCCTTGCCGGACTTGATCGGCGAAGCGGTCGAAGGCAACGACTACAATCGGCGGGGCTGGGCGATCGCCTGCCTGGCCGACATCGGGTCGAAGGAAGCCGTGCAATCCCTCACCCGGATCATGGATGACTCGGACACGCCGGACCTGGTCAAGATGTGGTCCGGTGCGGCCCTCACCCGGATTCGCGGGGTGGACGCCATCAAGGATCTCATGCTGGCCGCCGCCAAGGACCCCTCCCGGAAGCAGGCGCTGGCCGGGCTCCTGCTGGGCATGCGGGCCGGCGCGGTGCGGCCCCTGACCACCATCATGCTCACGGGCGAAACGAACCAGGAGCGCCAGCAGGCGACGGCCTGGCTGGGCACGCTGGACCAGCGCTTGCGGGGCGGCATCGTCCGCAAGGTCCTGAACGATGCCCTCGCGTACTCGGCCGGGCAGGCGAAAGAGGGGGCGCCCTGGGCCGGGGGTGCCTTGTACCTGCCGCGCTCGGCCTGGACGACCCGGGAAGCCTGGGATATGACCCGCCACCTGCTGTGCTGGCTCGTCTGGTCCGAAGAGCATGGCAAGAAGGACATCGCGACCCAGCTCCAGAACAATTTACGGGATCTCTCCTGGCGAAACGGGGTCGGGTTCCGGCAGGGTGGCTCGGGCAGGGACTGGGCGAGGGCCCTGCTGAAGAAGCGGAGCCTGGATACATCGGCCATCAATGACCAGACCCCTTACCAGGCCGTGATCCTCATTGTCCAGTTATTGTCATTCAGCGCGTGATGGGCACGTATCCGGGTTGTCGAATTCAGGGGATTTATGGGTGTGCAGGACGGCCCTGACCTGATATGTTCTCAACTGTATGCCCACGTGGCTGAACCGGAGACCGTAGATGAAGCTCTTGAGAAAGATACCCGCCCTGGTGGTGATGGCCCTGCTGTTTGCAAGCCTGGGTCACGCCGATTCCGCGAAAAAGAAAGCGACGCTGTCCTACTTTTTCTTCGATGGCTGACTGATGTGTGACAAGATTACGGTCATCGTGCATGACCTGAAGAAAGTACACGGTTCGCAGATCAATTTCGTTACCAGGAGCATGAGCTCGCCGGGTGCCGCAGAGGAGGTAAAGAAGGCGGGCATAAAATCCCACGGCATCATCGCGAGGGATGCGGACGGCAAGCTGGTCACCACCGTCCAGGGCCACAACTACCAGAAAGATAAGATCGAGGCCGTGGTCAAGGTCCTGTTGGCCAAGAAGCCGTAGCCGGGCGCGGGACGGAGCGTGCCCCGCCACGCGTGCATCAACACAAGCGCTTCCAGGGCGCTGAACGATCCGGCCTATTTCTTCCGCTCGCTGAGGAATTTCACCAGCGAGGCGAATTCCCTCATGCTCAGGGCATTCGCAAGCCCGGGGGGCATCATCGATATCGGGAGCTCGTGACGGCTCTTGATGGTGCTGCTCTTGATCCTGTATACCTTGCCCGCGATGTCGCGGACTTCGATTTCCGTGGCGGATTCGGCGGTGACGAAGCCGGCAACCGCCTGCTTGTCCGTGGTACTGATCGACACCGTCGCGAAGCCCTGGGAGATGGTGGCCCCGGGTTTCAGGATCGACTCCGCGATCTGGTCCCGGTTCAGGATATTGCCCACGTGGCCCATGTAGGGCCCCTTGGGGGTCTCATCGGCTCGCAACGTGTGGCAGGCCACGCAGCCCTGGCGGGTGAAGAGCTTCTCGCCGAGCTTGCTGTCACCCTTCACCCTGTCCAGCGCGATGATAACATCCTCGACAGCCATTTTCCCCACCTCGCCCATCCGCGTATCGATCTTGCTCAGGTCCACCTTGGTCTCGGTTTTCGCCGGGGTCCCGGC
>JAYGFS010000453.1:0-5344 GCA_046581765.1 Verrucomicrobiota bacterium
CGACGCTCTTCCGATCTACAGCTCAAATCCACCGGCAGCCGCCCGGAAGGCAAGGCGGCCGACGAGGGCGCGTGCGCAGAACTCGCCTCCGGTCGTGGCGGGACCTCATCGGGTTTTGAAGGCTGTGGAAGCTCAAGCGCCTCTTCCTGATCAATCGGGTCGGATGGGGCAGGTTCTTTGCCTGCGGGCGGCTCAGGGGCCTCCTTTTCATCAGAGAACGGATCCCCTGCGGCCGAAACCTGCGTCGCTTTCTCGGATACCGCAACAGTACTCGCCATGAAGCGAAATAACAGGGAGCCCATTTCAATGATATCCCCGGATTCGATTTTGGACTCCGAAACTTCATGATCATTCACCCGCGTCCCGTTCGACGAGTCGAGGTCGCGAACCACGTAGTGGTCTTCGTGCCGAATGATGGTGCAATGCCGCCCGGAAACCGAGGGATCCTCAAGTATGAAATCATTGGCCTCGCTGCGGCCGAAGTGCAGGAGATCGCGATCCAGCGGTAGATCGCGCCCCTGGCGTTGTCCGTTCAATCCGAGGAGATAGGCCATGAGAAACCCCTAGAGAGCGCGAATCCTTATGTTGCGAAAACGTACGGAATGCCCGTGATCCTGCAAACCGAGGTGGCCCTTCTTCAATGCGCCAAATCCTTCGTATTTCCTGAATTTGCTCTTCCCTACGCGCGCGTTCCAATCGTCGCTTCCCACGGTGAATTCATACGCTTTCTTATGGTTAAACCAGATCGTGAAGTGGTCATCTTCACAGCGCACACGCACGTGGTTCCAGTCAGCCGGATAGAACACCTTCTCCCCCGTAAAACCGTAGAGCGCGTACAGGCCCCCGGCAGAGGTGCTGCCTTTCGCCGTCGGGTTGCCCTGGTCGATCTGCATTTCCGGGGCCTTGTTCCAGATCGCACCCTTGTGCGAGGGATCCACACGAAACAAGAGCCCGCTATTGCCCGTCGTCTTCCATTCGATCACCATTTCATAGTTCTCGTAGGCCTCCGCGGTGTAGATATCGCCACCGCCCTTTCCACTGATCACCAGCTCAGCTCCCTCGGCCTTCCAGGCTCCGGGCTCCACTTGTTTTTTTGTTTTCCAACTGTTCCAACCCTCCAAGCTCGTGCCATCGAAAAGCGGTTTCCACGCATCGGCCTTCTCACCCGGCTTCAGCGAATCAGCTGCTACCGCGCCAGCAAGCAGACAGGACAGTAAATAAAATTTCAGGTGTTTCATGCCGTATCTCCGTATTTCCTTTCGCTTACTCCACTTCCGTAACGAGGACGTACAAGGTTTTATCCCCAAAAGTCGCCAACTCGGCTTTCCCGTCGATCCTTGAGATCGTACTCCCGTGCGCGCTATACATTATCTTGCCTTCCTCGCCTTCGATAACCAGGTGCAGGTCGAAGGTCAGGCCAAGGCGATCATCATCCAGCAGAATCAACTCACCTTCGACCTCGAAGCGGAATAGTTCATCCGCCCCCTCCATCTCAACTGCGAGGCCATAATCGGTCGTGGCGACCACCAGGGCCAAGGGCTCTTCATCTTCTTCCGGCAATGCCTTGAACTCAAGACGCAGGGTTTTACCAAGCGGCTCAAGGTCCCGATGCTCCCGCTGCGCCTCTTCGCCCCCATCTTCCTCCTCAAACCGCTCTCCGTGCTCGCGCTCATCGCCCTCGCGCTCATGATTCTCGGTGTATACGGGTATTACCATGCACGCGCTCAACAGACCTATGATCCAAATTTTCATCGAGCTTTCTCCAGGGTTGGATTCATTTACGGATGATAGACATTCACGTCTAAATGGCCACGAAAAACCCGAATGAAACAGAGGCTGAAATACCTTGTTCCCCTGCTTGCGATCTTCGTCCTGCTCTGGGGCCTGCTCACCCTGGCCGAGAAAATGGCCCTCATCATCAGCATCACCATTCTCACCGGGTTTGTCCTGTTTCAATTCCGCCAGGACCGGCGGCGTCCGGTCAAGGCCCGGAATGCACCCGGCCTCAAGCAGATCGAAAGCAAAGCCAGTCGACGGGAAGCCCTGGCGGAACAAGCCCGCAATGCCCTGGCGCAGGTCCTTCGCCAGGCCCTCCGGATTCCTTCCGGCCGCTTCCGCCAGGACGTCGATGCCTTCAGCCTGGATGCCGATCACCTGGTCGCCATGCTCGACCACGCATCCAATCTGCCCCGGGACCTGGAATCCCTTCCCGACCTACTCCTCGAAGCGGAGAATCTGCTGCGCGATTACGCCCAGCTCGATACCAACCCCGCATCACAGGCGCGCAAACAGGAAATCCAATACGCCTTACAGCACCTTCACGAGCAACTCAAAGCCACAAGCTTCTGGCAAAAACGCGGGCTATAACGTACATCATCCACATGACTGAAACGCCCTGGCACATGCTCAATATTCCGGAAGGCCCCTTTGAAGCCTACCTTTTCGACTGTGACGGCACCCTCGTCGACACCATGCCCATCCACTACCAGGGCTGGGTCCACGCCATCAAGGAACGCGGCGAGTCCTTCCATTTTCCTGAGGAAATGTATTACGAGCTCGCCGGGGTTGAAACCCACGAGCTGGTACGCATCTTGAATGAACGATTCGGCGTGCAGCTCGATGGGGAAGCCCTCATGAAAATAAAACGCACGTTTTTTCGCACGCACATGGACCAGATCAAGCCAATCACCCCGGTTGTCGCCTTTCTCGAATCCGTGGCGAAGACGCACCCGGTCGCCATCGTCACCGGCGGCCTGAAAGAAATCGTTCACCTCAGCCTGGAACGCGTCGGTATCCGACACCACTTTGAACACCTGGTTAATTTTGAGGACGTGGACCAAGGCAAGCCGGCACCGGACATGTTTTTGCACGCTGCCCAGTTGCTCGGGGTGGCCCCGGAAAAATGCCTCGTGTTTGAGGATGGTGAAGTGGGAATCCAGGGAGCCCACGCCGCGGGGATGCAGACCGTGTTTATCGAACGCAATCTCGCCTGAGCGGACAGCCAGGAAATCAATGTTCACTGCGAACCCGGTCGCAAAAAATACAACCTTTTCCTAACGCTGGTTACACTATTCAAGCGATAGATGGTGAACGCTATCGATCTCCAGTAGGATTTCATCGGAGTCGGGCACCAGGGCCCGCAGGGCGTAGGTCTCGAAATGAGGATCCGTTTGGTAGCGCAGGTGATCGGGCTCTTCGTTGTCCAGCGCCCAGGCCTGGCCTGTCCACGGGTTGAGCGGGACCTCGGCTAGAAACTCGAAATCCAGCAACACCCGGATGAGTTCGGAACCCGTGAGGGTCACCCGGGGAATATATTTCTCCTGGTCCACATGATAGCGCTGGAGACCTTCCTGGATCACCAGCAGCATGGAGCGAACCCGGTGCTCGTGGCGGAGCTTCCCGACCTCCCGATGGACCGTCCAGGACAGGCCGAGGAAAATGAGGAGTACGATGATGCCGCGCTTCAGGTGGCTCATCCGGTGATCCAGGGTTTCCAGGTGGCGTAACCGAAATAAAGCAGGGCGCTAAGCAGCAGGATGCCGAGCAGCCAGGCGTCGCGGGGTCCGAAGCCCGTGCCATGTCGACGCACGAGGTTCAGGGCCAGTCCCGTCGGGCAAGCGTAGCGACAGTAGCCCATCGGGACCACGGCAGAAAATACCAGGCTGATACCCGCCACCACGAGGGTCGCGAGGCCCGCATTGCGGATGGACCAGGCATCGAAAGGTTCGATCCCCGCGAGATCGAGCGGTAGTTTAAGAAAAGTAACCAGCAGGGTCAAAATCAGCAGTCCTCCCGGAAGGGCCAAAAGCCCCCAGCGGATATCGCGGTGCAGGGGGAAACGGGCTTTCGGGGGCACCCACCTGGTCAACCAACGCTGCACCTGTCCGTGCGGGCAGATGTGTGTACAGTAGGTTGGCTTGCCGGTACTCCAGGGAATGATAAATGCCACGGCGACCAGGATGACCAGGCCCGGGAGCGTCCGCCAGGGAATCCCGTGCTCAACCCAACTGATGAGCAATGACTGGGCGAGTAGATCGCCACTGATCAACCCCAGATAGAGCACGATGACGAGGTGTATCCAAAAACGCCGGCGCTGCAGGAGGGGATGCTTGATAAAGGTGAGTGCAAGACCGGCAAGCGCAACCAGGACCAGGGCCCCATCCTGCCAGCGAAAATGATGGACCTGCGCCATCGCCTGGTCCCGGCCGATGCCCGCCCGCAAGGCGACGCTTTGCGCCACCGCCTCGCTGGTGCGGGTCGCGCCGGAAACGCCGTACACCCTGGACCGCTTCAAGTCCCCCATCTGGGCAATCTCGCGGGGCGTCAAGCCATTCCACCGCTCCATGAATAGGTAATCCGCAACCACGTCTTCAACATGACTCGGGGTGTCGTAGCTGTGCCGGATCGTGATGCCGAGCAGCTTGTCATCTGCATCATACACCATGAGCACGTCGCTCGGGCCGGAGTAGCCCTTGATGGATCGGCTGTGTGGCATGCTGCGAGCCACGTACCCGATACGGGTACGGGTCGCATCTACCACCTGCAAGCCTCCACCCGGATCGCCCGCAAGGGCCAGATCATGGGCCTGGTGAAGAAAGGCTTTCACCTCCGAAAGGCGAATGGGATCCTGCCCCTCCTCGATAACGCGCAGGTGGTGGCGATGAATCATCCAGCCTATGGACAGCACCGCCACGAGGCGGAACAACATGGCAAGCGGCACCTGGATGCGCGGGGACATACGTCCTTATTTTACTCTCAGGAGCTGCACGGCATCCGCGTGCACGTTCCCGTCCGCACCTTCGGTCAGCAGAATGACCGCACCCTTCTGGCCCGCGGTGAAGGTGTGCCGCCCAAGCGAGTGAAAGCCGTGTTTCAGCAGGGCGGCCTGGCGCTGGTTCACCCGCTGTTCCGCCACGACCTTGCCCGCAAGCTCGATCAGAACCCGGGTCCTCGATGAACGATTCTCGTGCGGCAACCAGTTGACGCGAACATCCCAAGGACCCGACTCGGGTATGGTAAAGGGATAACGTGCCTGGCCGGAACGGCCGTAGCGGTAGTGGGTGCCGACGAAGCCCTTCAACCCCGATCCCTTTATCCACTTGCCGGAAAAGACGGCCTGCTCATCGTCGATGAGCAGGCCCTTCAAGGACTTGGGGTTGATGCCTCCCGCCGCCTCAGCCGGGGAGGTCGGCGTAAATGAAGGCAAGCCGGGATCTTCCACAAAGGGAGCGTTCAGGCGGGGACGGCGCCTATTTCCCGGGAGCTTCATCAGCTCAATTAATTCTGCCAGGTACGTTTCGTACACATCGCGGGGGCTGGATTCGTGCAACCGGGCGACGGCGGC
>JAYGFS010000468.1:0-35643 GCA_046581765.1 Verrucomicrobiota bacterium
ACTGTCCGAATAGGCATTCGGCCAACCCTGGGGCCGGGTTTCTGTACATTCCCAACTACCGTCGGCGACGAAATTCGTAGTCGAGGTCTGCAGATGCAGGGAGTACCAGGCATCGGGCCGCTTGAGAACGATCTGGGCCGAGATCGCATGCTCACCCGGTTGAAGGGTGGTCGCCCGGACATATAAATCGGCCGGGTTGTCGATCTGGGTGGTCATCGCCTTGGCGTCGATCCAGGTCACAGACGGCCCGTTGCTGTTCACGGCGACCACGGTGTAGTTGGGGATTTGCTTCATGTTCAGGTAATTGCCGACGGCGGTGCGGACCACGGGATCGATCGCCGCGTCCTTCAGGACTTCATACAGCGGCTTGGTGGCGCTAAAGCCGTCCAGGATTTCCGTGTAACCCGTCGCGCGGAATTCCATCGTGTCGGCTATGTCGGGAAAGATCTGCGCGTAGGTTTCGCAGCGTTCGCGTGCCTCTTCGTAGAGTTTCAGCCGTTCGAGCTCGAATAGCACGGACATGATCGCGTCCTTTTCCTTCGGGTCTACCGGGGGCCTTCGTGCAGCATCCCTTGGCACGGGGTAGGGTGTTTTTACCGCGGGCTCCTGGTACCAGAAGACCACGCTCGACATGTAGCCGCGCGAGGTGTTGCCATGCCCGAATTCGATGTTCACGCTGATCTCGCTGTTGAAGGTAATCGGATCAGGGATATGTAGGCGATACTGGTCGGTATGGATCGGCCGTTTGTTCACGAGGCCGTGGTAGGGCAGGTCGAAGATGCCCGAGTAGTACCAGCCGCCATTGAAATAATCTTCCAGGCCGGTGCCGTGGAAACTCGGGGTCATGTTGCCATCGAGGCGGATCTGTTCATCGCCTTCGAGTATGAACCAGGAGTTATCGGTGCTCATCGCGGTCAGGAAGCAGCCGAGGTAACGACCTTTGCCCTTGGTGCTCAGCATGCGAAAGGGGAACTGCCGGGTAACCCCTCCCTGGGACGTTTCACCTCTGAAGGCCGCGTGAAAAGCGCCATATGCGGATTCTGATGCGGGGCCGAGCCGATGCCGAATATCCACGGAGACGGTCGTGGGTCCGTCGTTGCGGATAAGGGCCCGGGCGCCTTGTTTGAACGGCATGGGAAAGCGGCAGGTGTAGCGTCCAGTTGTGTAGGCGAGCATGCTGGAGGTATACCGTCTTCCGTAGAACGGGTTGCCGAAAAAATCGCCGAACGGCACCTGGACACTGGGTTCGGCCATGCCGTTCCAGTACATTTCCAGGACCAGGTCCCTCAGTACCCGGTCCCGTGCAATCGGATCCGCCGCGGGAGAGATGTCCAACCCGATGGAAAACGAGGTCAGGGTTCCGCTGCCCCGGGTGTTCAGCCATTCCGCACTCCCTCCCGGGCGGAGTTCAAGACTTGTTGCTTCGCCGCCGTTCCCGAGACCGGCGTATGTGTCGGTGATTCTGGACCATTTATCTACGATATCGTTCACCGCGTCCGTGTCCTCGTCGGTGAGTTTCCCGGGGTAGGACACGACATCCGTACCCGGGGGATAGCTGAGGGTATTCACATGATAATAACGGCGTTTTCCGGGAGGGAAGCTGTGGGGCTTCACCGCGATGCGGAGTGACTTGCTGTAGGGAAGGGGCACATAGGCATAGAAACCCCCGCTGACGATGTCGGCAAGCGGAGGAACGAAGGGGAATCTGCCGCCGAAGAAATCCCGGTTATTTCCCGTCAGCCGTGCCTGGGATTCACCATCAAAGAAAAAGTGCCACTCCTTGGTGCCAAGGCTGGTATTCCAGAGCCGGGTAACGCAACCGGGCCCCTGGAGTTCCACCAGGGTAACCAGTCCATCCGGGCCTACGTCCTCGGGGCTCAGTTCTCTCCAGTCGGCATTGCCACCGCTCTGGTCGAAGGTTGATATCATGGCCGGTTTTCCCGGGGCCGGCTTGAGAAGAAGGGCCGGATCCCGCTGTGCGGCGAGCTGCGAAGCCAGCGTGATCACCGGGCTTTTGGCCTGCGTCTTTCCGGATGCCCCCGTGTTTTCGCCGCTTCCCCCGCATCCACAGAGCATCGCCATCAGGAAACTGAGCTTGAGGAGTTGCAGGTTCTTCATCCGTTCACCATGTCGCTTTCACGCGGGGTTGTTCAAGGTTTCATGTAGTTGAAAAAGTCGCCACCAGAATCGATCGGCGCTGTTTTTCAGTTCGCGGGCCTTCAGGAATGCCTGAAAGCGTGGGAGCTGGTCCAGCCATTGCTTTTCCGGGGTGGCAAAGCCGATCTTGTCTGTCCGCCAGGTAACCTCGGGGGGGAGCAGGTTCTCCACGGCGCGGCGTAAAATGTATTTCGTGTGCCCCCGATGGATCTTGTATGCCGATGGGATCTGGAAGGCGTGCTCGATCAAGCGGTAATCGGTGAAGGGGACGCGGGATTCGATGCCGAATCGCATCGAGTTGGTGTCCTCGTATTTCAGCAGGCGCGGGAGGTTGTAATGCAACACATCCTGGAAAAGATTGCGAGCGAGCGGCGCATAACATTTCTCCGTCACGTGATGCAGAAAGTCATTCCAGGGGCAGGCCAGGCCGGTCATTTCTTCGACCATGCGGGCCTTGCGTTGAAAGGTTTTCTTGAGCAGAAGGCGGTCGGCAACGCCGAGGCTTAGACGTGAGGCGAAATATACCGCGGCGAACGATCGCGTGCGCGGGTCGGCGCTGATGAGGCTGCGGAGAAAGGCCGCTTGATGACGGGGATATCCGCCAAACACTTCGTCCGCGGCCTGACCATCAAGGACGACCGTCACGTGTTGGGACGCCAGTTGCATCACCCGGTATTGGGCATAGACGGTCGATGAGCCAAAGATTTCGTCGTGGCTGCCCAGGAGGTCGTCCAGGTCGTCCGCGAATTCGTTGACCTTGGGATACACAAAATGTGGTTCGCATGGCATTTGATCGATGACCGAGCGTGCCCACTTCTCTTCGTCGATCGCGTCGCCTGGATAGGCAGCGGTAAAGGTGCGCAATCCGTTCAGATCGCCTGCCTTCCGCCCTTGCAGGCCAGCGACTATCGCCACGATGGCCGAGCTGTCGATGCCTCCGGAAAGGCAGGTGCCGACCGGCACATCAGAGCGCAGACGCAGGCGGACAGCGTCTTCCAGGTTCGCATGAATTTCTTCGGCGTAGGTTTTCGCCCTGGCCTCGTCAAAAGGTTCACGTGAGGTATTGATTTCCGGGGTCCACCAGGGTTCCACCTTGACTGCCCCCGATGCAAGGTCGATCACCGCCCGGTGACCACCCGGAAGCTGGCGTATTTCCCGGTACAGGGTTGCGTCCGAATAGTCCGAGGTATTGGCCACAACCTTTAAGTGTAAGGCGGTTGCGTCATAGGTACGGTCTGGACCTTTAGGCAGGGCGAAGAGCGACTTGATTTCCGAGGCGAAATAAAAGGCCTTGCCCCGCTGGTAGGTGTACAGCGGTTTGACCCCGACCCGGTCGCGGCTGAGGAATAATGTTTGGCGTTGGCGATCCACGATACCGAAGGCCCAGTCGCCGTTAAAATGATGTACGCAATCTTCACCCCAGTGGGCATAGGCGGCGAGGATCACTTCCGTATCGCTCTGGGTTCGAAAAGTCGCGCCGAGGCGTTTCAACTCTTCTCGCAATTCAATGTAGTTATAGACTTCGCCGTTATAGGTGATCCAGTAACGATCCTCACGGTAGGCCATGGGTTGGCTTGCCGCGGTACTGAGGTCGATGATCGACAGGCGCCGATGCAGAAAATCGATGACCGGCCGGTTCTCAAAGGCGAATTGGTGGTGACCATGGCCATCTGGCCCGCGATGGCGCATGGAGTTGTCAACCTGGGCCCGGGTTTCCGGGGAAAGGCCCGTCGGGGTAATCGCTCCGAAGATGCCGCACATATCGAGTCAGGATTCGGGGTCGGTGCCGGTTTTCGCCTTGGGCCTTTTCAGGGGGCGGAAGCCATGGAAAAGGCTTGCCCCTATCATCACGAGGAGGGCTGCGGAGCTGATGCGGAATCCATTCAAGCTCGCTATAGGGCGTTGGTATTCGAAGCGTATCTCATGGGATCCCGCGGGCACGCGTACGCCACGCATGATGTGGTTGGCCCGCAGGATGGCCGCATCCTGTCCATCCACCTGGGCAGACCAGGCTTTGTGAAACGCGTCATTGAGCAGGAGGATCCCCTCCGCCTTGGCATCCACCTTAAGGATGATCCGGTTGGGTTCATATGCGGTGATGGTGGCCGGTTCGGTGCCCGTGGTTCCCGCTTGGGGAGCATCGCTGTCGGCTGGGACCAGGACCGACTGCTTGGGGTTCCACCCTGGTTCCGCCAGGCGCTTAAGGGTGGCGGCTTCATCCAGGGGTTCCCACTGGTAATACAGCTGGGCCCGGGGAAGTGCGTCTTTGAAGTTGAAGAGGACGGACGTGCCGTTCGTGTCGTCGGTAAACCGGTATCGTCCGTTGGTCGCACGAAAATGGCGAATCGGTTCCATACTCGGAATGCGCAGCCGGGATGCCATCTGGGCGGAAGCCAGTATGCGGTCCGTGGCAGTAATCTGCCAATAGCGGATACCGTTCCGCTGCAGGGCCTGCGCGACTGCGGTTTCCTGTGCATTCACACGCTGGTTGGCCGGGCGCTCCAGCAGCGGTGTGTTGTGGTGAAAGAAGTTGAACCAGCGCCAGTCGTGTTTCTGGGGTGCCCCCATCTGGTAGCTTGCTCGATGGAGGCCGTCACTCTTGATCTGGGTGGCGATTTCGTTTGCAGCGTACCAGTTGGTCAGGTCCTTGGTGCGCATATAGCGTTTGTCGACGATGATCAGGTCGATGGCGAGGGCGGTGATCACGACCACGGGCAGGGCACCCGCCATCCAGCTTTTGGATGATTTCCAGGGGATCATGAACATCGCCCCGGCGATGAGGAAGAATGTGAAGGCGTGTCCAAAGGCAGCTGCCATCTGGTTGGCAAGCGACGAAGCGAGTGCTCCTCGGCCGATCTGGCGCCAGTAATCGGCCATGGGACTGGTGGTGGATCCATAGATCAGCAGGCACAAGAGCATGACGATGCCCAGGCCGAGGCAGATGCTTCCGGCGATCAACAGTACTTTCCGTCCTCCCTCCGCGGCTCCTTCCTTGCTGCGTTGGATGAGTAGTTTGATCCATGCCGCCATGCCTACAGCAAACAGAATGTTGAGGCAGACTTCGACCAGGTGTACAAACTTGACGGGTGCGCGGATCTTGTTCAGCACAGGCAGGCTGTAGATGATTTTGTACAGCCCGGTGTGCCGTCCGAAGGAAAAACCGATGCAGAGTATGAGTGCCACCAGCCAGAAGGTAACGAACCAGCGCCGGGCGTTATCCGCATCATCCCGCCCGCTCCATCTCGCGGGACCGAGGTAGTACAGGCAGGCAAACAGGGCAAACGCCACGGGCAGCACGCCGAGGTAGACCGTGTGCTGGCGGTAATTCAGGCGTGCGGCGGTCTGGTTGAGGATCGTCTGGACCTGTTGCCGCTGCTGGTCGTTCAGGTTGGGATTGTCGGCTGCTTTCTTAACCTCGTTGAACTGCTTTTCCCAGCCCTGGGGCATCCCCAGTTTGCCCCAGTAAGGAACAAAGCCGGCTATGGGCGTGGCACCGATTTGTTCGGGGGCCGTGGTTTCCCATCCGAATACACAGGGGGCAATAAACTCCAACGCGCCGGAGGGCGGCAGGCTCCAGTTGGTGGCGTAGATCCACTTTTGTTCCTTGGTGTTGCCACGCATCTGTTCCCGGCGTTCTACGACTTCCCCTTCGCTGAACAGAAAGGTATACGTGCCGGCACTCATGGCTGCGAGCAGTGCTCCGGCAAGGGCAATACCCAATCCCAACCTGGGCAGGCTGTCCTTTGGTTTCTCCCGGATGAGCAGGACCAGGGCGTATAGGCCGCCCAATACACAAAAGAGGATTTGCTTATCCGGTGAACCGGAGCTCATGCCGATGCCAGCGCACAGTCCTGCCATCGCCAGTTGATAGGGACTTCGGTTTCGAATACCGCGGTCGATGAAGCCGAGCATGAACACCGCGTAGGGCATCATGTCGAAAGTCACCCGGTGCCCGGCCGAAATCAGGGTGAAGGTATACCCGGAGAAGCTTAAGCCAAGGGCGCCTGCCAGGGCAGCCCAACCCGTGATGCCCCGTCCTCGTAAAAAGAAGACCAGCGCCAGCGCCAGCAGCGCGGTATCAAACAGGTAGACAAAGTTGTGATAGAAGGTGGGCGGCATCACCAGCAGGAGGAGGCGATGTGGGTGAAAGAACGTATGAGAAGGAGCGCCCAAACCTGCGTCGTTCCAATATCCCTGATAAGCCTGCCACATCTGACCGGAATATCCGTCCCGGTAATAGGGCGGGGAGTCCAGTGAATACAGTGTCTCCGGGCCGAAGATCGGCTTGGCGAAAATCACCAGCAATACGATGATATAACATAGAGTCTGGCCGATGGCCTGTTTGGAAAAATTCAAGATCTACCGTGCGTTCACTTGTTGAATCAGTGACCTGTATCGATTGATCAGCGCTTCATCAATCACCGACTTGCGTAGATGTTGCTCGGCGTATTGGATATTCCATTCCACAGGCTCGCGCGGACGCTGCTCAACGAAGGCGAAGGCATCCTGAATGTCCGAATCCTTGTGCAGGATAAAGGCGTTGTCCTTATGCCGGACCAAGCCTTCGAAATGTGGCAGGTCGGGCACAATGTTAAACTGCCCCATCGCCATGCTTTCAAAAAGCGTTTGCGGTAGCCCATCCGCCATGGCGTAATGGATGATGCAGTCGCCCGCCGCCAGCAGGCTGGGCATTTCTTCCGAGTTGCGCGGCTCCAGAATGTGAATCTGTTCCTTGCAGGCAGCCTGGTCTCGAAGAGCGGTGAAGGTTTGGAAATATTTTTCACGCACATTGAATGCCGTGAAGGCGATGTGCGCCGTGCTCCCGGTCTGCTTTTTATAGGCAATGAACTGCTCAAGTATTTCAACCTGCCGACAGCGCGGTTCCATGGCGCGAATCGATAGAAAGATGCGTTCGTCCGGCCCTGCGCCAATCTGCTCGCGCAGGTTAATGGGCTTCGGCGCAAAAAAGTCGTCCCGAACCCCCCAGGGGACGATCTCAAATTTGCTGTCGTCACCATGGAGAAAACGTTTGGCAATTTCACGGGTCATGTGAGCGGACTTGGTGGTGATGAGATCTGCCGCCTTCAGTAATCTTGCGACCAGGGCTCCGCGAAGTCCGCGTGGGCCGTCTTCCGGCATGACATCGCTTCCCATGGTGGAAACCACCAACGGGTGACGCCGCGCCAGCATGGGATTCAGGAAATCCTGGGCGGCCCAGTGGACATGGACCAGGTCGGGATTCACGCGTTTTAAGGCGCGCCAGAGCACGAAGGGTCCGAGCATTTTGTTGAGGTACACATTGCTGGAAACATGGATGACCTCGACATCCTCGGGATAGGTCTGTCCGGGGCGTAGTCCGTGTACGTCAAAGATGACTGTCGGCAGGCCGGCGCGATGAGGGATCAATGCGCGCTCCCGCATCAGCGGGCTCCGCATCGCTGCGACGACGAATACTTTTATCGGGGCATCACTCATGGAATCATTCATCACGGCTGATAATCAAAGGTGTTTGCCGGAGATCCTGCCAGTTTAATAATCGTCTGCTGTTCATCTTCCGTCAGCGTGTCCAGGTAGCGCGTGTCGAGTTTCAACTGTCCATCAAAACGAGCGATCGCCCGGGTGTTGCCGACCAGGTGATGTTTTTCGGGATGGCGTACAGGAACCGTCAGGGGTTCCGGCTCCACACCAAGGAAGGTTTGAATCTTTTCCAGGCTGAGGTCGGGCTCGCGACATAAATCCTCCAGGCGAATATGCAGATAACTGTAATCGCTCCCGGCTTTGTATTGTTTGAGGATGAAGCGATGATACCGTCGATAATAGCGCATATTAATTTCGAGGGAAATGTCGTTGTACTTGCGACAAGACGCAATGAACGCGCGCGGGTCGCGTGTGATATGTAAAATCCGAATTGTTTTACGCTCCGTCAGCATGCTGTTTAACGCACGTGCCTTGACCGGGTTTTTACTGCCGTCAATGAATTTTCTCGCTCCGGTGAGTTCACAGCTTCGGGCATGCAGCTGGTGATAGCTGGTCAAAAATTTATCCCTCGCACCAGGGCAAAGCTTCCAGGCTTTAGCCCCGAAGATTCGAGCGAGTTGGCTGACCGCGTAATTGGCGTACATGTTGGGACGGGCCGCTTTCATCAGGGGGGCTAATGAAGGAAAAGTAAACGGTTGTTCCATCTCCGTTCCACCCGTTAATCCGGTCCAGAATTTGCAGGCATCCATGCCTTCCCCGCAGGCGCACATGCGATCTTCCATCTGTTCGGGAATGAGATCGCCCAGGGTCATCAACTGCGAATGATTGTTCAGTAAAAGGGCGATTAACGTGGCGCCGTGAAAGGATGGGCAAGTGACAAAATTATATTCGTCGAGGCCTGGATGTTCATGTGCCATCCGCATGATCCTGCGAGTTGATGCCGCTTGAAGCAAGGGTTATTGTCGTGGAACGCCGAGCCCCGCCTTTACAAGCCGGCCTCGTTCCGTTACAGCCCAGGGTGATGCATCCTACGTTTCTTGTTATTGGCGCCGCCCGTTCGGGAACCACGACCCTGTTTAATCTCCTCTCGGCGCATCCGCAGATTTACCTGCCAAAGGACAAGCGGCCGGAGCCACATTTCTTTCTCAAGGACTCAGAGTATGCGCAGGGACTCGACTATTATGAGAGCCGATGGTTCGCCGAGGCCGATGAACCCGCCCGGGGCGAAGTATCGACCTCCTACCTGTATCAGCCCTGGGTGCCGGAACGTATTAACAGCCACTACCCCGACATGCAGTTCATCGCGATATTGCGTGATCCAATTGAGCGCGCCTGGTCCAACTACTGGCATTCCGTCCGCAATGGACTGGAGAAGGAGTCGTTCGATTTTGCCGTTCGGAATGAAGCCGCGTGTATCCGTGATACCGACGAGGCCTGGAAACAGGTTGCGCCGTATGCTTATGTGGACCGGGGCTTGTACGCAGGTCAATTGCAGCGCTTCTTCGAGTCTTTTCCGCAGGAACAGTTTTTTATTCAGACCTTCGAATCCTTCTTTGTCGATCCATTGACGGAGTTCGGTAAGCTGATCGATTTTCTGGGCGTTGATAGGGACGTTAACGCGACTGCCGAGGTGGCGATCACAAATCGCTCTGCACCGCAGGATGAAACAATGAATTTGGAAACCCGGCGTTACCTGGAAGGCGTGTTCGAGCAGCCCAATCGGGAGTTGGCCGCCTTGCTGGATCTGGACCTGTCGGTCTGGAGCTAGTTGCTGGCTTGTTCGCTATAACGGCAGCGTAACAGGCGATACGGACCTTTCCCCTTTGGTTCCCGTGCTGCGATGAGCTCCTCCATTTTCGGCACGCGCACAACCTTCGCATCAAAGCCTCGTGCTTTCACCAGCTCCACGAGCTCACTGCCAGGATAATACCAGGTCATCGTCGCCACCTGAACCGTTGCCGGTGTCTCGCGAAATGCGATGTACATATTGGCTTCGGGCTTGGACAAAAGGCTCAGGATGCGTTCCAGGAACGGTAATAACTCTATGGTTGGCACGTGCATGATCACCCCCGTGCTGACAATGAAATCGGGTGACCATGCCGTGGCTTCTGCCAGACTGTCCGCATCGATGACGGCAAAGCGTGGCTGCTTGGTCTCCCGTGTTCCGGCTTCCAGGTGTTGTTGGCCTTCGGTAAAATACCGGTCGGTCACATCCATGCCCAGGTAGTTGCCCGGTTCCAGGTATTCCATCAGGGCTTTTCCCAGACGCAAACTGCCGCAACCGAAATCGACGACACGATGATGGGGCAGGAGTCCCTGCTCGATGAAATAGGCGAGTTCCGCCGCCGCAGAGTTCATCGACCAATCGGCATCGGATTGTTTCTTGCCGAGGGTGATGTGGGCTTCCCCGGAGTCGAGGCGCTCATTTACCTTCTCAACGTAATACTGGTCGTAGCTCGCATCCGGATGATCTTTTTTCCAGCGATTGTAGCGGCTGCGCTCGCGCAGAATAACCAGACGGATCTTGATGGTTTTCCACATGATTGCTCAACCCTGGGCGCGGCCGATTACGATGTCTTCCTGGATGACCTCCGTCGCAAAGCCGTGCTCTCTTAAATAGGCTTCGAGCGGAATCTTCAGCGGCTCGCCATCGAGTTCCACGTGTCCGCGAACGGCGATTTGCTTGATGTTCGGAAGGATGGCCTCGGCCCCCTTCAGGGCCTCGAGTTCGGCTCCGTTGACTTCAATCAAGAGGAAGTCTACCTGTGTATCTGGTCCGACCATGTTGGCGATCGTGTCGACGTTCAGCGTTTCGGAGTTTTCAAAATAATCCGGGCCGATGTCGACACGAGTCCCGTGCCGTTCGAATTCCACGGTTTCGGAATTAAGGTCAGCGATGCGGTTCTCTTTTGGTCCGGCCGTGTAGAAGAGCAGGGTGGTCTTGGTGTTCCAGGCGCCGCATTTTACTACGCGTACATGGGTCACACCCTGCCGCTTCAATTCCTCCTCCAATAAGGCCTGGTTGGAAGGTACGGGTTCCACCGCAATCACCTGACCGGTGGGGCCTACGGCGTTGGCAAAACGACAGGTTTCTCGACCGGAACTTGCACCAACTTGTACAACCGTCCCGCTTTTGGGGAGTTCTGCCCGGTAGATCAGTCGGGTGATGGGCTTGAACAGGGCATCGCGGAATTTGAAGCGATGGTAGATTTGTCGGCCCATAAGCTTGAGCGGAATCTCAAAAACCACTTTGCGGTAGGCCTTTTGAATGGGGGCGGGCAGCATCCGGTCCAGGGCTTGCAGCGGGGCGTACAGCCACACGGCGAGGTTATCGATGATGAAGTAAACCACACCTTGGATTGGTTTGGGTAACATGCCGATACACTTAGCAAGGCCTGTGCCATGGTCAAGACTCCGCCCACCTGCCATTGCTTCAATTGTTGTTGCTGGTACTGGCGTGAGTCGATATAAGCGGATGAACGATCCCGATGGGACGATGCTCGGGAAGAGTTATGTGCGGAATTTGCGGCTTTACTAATTTCAGCGATGCGGACAGGCAGGACGTCCTGGAGCGGATGACCGCGCGCCTCGCGCACCGGGGGCCGGATGGTTCCGGAACCAGCCTGGAGCATGCTTGCGGCCTGGGACATACCCGCCTGGCCATCATCGACCTCGCCACCGGCGATCAACCGATGTACTCCACCGATCGCCGTTACGTTACGGTGTTCAACGGAGAGATTTACAACTACCGGGAGCTCCGGGAGGAGTTGATTCAAAAGGGTGCCACCTTTTCTTCGAACTCGGATACGGAGGTGATCGCCGAGGGTCTCCGTGCCTGGGGTATAAAAGAAGCTGTGCTCCGCTTGCGCGGCATGTTTGCGTTCGCCGTGTATGACACGGTGGAGCGCGTCACCTACCTGGCGCGTGACCGCGTGGGCATAAAGCCACTTTATTTTGCGCGCATCGGTAAGGCCCTGGCCTTCGCCTCCGAGCAGAAGGCCTTACTGGAATTTCCCGGGCTTGGCCGGCAAGCCGATCCGCGAGCGCTCTATGATTTTTTAACCCTGGGTTTTCCGGTTACGCCGCGGACCTGCTGGCGCGATATCGAAATGTTCCCGCCCGGTCATGTGGGGGTGATCCGCGAGGGAGATGTAACCCTCCAATCCTATTGGACCTGGTCCATTCATCCTGAAGAGATCGATTTGGAACAGGCACTGGAACGCTCGGATGCCGTGCTTGCCGATTCCATACGTTTTCATATGCGCTCTGATGTGCCCATTGCCGCCTTTTTGTCCGGGGGCATCGATTCATCCCTCGTCGTGCATTACCTGAGTCGCGAACTGGATAACTTGAACACCTTCAATATGGGTTTCGATGATGCGGGGTATGACGAGTCCCCGGCGGCACGCAAGGTCGCCGAAATGTGCGGGACGCAGCATCACGAACATCGCATGGAACTCACGGATGGCGATCCGGCACTGTTCGAGGAAGTCCTGGCGCAATACGATGAACCTTTTGGCGATAGTTCCTGCCTGCCGACCTGGATGATCTGCCGGGAGATGCGCAAGCAAGTAAAGGTTGTGCTCTCAGGCGATGGCGGCGATGAGATGTTTGGCGGTTATCCGCGCTACCAGGAAATCGCGACCCTGATGCGCTTGCGTCGTGTTCCCGGAAAACCGTTGGCCCTGGCCATGCTGCCGTTGATCTCGGCCGTGGCCGGGCAGAACACCGCCCGTCGCCTGGGACTGGCCATGCGTTTGACTCGCCAGCCGGCAGAAGCCATGTACTGTGGACTGCATACCTTCTTTCAGGAAAACGATAAGGCGGCGCAGTGCCGCCCCGAATTTCTTGCCGCGGTTGGCGATCGTTTTGCAACCTGGCAGGCCTATAATCGATTCAAATCCGATGGTCCTGTCGGGCCGGAAGGCTTGATGATGACCGAAGCGGCTATCAACCTGCATGCTGACTACCTGCGCAAGGTTGATATCGCGAGTTCCGCCCACGGCCTGGAAGTCCGCGTACCCTTTCTGGATCCGGAAGTCATGGCCTATGCGGCTGCGGTTCCAGCGAATTTGAAAATCCGCGATGGCGAATACAAATTTCTGTTGCGCAAGCTGACCGAGAAAAAGCTCTCGGCCGAAATTGCCTGGAAGAAAAAGTGGGGCTTCGGTCTTCCGTTCGACCGTTGGTGTGGAGCCGCCATGCGGGAATACTTGAGGGACTTGTTGTTGGGCGGCGAAGCCGATCAGGGCGTGCGCCGTATCTTGAAAAAGGACGCGATCGAGCATCTCTGGAACTTGTTCAGCGTTGAAGGTGTGCCGGGGAATCTCCAACTCAGTCGCTACCAGGTTTATCAGCGGATCTTCATGCTGGCCTCCATCGAAATCTGGTATCGCCGGCACAAGGTGGAGGACGGGGCGTGAAGATCGCCTTCCTCGGCAACCAGGACAACAACGCGCTTAAAACGGCCGCCTGGATGCGCGAGCATGACTACGAGGTCGATCTGTACCTGGTCAGTTCCGCCCCACGTGACCTGCCGGAAAAGTTTCGTCCGGAGTGGACGCCCGGTGCGCGTTCGGATTGGATCCGATCGACCGCCTTGGAGCAGGTAGAGGCTTCTTTCGCGCGCATTCGAACGTATTATGCCGGGCATCCTGATTTGAAAGCCCTCGATGAGGCTGGATACGATATCGTCGTCAGTTTCGGCGTGAGTGGGCTGTACTACGGCAACCACATACGAAAAACGCCGCGTGTGCATTATAACCTTGGTTCTGATTTCACCATGCGGCCGTTCATTTTTCAGCGCAAGAACGTCCGCCAGCTCGCCTCAGATTTCCTTTGTTGGCCCCTGGCCCGTCGGGCGCTCAAGCATGCCCGCCGGTTGTTTACATCGATGCCCGTCGCCATGGATGCCATGGATCGACTTGGTCATTTCGACAAGTTAATCGCCTACGGCGAGGGGGAGGTCTTTGGCGATGTGCCCGGCGTTGGACTCGATCCAACGCGTGTGGCCGAACTACACGACCAGTACGGATCCGTCGACCGGGTCTTTCTCTGGCTGAGCCGGATCAATTACCGCGACCCGGCCCACATTGAGGACAAAGCAGCAGACAAATTTCTACATGGGCTGGCGGCCGTTGCGGCGGTTAATCCAAATGTCCGTGCCGTTGTTGGGGAGCATGGATTTGATGTTGCGATCTATAAAGCGCTGGCGGCCGAATTGAACGTGGATCACTTGATCGATTTCGTCCCGCACCTGCCGCTGTGGGAATTGCGCACCTATTTAGCGATGCCCAACAGCGTCATCGTGGATTGCCTGGCCCCGATGACCAGTTCCTTTGGTGGGTTGGTTCGTGAAACCATCGGTCAGGGCGCGCTGATGATTCGCTATTATGATCAGGCCGTGATCGAATTGGTGTACGGCCCGCATTGCCCGGTGATGCATGCGCAAAGCCAGGATGCCGTCACGGCCGCGATGCAGGAGCTTGCCGCGTTGGAGCCTGCGGTCTTTGCGGAGCGCCGCGCTCGAATGTTCGAGTGGGGAAGGCAGTTCATGGCCTTCGATGTGCGCGTGCCGATTCTGGTGGCTGAATTAGAGGCGGCTGCAGCTGGAGCCACCTATACGCCGCATGCGGATACGGAAGTTTTGCGCTCGACGGTATTGGAAAACTATCGGAATCGGTAGCGAACAGCCGCACTCCAGGGGCTACGGCTTAAACGTTCGCAGCCACGTGTCGAAGCTCAGGAAACTCCAGATCAACAAGCGCTTGTTGACCTCGCCGCTCGCGTGTTTATCCACCGTCTGGCGAATGAAGTCCTGATCGATAAAATCGCCAACCGGGCTGTTCGTTGCCAGCAGGCGGTCGCGCACATAAGCCTCCGCCTTGCCGCGAAACCAGCTTTCATCCGGCGCACTGAATCCCTGCTTCTTGGCCTGCGTCACCTCCGGCGGAAGGATCATCTCCATCGCCTTGCGCAGGATGTCTTTTCCCGTGTGCATCTTTTCATGATACACATTCTTCTTCTTCGGTACGTTTTCGTCCATGCGCTCCAGCTGATCCACATTGGCGACCTTGTATTTCACCGGCACGCGGCAGGCGAAATCGACGAGCTCGTTATCCAGGAAAGGCACACGCGTTTCCAGTGAGTGCGCCATGGAGAGTTTGTCTTCCACCACGAGTAATCCGTGCAGGAAGGTCTTGCACTCAAAGTACAACGAGCGATTGATCTGATCCGCCAGACTGTTGGTTTCGACGCGTTCACCAAACACATTGCGGAACATAGTGATGGTGTGATCCTGGAACGGCACACTGCCGTCGATGGTCATCCCACGAAGCGTCTTGGTGATGTCCGGATGAAATAAACTGGGCTTTTCCTGATTCGAGACAAGCCGCTTCCAATAACGATAATAATTCTGTACGTAATCCTGATGTGTGTCGCCAATTGCGGTGGCGTAGCGCCAGGGATACCCTCCGAAGAGCTCGTCGCCACCACAACCCGACATGACCACTTTGACGAACTTTCCAGCCAGGCGCGATACGTAATAGTTGGGGTAACATTGACCCACCCGCAAATCTTCCAGGTGATAAATCAGGTCGTCCATCGCCGCGCCGAGATCTCCGGCGTGCAGCACGCATTCGTAGTGCTCGGTCTGGAAAATAGACGACATGTATTCAGCCAGTTCGCGTTCGTCGAAGCACTTCTCATGTGCCGTTGCCTCGGAGAGGTCGAAGCCTCCGGTGAAGGTGAAGATGCGTCCAAAGTGTTTTGCGGTCAGGGCGGTGATGGTTCCCGAATCCATACCGCCGCTGAGGTAGCTTCCAATCGGGACATCGCTGATGCATTGACGCTCGACCGCCTGCAGGATCAGGGTATGTAATTCTTCCCGGAGCTCGTCTTCTGAGGCATTCGACTCCTGGCTGAAATCAAAATCCCAGTAGCGATGTTCATTCAGGTCGCCCGATTTGACATCCACGCTCAGGATGTGACCCGGGGGTAAAAGGCGTACGCCATCAAACAGGGTGCGGTCGCTGAACACATTTTGAAACGAGAAGTACTCGTTCAGTGCCGCGAGATCCACCCCGGGGAAATCTTCCAGGTAGGCGAGGATCGATTTAATCTCTGAAGCGAAAATCAATTGCCCGTCCTGGCAGTAGACGTACAGGGGCTTGATGCCGTAGCGGTCACGCACGAGGTGCAATTTGCCCTCGACATCATCCCAGAGGGCGAAGGCAAACATGCCGTTGAAGCGGTCCACGCAGCCGAGGCCCCATTCCATGTAGGCGTGGATGATTACCTCGGTGTCGGAACGGCTGTTGAAGCGATGTCCCTTCGCGATCAGGGTTTCCTTGATCTCCGGGAAATTGTAGATCTCTCCGTTGTACACCAGCCAGATGCGGCCGGATTCATCCTTCATCGGCTGGTGCCCGGCCGCACTCAGGTCGAGGATGGAGAGCCGCCGGTGACCGAGAAAGAGGTTCCACGGCCTTTCGTTGAGCAGGTGGTTTCCGTCGGCACTGTCGACCGGCGGGAGGCCGGGGGAGAGATGGTGGAATTGCTGGTCCGTAAAGGCTTGGCCGGTGGCGAGTTCTTGGCCCGTCTGCCAGACGAGGTAGCCCGCATCATCCGGCCCGCGGTGGGCGACCGCATCCACCATGGGCTTGAAGCGGCCCGCGTCTAGGGGGCGACCATCCAGGCTAAGGGCTCCAGCTATTCCACACATCGTACCAGCTCTAATACGGCGTGCGGGAATGCGTACCCGCCTGCCTGGGATTCTCCAGCATTAACCGGCCTCCAAAACGTCAACCAGGTTCGCGATTACGTAGTCCTGATCGTCTGTACTCATCTCGTGGTACAGCGGAAGGGTCAGGCAGCGTTCAAAGGCCTGCGTGCTGCCGGTGAAATCGCTCACCCAGCGGCAAAGCGCATTCTCGGTGAAGGCGGCCTGCAGGTGCAGGGCGTAGGTGCCGATCTGGACCTCGATGCCGCGTTCGTGCATCTCCGTCATGATGCGATCCCGCCCGTCTACAAAGATACAGCAGGACTGGAAGGAATGGCGACCGGTTGACGCGATGGCCGGAAGGCCGACATCGTCACGTGCGCCGAGAAGGCGGTAGTAGCGTTTGGCGAGTTCGATCCGTTTGGCGAGTAGCTCGTCCACCATTTCCATCTGCGCCAGCCCGACAGCCGCCTGGATATTACAGAGCTTATAGTTGGTTCCAATCATGTCGAAGCCCCCGCTTGCCCGTTCGGTGCTCGCGGTATACCCGAAGGATTTGTACGAACGCATCCATGCCGCGAGTGCATCGTTGTCGGTCGTGATCAGGCCGCCTTCACCGGTGGTGATGAACTTCCGCGGGTGCATGCTGAACACCGCGATGTCGCCCCAGGCACCGACCATGGTATCTCCGAGTTTGGCGCCAAAGGAGCAGGCGGCATCTTCGATGATGTGGAAGCCGTGTTGCCTCTGAAGTTCCAGCAGGCCATCGTATGGCAGCGGATTCCCGAAGATCGAAACCGGCATGATGGCCCGGGTCTTGTCGGTGATCGCCGCTTCGATATGCGTTTTGCAGGAGAGCATGCTCTCCGGGCAAACATCCACCAGCACGGTGCTTGCACCCACGATACGCACGGCATCTGCCGTGGCGGGGTAGGTGTAGTCAGGCACGATCACCTCGTCGCCCGGGCCGATTTTCAAGGCGCGCAAGGCGACTTCCAGGCCCACGGTGCAATTACAGACGGCGATCGCGTGCTTAACCCCCAGGTAGTCGGCACAGGCCTCCTCGAGGGCACGGGTTACCGGTCCCTCGGTCAGGTAGCCGCTGTCGAGGACTTCGCACACGCGCGCCTTGGCGCTTTCGGGAATGAAGGGCTTGATCAGCGGTATTTTTCGCATCTACTTAACCCTGGACGCCTGCCCGGCGTTTGTCGACTTCGGCCTTGTGCGTGTTGCGCCAATCGATCAGCGACTGCATGCCCTCTTCCAAATCGATCGCCCAGTCGTAGCCGAGATCCGCGCTCGCTGCCTTCGGGCAGCCGATGCGGTTCGTGACGAAGGTCTGCCCCGCCGGCTCGTACTGGATTCCGAGGTCTTCGCGGCCGCTCAAGCGCAAGAGTAGTTCCGCCAGTTCGGTGATGGTGGTCTGGATGCCGCGTCCGATATTGTAGAAACCAAATTTCTGGTCGCTGGTCAACGAGCATACATTTGCACGCGCCACATCCCGTACATGGACGAAGTCGTAGGCCTGGGATCCGTCGCCATAGACCTTCGGCTGCTCGTTTCGGTCAATGCAGTCAAGGATCTTCATCATCACCGCGATGTACGCACCCTGGTAATCCTGGCGTGGTCCGTAAACATTCATGTAACGCAGGCCGATGCCGTTTAGTTCGTAGCGCTTGTGGTAGGCCTTCATCATGTGTTCGCAGGCGATTTTGGTCGCCCCATAAAAGGTCCAGTTATTGTACGGGTGGTCCTCGGTCATCGGGATTTCCACCGCATCGCCATACACGCTGGCGCTGGAGGAGTAGACCAGCTTTTCCACCCCGTGCTTCCGGCAGGCCTCGAGTACGTTAAAGGTGCCCCTGATGTTCACGTCGAAGGCGGAGGAGGGGAATTCGTGGCAGTGCAGCAGCCACAGTGCTGCGAGGTGCACCACCCCGTCGATGCCCTCCATGGCCGCGTCTAGGATGTCGGCATGGAGCATGTCGCCCCCCATGGGAAAGACCGTCGCCCGGTCATCTTTCAGGGATTCCCCCAGGTTTTCCATTCGTCCCCGGCAAAAGTTGTCGAAGACGATAACTTCCTGTACCTCCGTCTTGAGCAGTTCTTCGACCACGTGCGAACCGATCAGGCCCGCGCCGCCGACCACCAATATGCGTTTACCGCTTAAATCCATGGTGGATACCAACCATTTTTTGCCGCATTTGCAATTTAATGGGGTTTTTTTCTTCCGGGTACCTGTGTTCTACCCCGGACCAGGTCATGGTTCTCGGCCAGGGCAAAGCCCTGCTTAGGGATGAATCAAACCTTCCGCGCCACCAGGCATGCATTCGTTCCCCCGAAGCCAAAGCTGTTCGACAGGATCACATGTACGGCTGTATCCCTTTTCGTCTCCCGCACGATTGGAAAACCTTCCGCCTTCGGGTCAAGCGTATCAATGTTCGCAGAGCCCGCGATGAAATGGTTTTCCATCATCAGCAGGCAGTAGATAAATTCGTTCACCCCGGCGGCCCCGATGCCGTGGCCGGTCAGGGACTTGGTCGAGCTGATCCTGGGCAGGTCCTCGCCAAAGGCATCCCGAATTGCGTGAAGCTCGGTGATATCGCCTGCCCGGGTACTCGTTCCATGGGTGTTCACGTAATCGATTTTCTCGCCGGCCATCGCGCTCGCCATTTTCATGCACCGGGTCGCCCCCTCGCCGGAAGGTGCCACCATGTCTGCGCCATCTGAGGTTGCCCCGTAACCGATCACCTCGGCCAGGATCGGGGCGTTCCGTGCCTTGGCGTGCTCGTATTCTTCCAGGACAACGATGCCAGCCCCGCCGGAAATAACGAAACCATCCCGTGCCGTATCGTAGGCCCGCGAGGCCTGTTCCGGCGTGTCGTTGTACTTGCTGGACAGCGCGCCCATCGCATCGAACATCAGGGTCACCGGCCAGTACAGTTCATCGCCTCCGCCGGCAAAGATCACGTCCTGCTTGCCGTATTGTATTTGTTCAAAGGCGTTTCCGATGCAATGCGCACTGGTCGAACAGGCGGAGGTAATCGAATAATTCACCCCCTGGATCTTGAAGGCGGTACACAGGTTGGCGGAGATCGAACTCCCCATCGTCCGCGGAACGTAATACGGACGGACCTTGCGGGCACCGCGGGCGGCGAAGGTGTTGATCGTGTCGTGCACCCCCTTCGAGGCGAGTCCACCCGTGCCGGCGATGAGGCCGATACGTTCATCCGAAATCCCGTCCTCGCGCAGCCCCGCATGCTCGATGGCTTCTTGCATGGCGATATACGCAAAGGCGGCTCCGTCTCCCATGAAGCGTACTCGTTTGCGGTCGATCAGGTCGGTGTAGTCCAGCTTGACGTCACCCGCCACCTGCGAGCGAAACCCCTTTTCGGCGTATTCGGGCATGAACGAAATGCCGGAACGCCCCGCGAGGAGGGCGTCCAGCACCTCCTGCCGGTTATTCCCCACACTCGAAACGATTCCATATCCGCTGACGACGACTCTACGCATGTTGCTCACTCAATTGACGGGGTTTCATCGTTTTCCGATGATCGGGAAACCTATGCTGGTTTTTTCAGTCAAGGGAAGAATATTTGTCGACCTTTCCGATCCCGGGAAAAGACCTGCTCCGTCTAGCCGAGACGTTTCCAGAAGTTTTCCAGCAGCCCTTTCATTCGCGGCATCGTGGCCTGCGTTGTATGCGTGACCTCTTCATGGCTGAGCGCCTGGCCGCCGATCCCAGCAGCGTAGTTGGTCATGCAGGACACGCAGGCGACGTTCATGCCGGCGGCACTGGCGAGGATGGCTTCGGGCACGGTTGACATGCCCACGGCATCCGCGCCCCACTTCTTGAAAGCCTGGATCTCGAAAGGGGATTCGTAGGACGGCCCGGCGGCGGCCAGGTAAGCCCCCTGGGACACCTCGATCCCGGTGTCCTTTCCCGCGGCGATCAGCTTCTCGCGCAGGGCCTCGGTATAGACATAGGTCTGATCCGGGAAGCGGGGTCCCCAGCAGGGCTTGTGATCGCCGATCAGCGGATTGGCCCCCATGAAGTTGAAGTGGTCCCGGACGACCAGCAGGTCCCCGGGCGAGAGATCTTCGCGTATGCATCCGGCGGAGTTGGTGAGCACGACGGTTTGCACGCCACATTTTTTTGCCGCATAAACAGGTAGGGCGATCGGCGTCCAGCCCACGCCTTCGTAATAATGGCGGCGGCCCTGGAAGATAAAGGTCTCC
Source organism: Verrucomicrobiota bacterium (assembly GCA_046581765.1). Classification (GTDB taxonomy): domain Bacteria; phylum Verrucomicrobiota; class Kiritimatiellia; order SS1-B-03-39; family UBA6053; genus JAPYUI01. The sequence goes on from JAYGFS010000468.1 coordinate 20,594, forward strand.
ACCCCGTGCAGGGTGCCCCAACTGAGTTTGCCGGCATGGCCTGCCACCCCGGGTTTACCCAGCCCCGGAATGTCCTCGTAGGACAGCGAACCGTGCAGTTCGAAGGCTTCGACGACGTTGCTCCAGCCCGATCCGCAGATGAGGGCGGCCGAAGGATGTGCCTCCGGCCAGGCTTGCTGGATGAATCTGACGGCTTGATCGAGCAATGCGTAATTCACGTGCTACTTCCCCCGGGGAGGATCAGTTCGTTGATGAGCGGAACCGGATCAACGGGTTCGGGGACGATGACGATGGCCTGCTCGAACAGGGTTTGGGCCTCGCTCAGTTTACTGGCGGGGTTGGCATGAATGGTGAGCACTGCGTTGCCTTTGGTCACGCGTTCCCCGACTTTGACCAGTTGGCTGATCCCGACCGCATGGTCGACCGGGTCCTCTGTTTTCATTCGCCCGGCACCGAGGAGTTGTATGCCTCGTCCGATCAGGTCGGCATCCACCTCCGCGACATGGCCGTCGGCCGGGGCGGGCAGGGGGTGCCTTGATTCGGCCTCCGGCAGGCGGGAGAGGTCGACGATGGCGTTGGGGTCCCCGCCGTGCGATGCAACCATGTGCTTAAATTTATGGAAAGCCTCTCCGGACTGGATGTGTCCATTCAGCATCTCAAGTGCCTCTTCGGTATCGTTGACGCGATCGGCGAGGATCAACATGCGGGCACTGAGCTGAAAGGTCAACTGCATCAGGTCGTCCGGACCCTTTCCCTGGAGGCTTTCGACCGCTTCAACCACCTCCACCGCGTTGCCGGAACTCCGTCCAAGTGGTTGGTTCATATCGGTGATCAGCGCATTGACCTTCTTGCCCATGCGCGTGCCGACCTCGACCATGTTGCGCGCAAGGTGGCCGGCCTTCTCACGGGTTTTCATGAACGCGCCCTTGCCCCATTTGACGTCGAGCACGAGCGAGTCAATGCCCTCGGACAGCTTCTTGCACATGATGCTGGCGGTGATAAGAGGGATGCTGGGTACGGTTGCGGTCACGTCGCGCAGGGCATACAACTTCTTGTCTGCCGGTGCGATATCGTGGGTCTGCCCGATCATGGAGCAGTGGTGCTCTTCAAGCGTGGCGAGAAATTCGGCTTCCGACAGGTCGACGCGATAGCCGGGGATGGATTCCAGCTTGTCGAGGGTGCCGCCGGTAATCCCGAGGCCGCGTCCGGAGATCATCGGGACGGCAATACCGCAGCAAGCGACGAGTGGGGCGAGGATGAGTGAGACCTTGTCGCCGATGCCGCCGGTGGAATGTTTATCAGACTTGGGCACCTTGATGTGCGAGGTGTCGATCACCTTGCCCGAGTGCATCATCGCGTCGGTGAGGAAGGTGGTCTCCTCGAAGCTCATTCCGTTCAGATAAATCGCCATGGCCATCGCGGCCATTTGGTAGTCTGGTATTTCGCCTGTCGTATACCCGTTGATAAAATCCCGGATTTCCTCTTCACTCAGCTCGCGCTTGTCCCGTTTCTTCTCAATCAGCCATTGGGGTACCATAGCAAGCTCCTAGCTAACCGCGGCCGCAAAAGCGTGGGTATGTGTATTCAAACCTGGAATCTCAATTTCCAATGGGATGCCAGGTGGTTTTCGTTTCCTGGGCGTCCAGAATGAAATAGGGTGATTGGGCCTCGGCATTCATCCAGTTTTGGTTCGCGTAGTGGATAACGTGCTTGACGTTTTCAGCCGCTTGAATCTGCACGTCCCTGAGGACTGCGGTGTCATCGCCGGTGTACACGACCGCATTGACATCCATGTGCGAGGCGAAGTGCCCCGTCAATTCGTCGCGGGATCCGGTGAGGATGTTGACCACGCCGCCCGGGACATCCGAGGCGTGGAGCACTTCCGCGAGCGTGATCGCGCAGAGCGGCCTCGACTCGCTGGCGAGGATTACGCAGGTGTTGCCGCCCGCGATGACGGGTGCCATGACGGATACCAGCCCGATGAGTGAATGTTCTTCCGGGGCGAGAATGGCGACAACCCCGGTAGCTTCGAGCATGGAAAAATTGAAGTGTGAAGATGCGACCGGGTTTACCGAGGAAAAAATCTGCTGCACTTTGTCAGCCCAGCCAGCGTAATGCACGAGGCGCTCGATGGCCAGGTTGGCCTCGGCCCGGGCCTGTGCCGCGGTGCTGCCCTGTTGTTTGAGTTCGTCGACGAATTGGGCGCGACGGCCTTCGAGCATCTCCGATGCTCGATAGAGGATCTGGGCCCGGTTGAATGCAGCCCGGCCGGACCAGTCGCAAAAGGCGCCACGCGCGGCCTTCACGCTGTTGCGGAAGTCCTTGCGGGAACTCAGGCAGATATCGGCGAGGAACTCACCATCGGCATTCCGGGCCTTGTAATACCGGCCGGATTCCGTGCGTGGAAATCTGCCACCGATATAAATCTTGTAGGTCTTCTGGACCCGGATGCGATCACTGGACGTGGGGCTTGTTGCGGTTTTTGCCGCCGAGGCCTTCGGGGCGGGGGCCTTCTTCTTTGCGGTCTGGCTTCGCGCGGTTGAGCTGGAGCCACGGGTGGAGGCGTTTTTCATGCTCCGGCGAATATATCATGGGGGAGCCGGTCTGACGAAGGAAATATAGAGGGGCCCACAGGTACTTATTTGGGCTCATCCGGGAAGAAATCGCCCAGGGTGGGGCCTTTCGCCTGTTGATTGACCTGCTTGCGCTTCCGGACCTGGGAACGCACCTGCCTCGCCAACTCGTCCAGGAACACGCCGCAGGACTGGATGGAGCAAGCGGCTGCCGCGGCAAGTTCAATCACGGCCCGGTCGTTGGAGATCACCGTGAATTGTTCCGGTGTAACCTGTTCGTGGCAGAGGCGTTCGATATAGGCGTCCGCCGATTGATTCGCCTTCGTGTAGACGATGTGAAACGCTCCGGAGCGGCTTTGGGCCGCGCGACTGAACTGCTGTCCGTCAAAGACCAGGGTTGCGCGGTTCCCTGCGGGCAGCCACTGGTCGATCTCACGGATAAGGGCTTCACGGCAGCGATTGAGTTCGGCCTTGTTGCCCAGTTGACCGGGATGTTTTCGGTGCAGGAGGCTGTAGCCATCGATGATGTAGTGTGTCTGTTGCATGCCCTTAATTCACCATACTGATTTCAAGGAGGCGTGAAACAGGCACAGCATCTCCGCTCTTTCGCGGGCGTGTCAAGCCTTTCGCCACGCTTGCACGCGCGCGGAGAGGTCGGGGGTTTCCCGGATATCGGAAATCACCGCGCAGTAATCGGCACCAGAGGCACGCAGTTCGGGGGCGTTTTCCGCGGTGATCCCTCCGATTGCGACCACCGGTATATCTACGAGCGTGCGCAGCATACGAAATCGGTCGATGCCCAGCGGCTCGTAATCCATGGTCTTGGAGCTGGTTTGGTGAACGGTTCCGATCGCGATATACGAAGGATTGAAGCTCCGTGCGCGGGCGATCTCGTACAGGGAATGGGTACTCAGGCCGAGACGCATGCCGGCGGCGGCGAGGGCCTTGAGGTCGGCATGCGCCAGGTCGTCCTGGCCCAGGTGGACACCGTAGGCGCCGTGTTTCAAGGCGAGTTCCCAGTCGTCGTTGATGAATACCCGTGCGTCGCAGGTGCGGCCCGCGCTTACCGCGGCCAGCACTTCGGCATCGCGATCCGCGTCGGCCCTGTTCTTCATGCGTAACTGGATCATCTGTACGCCTTCTGCGAGCAGGCGCTCCACCCATTCGGCGGAATCGACGACGGGATAGAGATCACATTCGGCGGCCTCCATGGTGGGGAACTGTGGCGAGCGATGGTCGTACCGTGTCGTGAGCAGGGGCAGGTCGCAAGAATCCTCAGGAAAGGGGCGGATTCCCAGGGGCCCGGCCCCCTGTCCGAGATCGAGACTGTGACGGAGTGCCTGGTTGACGAAGGCCTTGGCGGTGACCAGTGCTTCGCCGGCATCCGGGTTTCGTGCCAGGCAGGCGGCGATGGCGGACGACAAGATGCACCCGGTTCCGTGGTCGTTTCTCGTGTCGGCCCGCGGCGAGGACAACCAGAGTTCGTTTTCGCCGTCCGTGAAATAATCACGGGCCCATTCGCCTTCGATATGGCCGCCCTTGATCAGCACGCTGGCCGGGCCATAAGATAGAATGCGCTTGGCTGCCTCCGGGATGGTTTCCGGGCCCAGGTTCGTCATTCGGGCGAGGATTTCCGCTTCCTTGATGTTGGGCGTGATCATCCAGAGTTGCGGCATGAGCTTGTTGCGCAAGGCTTCAACCGCGGACGGATCCATCAGTCCCCTGCCGGAGCTTGCGCCCATCACCGGGTCGCAGACCACGGGTGCATCGCTGTTCTTCAGGTAGCGGACGATGGCGAGAATATTGCCCATGATGCCGACCATGCCAATCTTGATCGCATCGGGCGGCAGGTCCTTGGCGAGGCAGCGGATCTGGGCTTCGACCAGGTCAGCGGCCAGGATGTCGCTGCGATCCACATTACCGGTGTTCTGGGCGGTGATCGCGGTGAGGATGGTGCATCCGTGTACCTCAAGGGCATTGAAGGTCTTGAGGTCGGCCTGGATCCCGGCACCACCACCGCTGTCCGAACCGGCAATGGTCCAGGCGATGGGCCAGCGTTCATCCATGTTTTTGTCCATCCTGGTGCCAGAAGGGGGTGCCGATGGTTGGGGTGCTGGGGGATGCGGTTTCGCGTTTACCCATCAGGCCGGCGGTATAACCCAGGTGCCCGGCCTCGACGGCCTTGCCGAAGGCCTCGCCCATCGCGATGGGATCGTCGGCCAGCGCGATGGCACTGTTGACCAGGACGCCGTCGTATCCGAGTTCCATGGCTTTCGCCGCATCGGAGGGGGTGCCGATACCGGCATCGATCACCAATTGAATATCCGGCAGGCGGGCGCGGAGAGTCTGCAGAAGATAAGGATTCAGAACACCCTGCGCCGATCCGATGGGGGCGGCCCAGGGCATGACGATCCGGCAACCCGCTTCAACCAGGCGCTGGGCGATGATCAGGTCTTCGGTGGCGTAGGGGAAAACTTCAAAGCCATCGGCCACCAGGATCCTTGCCGCCTCCACCAGGGCGATAGGATCAGGTTGCAGGGTGTACTCGTCGCCGATGAGCTCGAGCTTGATCCAGGGAGTCTCAAAAACTTCTCGAGCCATTTGCGCCGTGGTTACCGCTTCCTTGACCGTCTTGCATCCAGCGGTATTCGGGAGAACTTGGCGTTTGAGCTCACGGATGATTTCCCAGAAGGCCTGGCCTCCGCCCGCCGCTGATTCCCGGCGAAGCGAGACCGTAATGATCCCCGCGCCCGAAGCCTGGACCGAGGCTTTCAGGGCCTCCGGCGAGGCATAGCGTGCCGAGCCGATCATCAATCGACTCTCCACCTCGACCCCCCCGATCTCCCACGCTGTAGTTCCGCTGTTAATCTTGATCTCAGTCCTGACCTAAACCGGGCATACCTGGCCGCATTTCAAAAAGTTTCGTCACCTTTACCCTCCCTGCATTGGCGCGACGATCTCGATATCATCCCCATCTGTCACCTGTCGCTCCGCATGGGCACTCCTCGGTACAAATTCTGTATTCACCGCCACCGCCAGCTTCTGTTCCTCGCGATACCCGAGTGCCCGCAGCAATTTCTGCACAGACATGGACGCTTCAAGTTCTGTTGCCTCCCCGTTTACCCGGCATTTCATCACTCGCATTGTACTATGGATTTTGGATGGTCCTGTACAATTTTTCCCGTGAGTATTTCACAGGCCATCTCCGTGAGCACCGGCGTGAGCAGGAATCCGTGACGAAACAGGCCGTTGATCCGCATCCACCCGTCCCCGTGGAGGATCCGGGGGAGATTGTCCGGGAAGGCCGGCCGGGCGTCCGCACAGCACTGGATGATGCGCGCCTCGCCGAATGCAGGGTGAACCGCGTAGGCGGCCGAGAGCAGTTCCAGCATGCTGCGTACGCTGACCGGACCGCGTTCCTCGCACTCCAGCTGGGTGGCCCCGATGACAAATAGGTGATCCGCTCGCGGAACGATGTAGATGGGATAACGCGGATGCATCATGCGCACCGGCCGTTGGAGCTGGACGTCGCTCGTCTCGACATAGACCAACTCCCCCCGCACGCCGCGGAGTTCGGGTAAATCGGTTTTCGCACCCAGGCCCCGGCAGTCGATTACCCGGTCATATGTACGATGCTGGCCGTTGGCAAAGTCGATCTGGTGGGGCACGACGTGGGTGACGGGTGTCCGGGTGATCCAGGTGATCCTGGGATCTCGATCCAATGCCTGGCCGCTGGCCTGGATCAGGTCGCGATTGCTGATGTGACCCTCGCGCGGAAAGTAGAGCCCCCGGCCGAAGCGGCCCTCGAGCCCGGGCTCCATCGCTCGGATGCCCACAGCATCAAGAACTTCCATCCCGCTCTCCGCGCTCGAGAACTGTTTTGCCTTGCGTTCAAGGTGATCCAGGTTGGACCGGTCGCTGCTGTGTGCGAGGACCAGGCTTCCTTCGCCCTGCAGGTGTACCTTGAGTTCCAGTGCATCGAGCAGGGCTTTCCAGCGTGGTACCGAATCGGCACCGAGCGTCGTGACTTCCGGTGGCGCGTGCTCGAGTTCACAGAAGGGCGCAAGCATGCCCGCCCCGGTATAGGTGCAACTCTGTTCGCCCCTGCGTGTATCCTGGTCGAAGAGGTCGATCGCGTATCCTTGCCGGGCCAGGCGAAGCGCCAGGATACGGCCGAGGATTCCCGCGCCCGCGATGCCGATGGAAGGGGTCATGACACGAGCTCCACGGTAATCCATTTGCGGACCGAGTTGATGAGCAGGATTTCATCCGCCCGCCGCAGATCGTCCTTGAACAGGACTTTCTTCTGCAGGGTCTCGCGGTCGATCAGTGCGCTGCGGAGGGTGCCCTCGAGCAGGCCGCAGGATACCGGTGGGGTGAAATAGTCTTCACCAAATCGCAAGACGAGATTCGCCATCGTGGATTCGGTGAGTTCCCCTCGTTCGTTCCAGAGCAGGACGTCATCGGCCTGGGGGAAGCGTTCGCGGGCCTCGGTGTACAGGTCTCGATGCGTCGTCTTGTGATAAAGAAACAGGTTGTCGCTGGACGTCGGCCGGTCGTTCAGGGCGACGCGGAAATGCCAGGTCTTGTCCTCGATTTGCCTTGTTTCGATATCGAAGTTTCCAGCTGGATCAACGGTCAGGCCTAAGCGATGGGCCCGTTCCGGCAGGCGGTGGGGAAGGGACTTGAGTGCCTGGTCGATCGCATCCATTTTGACCGGGATGTTGAAGTACTTCGCGGAGTTGCGCAGCCGATTGTAATGGTAGGGAAGCAAGAAGTAGCCGACCTGGGGTTCCCAGAGAATGGTTTCGAGCAGCTTGAAGCGGGGTCGGTGGTCGAACAGCACCCGGGTCTTACTCAAACATTCGCGGTATTCGCATTCCGGGTCGGAATCCCAGACGATGCCAGCACCGGTATTGTACACGGCCTGTTGCCGCCTGCGATCGATCTGTACGGTGCGAATGGCCACGTTGAAGTGTGCGCTGCCATCGGGGAATGCAGCACCGATGCAACCGGTATACACGCCGCGCGGACGGGATTCGAGTTCCCGGATGATCTGCATCGTTCGCACCTTGGGTGCACCGGTGATGGATGCGCAGGGAAAGAGCGCCGACATGATTGCGGGCAGGGTGGCCTTTGTCTGCGCGGTAACCGTGGAGGTCATCTGGAAGAGCGTTGGGTATTTTTCCACCTTGAATACCTCTTCGGTGTCGATGGAGCCGGTCAGGGCGATGCGACCGAGGTCGTTGCGGATCATGTCGACGATCATGATGTTCTCCGCCTGGTCCTTGGGCGAGTGCTGAAGCTCGGAGCGGTAAACATCGTCTTCTTCCTGAGTGTGGCCGCGGGCTGCGGTGCCTTTCATCGGCCGACAGGCGAGGGTCTCGCCCCGCTTGGTGAAGAAGCACTCCGGGGAGGATGAACAGAGTACCGCGTCGCCGGTATCGAGATAGGCCATATACGCACCTGACTGTGCAGCTGCCAGCGCTTCGAATAATCGCCACGGTTCACCCGAGAAGGGGGCTTCCATGGGGAAGGTCAGGTTCACTTGGTAGCTGTCTCCCGAGGCGATGTAGGTATGGATCCGCGCGACCGCGGTCGTAAAGGCCTCCAGGTCCATGGCGCTTTTCCAGTCGCCGCAGGCAAAATCCTCACCGGTGTCTTCCGGAGTGAGCATGCCTTTTTCCGCCTCCGGGTAAATACCGAACCAGGCGAGAGGGGCGTCACTCGCGGGGTGCACATCAAAGTGTGAGTCGAAGGCGGGTGCGGCCTCGTACGCCAGGTATCCTGCTGCGATTTTACCCGTGTCGAGGTGTGCCTGGACCCGGTCGAGCACATCCATCACCTCCGTGGGTTTCGCGGTGGAGAGGATCTGTTCCGGACGACGGAGGGTGATCCACTCGCCGTTGACCTGGAGTACGATATGGCCGGCGCCGGTGGTTTTCATAGCAATCTTGGTTTGGTGGACAGGGTGCAATATGCCCCAGTACGGATGGATGTCCAAGCCTGATTGCGGGTATCCGGCGCGGTGTGGATGGCTTGACCCGTGGTGCTTTCCGCGCCAAGGTTGGGCAATGAAAGTACTGTATATCGCAAGCGCGGACATTGCGATCCCCGGGCTGGAGGCCCTGCACGGCAAGGAGGGCATCGATGTCGTGGGCGTGGTTTGCCAGCCGGATCGGCCCCGTGGTCGCCGGCGCAGGCTAAGCGCGGCATTGGTGAAGGAGCGGGCCGGGCTGCTTGGGCTCCCGGTGATCAGCCCCGAAAAGATCGGCAGTCCCGAGGTGGTGGAAACCCTCCGGGCCTGGGAGCCGGATCTGAATGTGGTCTTTGCCTATGGCCAGTACCTTCCGGGTGCGGTCATCGATATGCCGCGCCTGCGCTCGATCAACATTCACCCGTCCCTGCTGCCAAGGCACCGGGGTGCGTCCCCCATCCAGTTCACGATCCTCAACGGTGACGCGATGGGTGGGATCAGCGTGATCTACGTGACGAAGGAAATGGATGCCGGGGATATCCTGCTACAGAAAAGGGTAGCGCTGGAAACCGGGGAGACCTCCGCCAGCTTGTCCGGCAAGATGGCGGGCGAAGCGGCGACGATTCTTTGCGAGGCCTTGGATCTGCTGGTGTCGGGTGACGTTCATCCGCAGCCGCAGGATCCTGCGCGGGTCACGGAGACACGCAAGTTGACGAAAGAGGATGGGCCGATTGACTGGTCGCATTCCGCGCAGGTCCTGGACTGCCGTGTACGCGCCTTCAACCCCTGGCCTTGTGCGACCTTTCAACGGGATGGGCTTACGATCAAGCTGCAGCGCGTCGGGGTGGAGGATGGAAAGGGGCATCCCGGGGAGGTCCTTGATGTTAAAGGCGGGCCCCTGGTCGCCACCGGTGATGGGGCCGTGCGTTTGCTGGATGTGCAGCCGCCGGGGAAGAAGGCCATGTCCGGCGATGCCTGGTTGCGCGGGTATCCCCTGGCCGTGGGTGATCGACTCGGATAGGGACCGTGTGCATCCGTATGCGGCGATCGCGTAGCGCACCCGCGGTAGGCTCACGATAAAGGAGCGGATATCGAGTCATTGGGGAGCGGGCGTGACAGGTATCACCCGGCACCCACGATCCGCGAACCCTTCTCGAGAAAGATGCCCTTCAGGATCATCTTCATTTCCTCCACATTCGTGGCGTAGGCCAATGCGGTTTCCTCGCTGATCTCTGTCCGCTGGACCATCTCGTAGAGGTACTGGTTAAACGACATCATCCCGTCTTCGTTGCCTGATTTGATGGCGGCGGATAGCCGGTCCACCTGCCCGTCGCGGATAAGTTTCTTGATGATCGGGGCATCGAGCATGATTTCCATGGCAGGCCGCTGCAGTCCGTCCAGGTCGGGCACAAGGCGCTGGCAGATCATGGCCTTCAGGGTGGTCGCCATGGCGCTGCGTATCTGGCTGCGCTCGTCCTGGGGGAACATGTCCATGATGCGGGTGACGGAGGTTGCGGCGTCATCGGTGTGTACGGTCGAGAAAATCAGGTGACCGGTCTCTGCTGCAGCCATGGCGGTCTCCACCGAGTCGCGGTCGCGCATTTCGCCGATCATCACCACGTCAGGGTCCTGCCGAAGGGCGTTTTTCAGCCCGGTCTTGAAATCCGGTGTATCGAAGCCGACTTCCCGTTGCGAGATCATCGACTTGCGGTCGTCAAAGATGTACTCAATGGGATCTTCGATGGTGATGATTCGACGAAACTCTTTTGAATTGATCGACTGGATCATGGCGGCAAGGGTAGTGGATTTTCCGCAGCCGGTGGTGCCGCCGAGCAGGATAATGCCTCGTCTATTCGCGGCGATTGTTTCGAGGATCGGGGGGAGGTTCAGGTCTGCAAATGTTTGTACAGCTGCTTTTACGTAGCGAAACGCCACGGTGGGTTGGCCGCCGCTGGAAAACAGGTTCACCCGGAAGCGCATGGCATCCTGAAAGTTCCATGCGAAGTCGACCTGTTGGTCATGGTCGAAGCGCTCCCTGAGCTTGGGGGGCGTAATTTTATCGATCAGGGTCCAGAGGTCCGCTTCCTGGATCGGGGCACAATCGGCCTTGTACAACTTGCCCTCCAGTCGATAAACCGGCGGCTGATCCGGTTTGAGATGGACGTCAGAAGCCTCGGCTTCGATCGCCTGCTGAAAAAATTCGAAGATCATTTCTAAGTCCATGGCAGATCCTGGAGGAGGGTGAACGTTGTCGTGAGGTTCGTTTTTAGCCGGAAGAAGAAGGGTAATTCAATACGTAAGATGATAAGGGCCCGCAGTTTTATGGCCTGGGGTCTGCCCGGCAAATACGGGCTAGTGTCTCAGGTGGCCTTGCGCGGTCTCGGGCATATCCAGGAAGAATAGGGAGACGTGGTAATGCCCGCAATCGGCGTTTTTACAACAATCGACGACCACGCCCGAGCAGGTGATGGTCTGTTTACAGGGGCAGTAGGGCTTGGAGGGGAGTTTTAATTCCATCTCGAGGATTTTGTATTCCGAGACAGGTTTGGTGGAGTTGAACTGAACACCGGAGGCGCACAGGTCGATCGAGTTCGGATGGATGCCGATGCTCTCGCCTTCGTAAATAATATTCGCAAACGGCTGATAATCTGTCTTTAGCGGATAAACCATACACCCTTCCAATACGCCAAGGCTCCTTTGATCCGGGCAACGAGTCCCGTGCTATAGCACATGAAGACACAACAAAAAGTCAAAAGAAACACCGGACCAGCATGTGAAAGCGCAGGGATGATGACTGGGTACTCTCTCAACCTCTCCCAACCTAAGCCCTGCCCCTGTTTCTGTCAATCGACGTATGTAAAGAAATCAACGCATGCGATACAACATGAACGCACCGACCCCGATAAAGCTCAGGTTGGGCAGCCAGGCGGCCAGAAACACAGGTACCTGTTCGCTGTGTCCCATGGCTTTCATCAGGTTCATCATGATGTAGTAACTGATAAACATGGCGATGCAGACGGTGATGCCGAGCATGGCACCCTTGCGTGCGGTATGGGTGCCGAAGGGGATGCCGAGCATAATGGCGACCATGCAGGTAAACGGCATGGCCAGGCGCATGTGCATGTTGGTTCCGATTTTGGCCCTTGTTTTGCTCGAGACCCCGGGGTGGTGAACCAGGTAGTTTCGCAGTTGGAAGAAGGACATGAACGCCGGCTCCTTCATGTCGTTGATAAAGATGCTGGGCGTTTCATTCAGATGGGGCATCTCCTTCCATGCCCGGATTTCATCCGCGCGTATTTGTTTCCCTTGCTCATCGAACAGCACGGTCTGGTAACCTTCCTCGTCGAAGGCCTGCTTGGAAAAATGGTACAGGGTCCACCGGCCATCCAGGTACTCCGCGCGTTTCGCTATGATGATATACTCATTTTTCCCCGTGGGGCGTTCCTGGGTAAGGGTCAACCCTTTCATCTCGTAGGTCGGGGAGCGCGAGTTAAACTGTTCAATTTCCCACAGGCGATTCTCGACAACGTTCCGGAAGTTGACGCTTTTGATGTAGGGCGAGAGTTCCCCTTCCTGTTGGCCTTTCTCCTTCAGGAACATCGTGGTGTAGTAGGCGGAGCGGGGGCCGATCGTCTCGTTTACCACGAGCAGGATGCCGGTTGTAATCAGCCCGATGAAGACGTAGGGGGTGACCAGGCGGTACAGGCTGAGCCCGCTCGCCCGCATGGCGGTTAACTCGTTGTTGTGTGTGAGTTGATACAGGCTGTAGAGCGTAGCCATCAGCAAGGCGATGGGGACGATGAAGACCAGGAGGGAGGGCAGGAGGCAGAGGTAGAAGAAGACGACGGTGAACAAGGGTACCTTGTAGTCCACGAAATCGTTCAAGTTGCTGAACAGATCCTGGATGATGAAGATCATGGTAAACGCGAGCAGGCAGTAGATCCATGGAACTGCAAAGGTTCGAATGATATAACGGTCGATGATTTTCATGGTGGTCTCAGGCGAGGGAGGTGGTCGCATCCTCCCCCGATGGCCATGGGCCCGCGCAGCCGATGACCGGGCAAGCGGTATCTGTATGCAGGGTTTTGTTGCCGATAACGCGGATTCGCATCCGATTGCTATATCCGCAAAATGGGTGTAGATCAAGCAACCGAGCCGATGAATCTGATTCTCCTGGACGAAATGAATGTGACGGGTGGGGTGGCCCGCTTAGGGGATGAACGTGCCCGCCATATACGCGAGGTGCTTAAGCTGCGCGTGGGTGACCGACTCCGGATCGGTCGACTAAACGGACCGCTGGGCACGGGCTGTATTGCGCGGATCGACGCGGATGAGATCACCCTGCATTGTACATGGGAGGATTCCCCGCCGCGTCCGCCGGTGGACCTGCTTCTTGCGATGCCGCGTCCGAAAGTCATGCGTCGGCTCTGGGCCCAGCTCGCTGCAATGGGTGTGCGACGGATTTTCCTGACCCATGCGGAGAAGGTCGAGCGCTATTACTTTGACTCCCACGTTTTGCAGCCCGAGAAAGTGGACATCCTGTTGCGCGAAGGCCTGCAACAGGCTCGGGATACCCATATGCCCCGGGTCGAGATCCACCGGCAGCTCAAGCCCCTGCTGGAAGACCGCCTGCGGGATTACGCGGTCAAGCTCGTGAGTCATCCGGGTGCCACGGACACGATTCAAGCCCGGCAGCCGCGCAAACAGACCCTGCTCGCCCTCGGTCCCGAGGGGGGCTGGTCCGATTATGAAGTGGACCTGTTCCAGGCAAATGATTTCCATCCCGTCGGTCTCGGTCCACGCGTACTCCGGAGCGATACCGCTTGCATCGCGGCACTCGCACTGCTACACGACGCGATCGCAGAAACCCTGAATGCTGAACCCCGACCGCGTGCCCTACGATGATCCGTACCCGCTTTGCCCCCAGCCCGACCGGCCACGTACACATCGGAAACATACGTACGGCCATTTACAACTGGCTCTACGCCCGGCACCAGGGTGGCCAGTTCCTGCTTCGCGTCGAGGATACCGATCGCGAACGCTCGACCCCCGAAGCTGTCCAGGCGGTGCATGACGCAATGACCTGGCTGGGCCTGGAGGTTGACGAGGAGCCTGTCTACCAGTCGCATAACCTGCAAGCCCACCAGGCCGCTGCCGAGGACCTGCTCAGCAGGGGATTGGCCTACAAGGCAGACAAGGGCGGCACGGGCCTGGGCGAAGCGATCCTGCTGAAGATGCCGGGAAGCGATTTATCCTTTGTTGACGAGGTCAAGGGGACCCTGAGCAAGCAGGCTGAAAACATGGAGGACTTTGTCATCGTCCGCTCCAATGGGACGCCGGTCTTCCATCTCGCGAACGTGGTCGATGATGTAGCGATGAATATCAGCCATGTTATCCGCGGGGATGATCACGTGGAGAACACCTATCGGCATATTGCCCTGTACCAGGCACTGGATGCCCCTATCCCGAAGTTTGCCCACCTGCCGATGATTACCAATGCACAGGGAAAGCCATACGCGAAGCGGGATGGCGATGCCTTTGTCGGGGACTTCCGCGAGAAGGGATACCTGGCCGGCGCACTGTTCAACTTCCTGATTCTCCTCGGGTGGTCGCCCGGGGATGAACAGGAAATCTTCAGCCGCGAGGAACTGGTCGACCGCTTTGATTTCAATCGCGTGCAGTCCTCTCCGGCCCAGATGGATTTTAAGAAACTGGAGTGGATGAACGGTGAATATTTGCGCAGGCAACCGGACGAGGTTTACCGCGCCGGTTGCGGGGACGCGCTGCAGGCTGCGGGTATCCAGGTCGACCCGGTGGTGCTGGAACAGATCCTGCCGCTTTTGCGCGATCGCCTGCGCGTGTATTCCGATGCGCCGCGGCAGGCGCATTACTTCTTTCGCGACGACTATCCTTTTGATGCCAAGGTGGTGAAAAAGCGCTTGTTGAAGGATGGCGCGGCCGGGATCCTGGCTGATGTCCATTCGCAACTGGCAACGCTCGGGGATTTCACCCCGGGGAAGGTCGGCGTGATTCTCCAGGGCATCGCCGAGGCGCGGGGGATCGGCCTGGGCCAGGTCAATCCCGCTATCCGGGTCGCGGTGAGCGGCCTCGGCGGTGGTCCCGAGCTCGTCGATGTCCTCGCCATTCTCGGCAAGGAGCGTGTCCTTGCCCGCCTGGAGCGCGCCCAGGATGCCGAATTTCTCCGCGGTCTTGGCACCTAAGCACGATCGCTTATTCCCCCGGACTGGGCGGATTCATCAGCTGGGAGGAGCTCGACGGTGTCTGGCCCGGCTTGGGCCGCACGGCTGGTTAAGGCGCCTTGCCGGTCCTGGTGCCGCTCGCCATGGGCTTGGGCGGGGCCGGGTTAATGTCCCCCACGGCGGATTTCGGAGCCCTTGAACTTCACCTGGAAACGGTAAATTTTCTTCTGGTGGCAGTGAACCTCCCCGGTGGTTAAATCAACACGTTCCGGAATTTCCGAGCGGTTGACGTTCGTCACG
>JAYGFS010000568.1:0-2533 GCA_046581765.1 Verrucomicrobiota bacterium
GGCGGCCACATCAACGCCGACATAATCCACATGGAAGGTTGGATCCGGCTCCGACCAGTAGCGGGAGTTCCGGCTTTTAAACAGGACCCGCTCCGTCCCGGGAGGAATTGCGGCCAGCTCGACCCCGGTGATCAGCCCGACCTCACCCACGTCCACCACCTGCGCAGGGCCGACAAGGACCTGTAAATCCAGTTGCTCCACCGTGCCCGCATCTTGCACGAAGTGACAAGGGGCATCGACATGCGTGCCGGTGTGACAGGAGATATTCATCCGGGTCAGGTTACATATATCCCCGCCGGAAAAAGACTTCACCCGCTCCAGCTCGACCGGCGGATCCCCCTCCCATACCGGCAGGCGGGCATGCAGGGCCACCGTGATATCGTATATTTTTTTCATCCACGGATTCTCCACCGATCCAGGCGACTTGAACAGCCCGTACTTCGATTAATGCCGGCGCGTTGCTCCCGGTGCTGCATCGGCGCTTTTAGCCCTTCCGTTGAACGATGAGATATGGAAAACTTGGATCATGAACAGAATGACCCTCCTTGTCCTTTCGCTGCTTATGGTCACCGCCCTCTGGGCGGATGACCCCTTCCGGGTCGGTATCATCGGGATGGATTCGTCGCACTGCGTAGCCTTCACCAGGATCATCCATCACGCGGATGCATCGGACACCCTGAAGCAACTCCGGGTCACCACGGCCTTTCCCGGGGGATCGCCGGATATCGAGGGCAACACGGAAAAAATTGCGAAGTACACGACCGAGCTGAAAAAGATGGGAATCACCCTTGTCGATTCGATTCCGGCACTGCTGGAAAAGGTCGACGGGGTGATGATCGAAAGCGTGGACGGTCGCCCGCATCTTGAGCAGGTGATCCCGGTGTTCCAGGCAGGCAAACGGGTGTTCATTGATAAACCCCTGGCCGGGACCCTCGCGGACGCAATCGTGATCGAGCGCCTGGGCAGGCATTACCGGACCCCCTGGTTTTCCAGTTCCTCCCTGCGCTTTTCACCCGATACCCTCGCCTTGCGTATTGAATCCAAGAAGGCGGGGAAACTGTATGCCGCGGAGGCCTGGAGCCCGAGTCCAACCGAAGCCCATCATCCGGATTTGTTCTGGTATGGCATCCACGGGGTGGAAGCCCTGTTCACGATGATGGGCCCGGGCATTTCCCATCTCGTCCGCACAAGCAGCGAGCACACGGATCTCGTCACCGGCACCTGGAATGATGGGCGCATCGGAACCTTCCGCGGACTCAAGCCTCCGGCGAAACGCGGCTACGGGGGCACGGCGTACGGGAGTAAAGGCATCGTGCCGGCCGGTGGCTTCGCGGGGTATGAGCCCCTGATCGAAGAGATCGCGGCCTTTTTCCTCGGGGGTGATATACCGGTGGACCATGCGGAAACCATTGAAATCATGGCTTTTATGGAAGCTGCTGATGAGAGCAAGAGGCGGGGGGGGGCAATCGTACAGATCCGGGATGTGATGCAGAAAGCGGAACGTGCCGCACAAAAATACCTGGACAAATTCCAGTCCCCGAAAAAAAACGCGGGCGCTTCCCCCTAGTTGGTGCCCGATCCACGCCGGTTGCGGACGAGACCCGCACATGTATCCGATCCACCAGGCAGATACATCCCTCACGGATGACCCCAACCCGGTTTCCCTGCATGCGCTGAGACTTAGTTCGCCAGCAGTTCGATGGCATCGACCTGCTTGAATTCGCGGGCAAAATCGAGGGCGGTCTTCCCCTGCTTTTCCTTGATAGCTGGATCCGCCCCGAGATCGAGCAGGAGCTGGAGGACCTCCCTGGGCTGCCCGATCACGGCCTCGATCAAGGGGGTTCCACCACCCTTGCTCTTCGCATTGACATCGGCACCCGCTGCCACGAGCAGTTGAATCATTTCGCCATGCCCCTTGACCGCGGCGTAATGCAACGGGGTCCAACCGGTCTGATCCGGAAGGCCGGGTTGCGCTTTCCGGGCGAGCAGGAGCCTGGCAATATCCACCAGGTTTCGCTCGCCGCAAAAATGCAGGACGGCCTTCCCGCGCGTGCTCTGTACATTCGGGTCGGCCTTGTGGGCGAGCAAGGCCTGAACCACGGCCGTACGTTTGCGCAAGACCGCGTAATGCATCGGCGTCCAGCCCGCCTTGTTCTGCACGTCAACATCCAGGCCCTGCCGGATCAACAGGTCGACAATGTCAGGGCTGGCGGCGGAATGGAGGGCGGTTCCCCCGTTGGCATCCAGGGCCTTCGGATCGGCCCCGCGCTTGAGATGCAGCTGAACATCCGCAAGATCCCCCTTGGCCGCCGCCTTTGACAGGCTCGAATAGCGGGGCTCTTCGGCTTCCACGCAGGTGGACGACCACATAAAAAACAACCCTAGCCAACGGACCATCACCATGTGGAAAGACTCTCAAAGCCAGTGCCCGCCGGCCAGCCTCGGATGCACTTTTTTCGCCTGCCGCAGGCTGCGTCGCGCTTGCTTAGTAGGGTTGCTTCCCCTATAAACCCGGCATGGACGTCAAAGAGCT
>JAYGFS010000650.1:0-2372 GCA_046581765.1 Verrucomicrobiota bacterium
GGACGGGCTGTGCGTAGTCACGCTGGAGCAAACGGAGCCGTATTCTTTCATGACCGAGTGGGCGGTGAAGACCCTGTTCTACGAGGCGATGGAATAGGAACTGCGAGCCACCCATCCCGCTGGCATCAAGAATGACGCCGGACAAGCCTACGGATGATGGCTTCGCCCTGGAACCGGTAAAAACCATGGGTACACGACACTGGAGAAAGACGATGAAGAAAACGATCCGCTTGATAAGCATAAGCCTGCTGGCCTGTTCCTTTTCCGCCTGTTCAACCGCCTATAACCGGGCCTGGAAGACCTTCGAGGATCCAAGCCCGGACGACGCCTTCACCGGTAAATGGCGCGGCCACTGGACCAGCGGCCACAACGGGCACACCGGCGGACTCCGGGCCATGATCACCCATGAACAGGGGTCCGCATACAAGGCCCGGTTCCATGCGACCTACGCGAAATTCCTCCAGTTTGCGTACACGAATATTTTGACGGTGGAACCACAGGGGCAGGGCGTAATCGCCTTCAAGGGTGAAAACGACCTGGGAAAACTCGCGGGGGGCGTTTTCAAGTATGAGGGCCAGGTGAACGGCCCTCATTTTAAATCGAGCTATACCGCGAAAAAGGACCACGGCGTGTTCATCATGGAACGGATAACCCCATGAAGCACCTGTTCAAGCTGTTCTGTTTTGCGTCAACCCTGGCCTTCGGGGGCAAACCCAACATCATCTACATTGTCTCCGACGACCTCGGCTACGGGGACCTGGGCTGCTACGGCCAGAAAGAAATCAAAACCCCGCGCCTCGACCAGATGGCTGCTGAAGGCCTGCGCTTTACCGACCACTACGCCGGCCATACCGTTTGCCGGCCCTCGCGACTGGTTTTCCTCACCGGGAAGCACACCGGCCATACGGCTATCGCGGGGAACAACCATCATGTCCTGCCCGAAGGGGCGGTAACGGTGACCTCCCTGCTCAAGCAAGCCGGTTACACGACCGGCGGGGCCGGGAAATGGGCCCTCGGGCACAACGACTCCACCGGGCATCCCAACCGACAGGGATTTGATTTCTTTTACGGGTGGCTGGACCAGGGTGACGCCCACGACTATTACCCCGAGGTCCTCTATCGCAATACAGAAGCCGAGCGTCTCCCCGGAAACGTGAACAGCGGCAAGCGAAACGTGTCGTCGAAGAAGGTGACCTACGCACACACGCGGGTGAGCGAGGAGGCGCTCGGCTTCATTCGACGCAACGCGGACAAGCCCTTCTACCTGAACCTTACCTGGACGATCCCGCACACCAACAACGAGGCCGGGCGGGTGGAGCAAGATGGGCAGGAAGTACCGGGTTACGGAATCTACCAAGCCCGGGAGCAATGGCCCAACCCGGAAAAGGGCTTCGCCGCCATGGTCACGCTCATGGACGAGGACACGGGCAGGATCATCGACCTGCTCAAGGAGCTCGGAATCGAAAAGAACACGCTGGTGGTGTTCACCTCCGACAACGGGCCCCACCAGGAAGGCGGACACCGGGTCGATTTCTTCGACTCGAATGGCCCCCTCAAGGCATACAAGCGCTCCTTGCACGAGGGCGGCATCCGCGTGCCGATGATCGCCTGGTGGCCGGGCACGGTGCAACCCGGCGTGAGCGATCACGTCAGTGCCTTCTGGGACTGGCTGCCCACCGCCTGCGAGCTCGCGGGGATCGAGCCCCCGGGGGGCCTGGACGGGATATCCTTCGCACCGATTCTTCGGGGCGACCGGGACGGGCAAAAACAGCACGCCTATCTCTTCTGGCGATGGAGCCGTTTCCGGGCCGTCCGCATGGGGCAATGGAAAGGCGTGGCGACCGACAAGGTGCTCGCCCTGTACAACCTGGACAAGGACATCGGGGAAGAAAGGAACGTCGCGGAGGAGCACCCGGAGATCGCCCGGCGAATGACCACGATTATTGCGGAGCTGGAATAACCCGTGCCGGGAACGAGCGGACGGGAACGGTCTCAGATGAAACGGCTGGTCTGGTTACAGCATGTGCCCGTTGAAGGCCGCGGGTATATCGCCGATTGGGCGAACGGCCAAGGCTTCACCGCGCAGGCGGTGGGCCTGTACGCCGGGGACCCTCTCGCCCAGTTGATCGCGGAGGTGCTGGGCGCACGCGTATACCCAAACGCCGAGAAGGAAATCGGATGGTTTCCCATTCATCGCCCCCGGGATACCGAGGTTGACTGGCTTCCGGAAGAAGCCACGGTCTTTCACTGGCACAGCGACACCTTCGACCTGCCCGAGGGTGCAGAACGCCTTTGCTCCAGCGAAGGCTGCCTCAACCAGGCCTTCGTGTATCAGGAGCGCATCATTGGCCTGCAGTTTCACCTGGAGACCA
>JAYGFS010000653.1:0-4708 GCA_046581765.1 Verrucomicrobiota bacterium
AGGCCGCTTCCGGAGATCAACCACGTTCCAAGCCCGAGCCCCCGGTCGAGGCGGAGGGGCCGGCAAAGCCTGACGTCGCCGATGCCCCGGAGCCGGAGAAGCCGGGGAAACCCGAGCGGTCAGAAAAGCCCGGGCCGCAAAAGCCCAAGCCGGCTGCCCCCAAGCCGGAAAAGCCCGCGAAACCGGACTCCGTCAAGCCCGATCAACCCCGCCCGGACCCGCCCGAACCGGTCAAGCCGGAAGCCAAGCCCGACGCAACCAAGCCGGAAAAGCCTGCGCCGGTGAAGCCCGACACGCCCAAGCCGGAAAAGCCTGCGCCGGTGAAACCCGAACCGCCCAAACCGGACAAGCCCGAACCGACGAAGCCGGACAAGCCCAAGCCGGAAAAGCCTGCGCCGGTGAAACCCGAATCGCCCAAGCCGGACAAGCCCGAATCGGTGAAGCCGGAGGAACCCGCGCCCGAGAAGCCGGATGAGCCCAAGGTTGAAAAGCCGGACGATCCTGCGCCGGACGAAGCCAAGCCGAAGGTCGACAAGCCGGAAGCCAGCCGCGATTCCAGGCCTGCGCTCGATGAAAGCACCCGGGACAAGTTGAAGCGCATCCGGGAAGAAATCCTGAAGGCGAAGAAGGCCCTCGAAGAAGCGGCGAAAGAAGACAAGTAGGGCGTTTTCTTAGGCCGGGCCCGGGCGAAACCAGGCTCGGAAAAACCCTAATAAAACGCGAGTTTATTCCCGATCATCGTGTCGCCATCAAAAAGAAACCGCCCACTGAAATGTTCCCCCGCCAGCATCTTCGGCATCCATAAAATGTCATCCGCCCACATGCGGTCATAGGGAATCGACTCCAGGGGCGTCCACAGCGGAACCGCCTCCTCGGTTTCTGTTGCCGTCCCCTCACAGTCCTCGGCGGTGAACACGGTTGCGTGCAGGGAATACCCGTCAGCAAACTGGAAGAAGAGGGCACCCCGTTCGTTGATTCCCGTGGGGGTCACGCATAACTCCTCCTGCACTTCGCGAATAGCCGCCTGCAGGGCGGTTTCACCGGGATCCAGGCGGCCGCCGGGACCATTGACCTTGCCTTTACCCAGTCCTCGTTTCTTTTCGATCAGGAGGATCTTTCCATCACGGACGACGAACAAAAGTGTGGCACGATCCTGGGGATTCCACGTGGCCCAGTTGATAGCGCCAAAGTCGGTGATTTTCTCTTCTTCACTCATTTTTATTTCATTAGGTCGCGTTAAGGCATATTTCCATGCCTATGTCACAACGCCGAACAAAAATCGTCGTCACTGTCGGGCCCTCTACTTCGGATCCTGCCATGCTGGAGAAGCTGGTGCACGCGGGAATGAACGTGACCCGCGTGAATATGTCCCATGCCGATGCCGCACAGGCGACGGAAATCGTCAAAAACCTGCGCGATATCAGCGCGCGCCTGCAGGTGAGTGTCGGCATCCTCATGGATACACAGGGACCGGCCATCCGCACCGGCGATCTACCGGTCGATCTCGACCTTGAAGCGGGTCAGCGCATTGTGCTCACCGTGCGTGGCGAAAAGTCGGAAGAGTATGTCTCGGTTGACGTGAACTACGATCAGCTGGTCGACGATGTCCATGTCGATGACATCGTGATCGTCGACAATGGATCCATCGAGCTCAAGGTGCTTGAGAAGCGCAAGAATCAATTGCACTGCGAGGTACTCACGCCCGGCGTGCTCGGCAGCCGCCGGCACATCAACCTTCCGGGGGTCCGGGTGAACCTTCCCGGCCTGACCGAGAAGGATATACAGGACGTCGAACTCGGGATTGAACTCGGTGTCGACTTCTTCGGCATGTCATTCGTCCGAACGGCCGGGGACGTGATGAAGCTGAAGAATATCCTGTCCTACCGAAAGTCGGACCAGAAGGTGATCGCCAAGCTTGAGGACCAGGAAGGCTTGAGTAACCTGGATGATATCATTGAAGCCGCAGACGGCATCATGGTCGCCCGGGGAGACCTGGGGATCGAGGTGCCTTACGAAGAATTGCCGATTATCCAGCGCCGAATCGTCAAGTGCTGCATTGAGCGGGGTAAACCGGTGATCGTGGCCACGCATATGCTGGAGTCCATGATCGAAAATCCGGGGCCTACCCGGGCCGAGATCACGGACGTGGCGAATGCGGTTTACGAGCAGGCCGATGCGATCATGTTGTCCGGCGAAACCTCGGTTGGCCGCTACCCGGTCAAGTGTATCGAGATCATGGACCGGATTGCCCGGCGAATCGAGCGGAGCGGGGGTGCCGGGTATGCGCAATCCGCTCGCCTGGACACGAAATATGCCAGGCTGGTGAAATCCGCCTCCATGCTGGCCGGCGAATGTGATGCCGCGGCCCTGATCGTGTTCACCAAGACCGGGCTTATGGCTCGCAATACCTCGTGGCTGCGTCCGGACAAGGTGCCCATCTACGCCTTTACCGGGAATGCCATGTTGATGAACCAGCTCTCGCTTTACTGGGGGCTGAACCCGTTCTTCTTTGGCCTGGCGGAGGACCAGAATGAGAACGTTGTCCAGGCCATCTGCATCCTGCGGGAGCAGGGGCGGGTGAACTCGGGCGAGACCATCGTGACCTTGACCGAGGCGACGATCCGCGGGAAGCTGGTGGATACGATTCAGCTGGAAGAAGTGGACGAGCCGCAGGGTTGATGTCCCTGCGGTCGGGGATATTACTTTTTAGGCGCGACGGGAACTTTCGGCACGACGCGGATGTTCGGTGCGAGACGCATGTTCGGCGCGATGCGGATGGGGCCCTGAACGTTCGGCACCATGAATCGGATCCCCGGCCTGTTTTCCTGCCCCCGGTTCTTGAGCTGGGCATCCAGCTTGGGCTGCCAGGTCTCGACGAGGGTCGCGGCCTGTTCGTTTCCCTTTTTCGAGGCAAGCTTGAGGCCGTCCAGCGCGCGTTTCAAGGTACTGGAACTGGTGTTGTTCACGACGATGTACTCCAGCGCGTCGACTGCGCCCTGGTTGTTCTGGGCCGCCGCTGCCTGCAGGGCGGTTGCGATCATATAATGCAATCCACCGTTCCCGGGCTTTTCGAGCATGCCCTGCAGGGCCTTGATGGCGGCGGGATTCTCCTGGGAGATGGCGGGTTTCAAGGCTCGAATGGTGCTCGAGGCATTCAGGCCAAACTTGACCGGCTGGGTCAGGATTTCCAGGGCCTTTTCGCTTCCTTTTGCCGCGGCTTGCCCGAGAGCTTGGGGCGCATAGCTGAGCAGGGTCGGTACCTTGGCGGCCACCACGAGGGCGGTGATGGCGTGCTGGTTGTCCCCGCCCGCCGCGTCCCCCAGGATCTTAAACGCATCACGCATGTTGTTCATCTGCTCCATCCGCATGCGGGCGGCGTCCGGGTTGTTCCCCCGGTTTTGCGTACGGGTTGACAGGTTGGCAAGGGCCTTGATCGCGGTGGTGTCACCGTCACAGATCAACGTGGCAAGTTTTCGGAAGGCCGTATTCCGCTTGTCACGGCTCAGCTCGGGATCCAGCGCCTTGGCGGTGAGGGTGCGCACGCCTTGTGGTCCATGGTCCCTGATGAAGTAGGCTACGCGTAGAATCCGGTTGCGTTGCTCGGGATTGTCCGGGTCGATGCGTGCCTCCAGCTCGGGCAGGCGCTGGGCAGGCAGGTTCCGCAGGTGCCGTTCAGCTTCCTGGCGCACGCGAAATTCCGGTGAGTCGAGATCGGCGACCAGGGCGTCGAGGTCGATATCCGGGGCGGGCACCGGTTCCTGGCCCCATGCCGTGTGAAGGGCGGGGGCGATCGCCAGGCAGCAGATGCCCACCGCAAGGCCCCATTGCAGGCGTCGTTTCATGTCAGTCGATGGCCTCTACGGTGGAGGTAAAGCGCGGGTCGGTATCGATAATAGCCTGGAGTTCCGGCCAGCCCTCCTCGCTCTGCTGCTGGAATATCTTGAGGTACAGCACGCCTTCCTGCTCGGGATAGCTGCGGAGCAGGTTGTCTACCGAAGAGTGCAAGCGGGTGCTGTCCAAGGTCTCCGGCAGGTCTTCCACCGATCCCTCCCCGTCGTGCTCGATACCCATGGCGTCCAGAAAATGCTTCAGCATCTCCTGTCGGCCCTGCATGAGGAAAATAGAGAGGACCTGGTCACCCACTTCGGCACTGCCCTTGAGCGACAGCGTCTGGGCCAGCCATTGAATCTGGGCCTCCTTCGGCTTGCGTTGAACGAAGACCGGGCGGAGCTTTCGATGCTGGGCCAAGGTGTTGATTGCGGCCTTGTACGCCTCGCGTTGCTCGTCCCTCAGGTAATACAGGATCGTCTGGGCCAAGTCTCGGGGCATTTCGTTGAATAACTGGCTTGAATTCATGAAGGGGGTTCCACTTGCACTGACATTTGGCTCTCCACTATGCTGTAGTATAGGTGCTATCCAGTTTAAAAGGGAGTTCTTTTATGTTTGATACGGAAAGGGTGCCGGGCGTGCCCTTAAAACAATACCTTTCACCCGGGAAGATCCCGCAAATCCATGTTGAGCCCGAGCGCTAAACCTCCCGTGCGCCTGCTGGCAGCACTAGGCCTCCTCTCCGGCTTGCCGGGGCCCCGGGGTCTTGCATTGGACCCGGTCACCCTCGAGCCCGGCGTATCCCTTGAGCTCGCGCGTCATCGCGCGTCACAGATTCACGACCTGCGCTACGACCTCCTCTCCTTCAACATTCCCGCGG
>JAYGFS010000086.1:0-7999 GCA_046581765.1 Verrucomicrobiota bacterium
CTTTCCTCATGCCGCGACATTCGATAGGGTCCTCCTGTAAGGCTTTGATCAGTAATGGCTTGCATATTTACAAAAATGCGATTTACAGCGATATTAGCTGAGGTGCATATGCGGAAACGGCCCCTTGGTATATCCGGGACCGATCGGACGTTTTAACCCTCCGTAATCGTTGGTTTTCGAGTCTCAATGTTGTTGTAAAATACGTTGTTTGAGGGGATTAGCCATGGTGCACAGGCGCTTGCACGGTTAAAATTGTTATGGGAACTGGAAAGTGATGCGGTTTGAAGGGCAATAGAGGACTATTTTCCCTGAGCCATTCGGCTAGTTGGCACGCCCTCTGCTATTTTAAGCCGACAATAAATAAGTAAAAGCCCCATTTTAGGTGAAAGTTTCACTTAAAGCGGGGTTGAGAGTACATTAACATCAAAAATAAAATAGAAAGCTAAAGAGTAATGAAAAAAAAATCAGGATTCACCCTAGTAGAGATCATGATTGTGGTCATGATAATCGGCCTTCTGGCCGCCATCGCCATCCCGGGCTTCGCAAATGCTCGACGCACCGCGCAAAAGAACGCGTGTATTGAGAATTTGCGCCAGATCAACGGTGCGGTACAGCAGTACCTCATGGCCCAGCAGACCACGAACATGCCCGCCACCATCAGCCCGGGCCTGGATGTTTACTTCCAGAACCAGGCTCCGACGAATGGCCCCGGAGGCGGTACCTACACCTTACCGGTAAACGGTAACGGCGTTCCGACCTGTGCACTGACGGCCGAGGGACACATCCTCGACAGTTAAGATAGTATTTGTGCCAAATGAAAAAAGAACGGCCGCCCGGTGGGCGGCCGTTTTTGTGTTCCCCTCCCCCGTGCGTCCTTAGCCATCCGGACGGCATCCAGTGGGGATAATTCGGGGTTTGATCGAGCATGCCGATGAAATGCAGGTCGGATCTCCCCGTCGGTCACGCAGTGGCCTGCCCTTCCATCCGATGATCCAGGTGAACGCCGGGGCCTTTTTGCGAAACCCTTCGCCGTTTACCCCGGGTGTCTTTGCCTGTTCGGGAAGCATGGGGGCAAGGGATGTCAATTTTGTGAACGATCTGGCTCAACTATCTCCACCCGCATCCGAACTTCGTAATATTCGTAAGGCATTCGTAACGTCTGTAAGGGATACTATTCATGGACGCAACTTTCGTCATGCAAAGTGTCATTAGTTGCGATTATTTACAGGCTTAGCCCCTCGGTTGGCACGCCTGTTGCTATTTACCCCCCCATACGAAATACAATCCCCCGCTTGTTTGAGGGGGCTTGCTTGATATGAGGCGAAAAGGTAAATAAAATAGAAAGCTAAAGAGTAATGAAAAAGAAATCAGGATTCACCCTAGTAGAGATCATGATTGTGGTCATGATAATCGGCCTTCTGGCCGCCATTGCCATCCCGGGCTTCGCAAATGCTCGACGCACCGCGCAAAAGAACGCGTGTATTGAGAACTTGCGCCAGATCAACGGTGCGGTACAGCAGTACCTCATGGCCCAGCAGACCACGAACATGCCCGCCAGCATCAGCCCGGGCCTGGATGTTTACTTCCAGAACCAGGCTCCGACGAATGGCCCTGCCGGTGGTGCATATGGCCTTCCGGCAACGGGTAACGACGTTCCGACTTGTTCGTTGCCAGCGGCCGATGGTCACCTGCTCGACAGTTAAAATCGTTCACCTGTCCTATGTGAAAACAAACGGCCGCCCGGTGGGCGGTCGTTCTTTTTTCAGGGCAATTGGTCTGCTCCCGATCCAAGCGGTCCTTTCCAGGGCCGGGGTGGACCGATCGGGTCAAGATTCGTTCGGCCTGATCCCCGGTCCAGCGAGGATGCCCCAGCACTTCCTGCTCGGACCTGGCCGTTTCGGGTATCCTTTGTCGGGCTTCGATTGCCATGGCATGGCCGATGCTTTATGATTGAGTCCTGGGTCAGCTGGCACTAAGGCTGTTCGAGTCCGGTATGTTCCGTTCAAAATCAACAAAACAACCTGCGATGCAGGTGGAAACGCTGCTGTCCTCCGCTCGTCGCGGGGTTAGCCAAACAGGTATTCGCGCCCGCGTGGTTGGGAATAAAAAGCGCCTCAAGGCCAAGAAGCGGGCCCGTAATAGAATGGAGAAGGACAAGACCTTCTCCCCCCTCCAGGGAATTGCCGGTCTCGCCCTCATCCTCGCCCTCGCCGGGTGGTCGCTTGAGCAATTGCAAGTCGAATCAGGTGTGATCGGATTTAGCGAATATCATAGGGGCCGGATTGTCCTGCTGGTCAGTGCCTACGTGTTAGTCTTGATCAGTGCCTTTCAGATCAGTGCCATCCAGGGGCTGTTCTGCACCCTGTTTCCACCGTATATGATCTACTTTGTATTCGTGCCGATGGAGTCCAGCGCGTTGAAAGGGGTGGTCATTGGCCTCGGGATCTTTATCGCCGTGGAGCACAAGAAACTTGAGAAACAATCCGTTTATACCTTGATGGATCAGACCATGAGCAAGCTTGCCGGGGACGGGAGGAATGCGTTGAACAAGGTCTCCGGCGGCCATTATTAACCAGGGTAAAGCGCCTGTATTTACGGATTAAGGCCTCCTCCGTGCAGGAGGAAGGGCTCTGTCTTTATTCAGCATCTTTTTTGGTCGGGAAGGGCTGGAGGACCCAGCGCTTGTTGTACCAGAAGTATTGCTCGGGATGCTCCAGGATGGAAGGGCTCAGCTGGTCAAGGCAATGTTGCGTGATATGTTGCCGATCCTCTTTTCCTGAAAGATTCGGGTTGCTCTGTACCGGTTCATTCAAAATCCAGCGATGTTTGAACCAGCCTTCGCGTAGCACCGTGACCGGCAGTACGATGGCGTTTGACTTACGCGCGATTAGCCCGATTCCGCCAGCAATATGAGCCTCCTTGCCCAGGAACACCCTGCCCGGAGATGGATGCTTTGCCCGGAGATCCACCATCACGCCCAGCATGCGGCCCGCATTCAGGTGTCGGATCACTTTTCTTACCAGCGAAGGATCGTCACGGTCTTCGACGCGAATACCTGCTCTGCTGCGGATTCGATGAAAGTAACCATAGGTCAGCAGGTTGCTCTGACGCCGGGCGATGTAAACGGCGGGAATGCCATTTAAACCGGTAACCCGGGTAGCCAGGTCCCAGTTGCCGGTGTGGGCTAGCACCGCGATGACGCCCCGACCCTGCGCGTTGTGTCCCCGAATGGTTTCCAGTACCTCCTGCAGGTTGATCCAGGTATCGGGGTTCGTGTCCTCGTAACGGTCCATTCGCAGGCCCTCAACGCAGTTGAACACCATGTTTCGGAAAGAGATCCAGGCAATGCGCTTCATTTCCTGCGGCGTATATCGATCTCCGAACACCTCTTCCAGGCGTTCCATGGCCAGTTTTTTACGGAAACGCAGCACGAAGTGCATAAAGCCTGCCAGTCCGCACCCCGCACAGAGGGCTGCGCGATGCGGCAGGATGCGCAGGGGTCCGGCAAGTCCACGAAGGAGCACGTATTCCGCCATATGTTTGGGCCGATGAGTCATGGGGGATCCAACAGCGTTTTCACATGCGTTCCGGCAGCCGTGGCCAGGCCGGCCAGGTTGTACCCGCCCTCCAGCATGGAAATCAATCGCCCATCCGCATGGGTATTCGCCAGGTTTTGCATGCAGGTCGTCAGGTCCCCGAAGTCCTCATCCTGCAGGCGGAATTGTCCCAGGGGGTCCTGGGCACGTGAATCGAAGCCGGCAGATACCAGGACCAGTTCCGGTTGGAATTGTTGCATCGCCTCGCCCAGGCGATCTGCAAAGGCCCCGAGGATCTCCTTGCGCCCGGTTCCCGCGGGGAAGGGACAGTTCATGGTGCTTCCCAGGCCTTTTCCGGTCCCGGTTTCCGCCTGGTCGCCCGTGCCCGGATACCAGGGTGATTGATGGGTGCTGAAGTAATAAACGCTCTCATCCCGATAAAAAATATCCTGGGTGCCGTTCCCGTGATGAACATCCCAATCGACCACCAGCACCTTGCCGACCCCGTGCTCCTCCTGTGCGTAGCGGGCTGCGATCGCGATGTTGTTGAACAGGCAAAAACCCATGCCCTGTGCCGGCCGGGCATGGTGGCCCGGAGGGCGCACGACGCAGAATGCATGGTCCCATTTTCCGCTGACCACCTGGTCCACGGCGAGAATACCTCCATTCACCGCGGCGTGTGCCGCCTTGAGGCTTCCGGGTGAGATGAGCGTGTCCCCGGTGCTCAACTGTTGGCGGCCCGACCGGACTTCCCGGTCGACCAGCCTGATATAGCCCGGGTCGTGACAAAGACCGGGATGGGCACCGGGAGCGATTCCGGATTCGCGCTGCTCCAGCAGATCGAACCAGGGCTGGCTCCGCAGGTGTTTCATGACCGCATCATAGCGGGCGATGGATTCGGGATGCCCATCCCCCGTGTCATGCTTGCGACACGCATCATTGATCACCAGTCCCGTTTTATTCATGACGGCTGAAGGTATAACGGAAGGGCTAAGGATGAAAAGGATGGAAGGAGGGGAGAATAGGGCGGAGACCGGGGGATGGACGAGGGCTTCCCCGCTTGTCTTTGCCGAAGGACGTCCTGTTTTCCTGCGGGTTTTGCAACTGATTCAGCAATTAATCCTTGAAACAAGGGGCAGATATAGTTGGATACGCGGCCGCTGACGAATCGCGGATCAACCACCCGGACAGGCTCAAGCTATGGCTAAAATATCTATCATTATCGCTACCTGCGACGAGGCCCCTGCACTTGGACGAACCCTGGGAAGTCTCGTTGCGGATAAGCGGGATACTGAAGTGATTGTCGTCGATGGAGGTTCAAGTGACCACACGCTGGAGCTGGTGAACGATCGCGATTGGGTCACCCTGGAAAAAGCGACCGGCACGCGTGGCCAGTTGAAAAATGTCGGCGCAGCCGTGGCGACCGGTGAGCTCCTGCTGTTCTTGAACCCGGGTATCATCCTGGAACGTGGATGGCCCGAAGCGCTGAACAAGGCCTTTGCCCCGGAGAAGGTGAAGGCCGCGGTCTTCCGCCCGATTCACGGCGGCCGGGGCACGGTCTTCCGCCTGCTCGACCTGGGCGCCTGGTTCAGCCAGAACATTTTTCAGTCGACCGCGGCCGAGCAAGGGCTCGTCGTGCGCGCTTCGGCCTTCAGGGAGCTGGAAGGCTTCGGCCAAAGCGAAGTATACGAGGATGATATGCTGGTGGAGAGGATGCGAACCCAGCAGGTCAAGGTCAGCGCGCTGTCGCACGCCGCCTTGCTTTCGTCGGGCGACTACCAGGACGAGGGTGTGATCAAGACCGCCTACCGGTTCTCCTCCGCCCGCTCACGCTTTGCCCGGGGCGCGAGTGCGGATGAAGTGCGCATCCTTCGCGGGGGGAATCTCCAGGGGGTGGCGGTTCTCTGCCAGGAAATCGGCAAGGGTTCCGTCGCGCGGTCCATGCGCGAACGGCTCGGTGAGCAGGATGCCCTGCAGGCAGATCGTGACCTGACGATCCACGCTATCCGGACAGCGCTTTGTGCTCCCGTGCGCGGCCGGGTGATGGTGTTTCACCATCCGGACGAGAAGGCCGACGCCTTTACCTTCCCCGTTCCCCGAAGTTTCGAGCTTTATCCCCAGGAGGGCCGTGGTGCAGGCGAACGACTCGCGGCGGTTTTTGACCGCGCCTTCTCGAAGGGGTTGAAAAGGGTGGTGGTTATTCGCACCCATTGCCCGGGCTTGTCGGCGGCCCTCATTGCCGAGGCCTTGCAGCGCCTGGATGCCCATGATGTGGTCCTGGGTCCCACGGATGACGAGGAATTTTACCTGATCGCGATGAAGCAGTCGCGGGCCGAATTGTTTCAAGGGCTAAACTGGGAAAAGGGCGGCTGCCTGAATGTGTTGCTGGAACGCCTCCGTGAGGGGGGCTTGACCTATTCCGTGCTCCCGGAAGTCAATGACATGGATACCGCGGAAGATTACGTTGCGCATTACTACGACGGGTACCTCCAGCACGCTTAAGCGCAAGGGGCCCTGGGTCCGCGACATGCCTGTCGCCGGGAAATCAAGCCGCGGGTATACCCCGGGGATAGCAGCCGGTTTACTTTTTCGGCGGTGATTTTTTCGCAGGCGTTTTCCGGGGATTCAAGGGAAGCACCCGGGCGCGTTCGGCCCAGGTTTGCCACTGGGCGGCCAGTTGTTGCGCCTGCTCCGGTCGCTCCGCCACGAGATTGTGCAACTCCGCGCGGTCCTTGCCGATGTCGTAAAGCTCCCAGGGTCCCTTGGCCCCCTTCGCCACCAGCTTCATATCCCCCACCCGAATCGCCCGGTTGCCCTCGTGCTCCCAGAAGAGCGCTTCCCGTTTCACCGACTTGCCCGCGAAGGCGGGCAGCAGGCTGCGTCCTTCCATGGGGGTAATTTCCCGGCCGTCGTGATAGCGGGTCGGATACCGTGCCCCGGCCGCATCCACGCAGGTGGCCATGAGATCCACCAAGTGGCCAGGCGTATGCTCCAGCTCGTTCCGGCGCTGGATGCCCGCGGGCCAGTGGGCGATCAGGGGGGTGGAAATCCCCCCTTCGTGTACCCAGTGTTTATATTCCCGGAAAGGGGTGTTGGATACGTTCGCCCAGCCCCTCCCGTAGGCGATGTAGGTGCCATCCGGGCCGGGCATGACCCCGGGGCCCTGGATGATCGGCCAACCGTCCCGGGTTTTTTTCGGGATCATGTCTTTCTGTAATTCGTCCCGCGCCATGGGCGGGAAGGGGGCCTTTTCCGGCCGGGTGGTGTAGGAGCCGCGCGCTCTTCGCCCGAGCCCTTCTGCACAGCCGCCGTTGTCCTGGAAAAACAGGATCAAGGTGTTCTTGTACATCCCATTTCGCTTGAGCGCGCTCGTGATGGTGCCGATTCCCTGGTCCATGCTGTCGATCATCGCCGCGTAGACCTCCATGTTGCGGGCATCCCAGGCCTTGTGTTCGACCTTTTCCCAGTCTTCCACCTGGGGGGATAAGGCGCAATCCGCCTTGATCAGCCCGAGTTCCTTCATCCGCTTGAATCGCGCCTCGCGGATGGGTGTAAAGCCCGCGTTATAGCGCCCCTTGTACTTGGTGACATCCTTGTCCAGCGCATGCATGGGCCAGTGGGCGGCCGTGTATGCAACATACATGAAGAAAGGGTGCTCACCCGATTCCTCCCGGTGGCTGTCGATGAACTTCGCCGCGTTGTCGCTGATCGCGGTGGTATAGTAGTAGGGTCCCTTGGCTTGGTATCCGGGATCATTCACCGGGGTGATCTGGGTGTTGTTCCGCGTCAGGGAGTTGGGGTCGTAGAAGCTGCCCGCGCCATGAATCGTCCCGTAGAACTTGTCAAAACCGCGTTGCAGGGGCCAGTTGTCCTTGGGCCCATCCGGTGCGATATGCTTGGTCACGTGCCATTTCCCGGAGAGGTAGGCCTTGTACCCCGCGCCCTTTAACGCCTCGGCGATCGTCACGCAGTTGCGGTTCAGGTCCCCGCGATAGCCGTCAAATCCCCGGTCATTCATCATGTGGCCCACCCCGGCCTGGTGCGGATACAAGCCGCTGAGCAGGCTGGCCCGGGTCGGACAGCAGCGGCCGGTGTTGTAGAATTGGGTGAAGCGCAGGCCCTGTTCCGCCAGGCCATCCAGCACCGGTGTATCGACTTCGCTGCCATAGCAGCCGATATCCGAGTAGCCCATGTCGTCCCCCATGATCAGGATGATATGGGGACGGGCCCCGAAAAGCAGGAAGGGGAGGGCGAGGAGGAAGCAGGTAATTCGTATGGACATGGGACACCTGTGGTTGATTGCCGGGGACGGTTCACCCCTTCTCGCATAAAAGTCCGCCCCGGCAAAAATAAAACGCCGGCGATAAACGCCGGCGTTTCAAAAGGGGTCCCCTCGGCGGGATCAGCCCCGGCAGTCCCTGCGGATCCGCTGGTTGCGCCGCATGACAGAGACGCCGCGCAGG
>JAYGFS010000113.1:0-3360 GCA_046581765.1 Verrucomicrobiota bacterium
TTACCCGGGTTCGCGCCGAGCCGGTTTTTATTCGTTATCCCGAAACCCCTGGCCTCAAGAGCCGTTTGACCGAGGTCTCGATTGCCAAAACGCGTATCCAGTCCAAGGATGCGCACGGGATCACTTCAAGTTTCTATGCACTCCAGAACCCGAAAACCCCGGGTGAAAGCGTCTCACTGGCTGCCGCGACGCGCAGCGAAAACGGCGGGTTCACCATGAGCGCTGGCAACGTGGTGTTGGACTCCAATATCGCCTGGAGTGCGATGCGCGCACGTCCTTCCAGTGGGCAGAAGAACTACACGGAAACCTGGGACAGCAACGATGCCGACTGGGACAGTCGCGATGGCGAAATGACCGTGGGCCACGACAGCTTTGGCAATCCGGGTGGCGCATTGAAGGGCACCTTCGACGCCCAATTTTTTCCCTTTCCGCAAACGGATGCATTCACGGCCCAGAAAGTGGCCATCGATGGAGATACCGGGGACGATCCTTTTACGGGAGACTACGGTGCAATCGGCTACTGGAACGGCTGGACCTTCGATTTCTATGCTGAGGATGTACTGCCCTCCGACCTCGTTTTCCGTTTCACGGATGGCGTCAATACCTTCTTCAAGAGCTTTGCCAGCCAGGTCACGACCATTGGGGTGTGGCACACCGTTCGCATTTATCCCGGCTACAACTCGGGCTGGATCGGTGGAAGTGCCTTTGATTTTGAGCAGGCACTCACCGATGTCGAGCAAGTCGATATCCAGATTACCCGCAGCGGGCTGGAAGAACAAAGCTTCTACCTCGACAACCTGAACTATTCCGGCAACCAGGTTCCCGAGCCGAATACCGCCATGTTCCTCGTGTTCGGATGTGCCATTCTGACCCTGCGCAAGAAGCTCCATCAAGAGCGGAAGTCCACCAACAACGGCTAACCAGGCGCCGATGATACGAACCCGCGGCACCTTCTGTTGGGCTTCATCACCGGCCTGTTCTGGACATCGGAAGGATGCCAGGCAAACGAAGAACCGACAGCCCGAGGAAAACGCCGCACCATCTATCCCGCCGGGCAGAGGGTAAGGGCTATGCTCTCGCGGCAATCGAAAGCCCCCTGTCCCGCGGGGTCTGGTGATCGTAAATTTTACCATCTGACCCTCGGGATGCGGGACACGTTTTCCGGTCATCGGAAGAATTTTATGGAGCCGTTCCGATCATCAGAAGAGGACCGCACTTCCGTCCCGTCGCGCAGGTCCCGCACCCGGGGACTCGCATGGCAGGCAGCGCTCATCCTCTCCTTGCCACTGGCCACGGCTTGGGCGGCAAGCCCCTTTGAAGAAGGTTTCGACACGGACACCAGCGGGTGGACGGGCCTCAATCAAAACCTGCAACACGATGCATCCGGCTATGTTTTCATCCAATTCCCGGAACTGCCCGTCGCCGTGCCTGAGTCGGCCGCGATCCAGGCCCTGTCCGGCGCATCGGGCGGTGCCTTCACCGGGAACTATGTCACCGCGAACGCACGCTTGATGGGCCTGGATTTCATCGCCCTGGACAGCATGCCGTCCGAGGTCTTGCTGCGATGGACCGGGACCAATGGCAAGGCCTATTTCGTCTCCCTCGTGGCCATGCTCAGTTCCACGGGAGTATGGCATCGCTTTGTGTTCTCCTTGCATGACAAGAACACCGGAAACTGGGTCGGTGATCCAGCCGAGGATTTTGAGGACACCTTGTCGCAGGTGGATAAGGTGGAGATTTCGATCCTGCGGGGTGACGAGACGCTCCAGCGCTACGGCGTGGATAATTTCTTCACCGCTGCCCTTCCGGAGGTGGATTCCATCCAGCAAGACAACGGCACTATACGCCTCCACTGGATATTCCTGCGCGTGGGTACGGAGTACACCCTGGAATCGGCCAATGATGCGGGCGGAACCTACACGCCGGTCAGCTCATTCACGGCCATGGCAAACGACCAGGAAATCCTCGATACAGCCCCTCCCGGTGCCCCGGGAAAGGTGTATAAACTCACCCGCTGAACCCAAAACGTAAATGCTACTTCAACAAAGGGTTACGACTGCTTAAAAAGCACTCCTTTGCCCCCCTGGAATCCTTTACATTTAAATCCAAAATCACTACTTTTAGTGGTTTGGGAAGTGCGGTGGAAATCCGATCGAAGCGCCAGCAGGATCTCAGCGCTTGAGATTATATTCGCCTGCGCTTGCTCGGTTTTGGTTGATTTAGATTTTATGTGTATTCAGTTCAGAATGTATTGCAAAAACGACACGAATCCTGACCCAAGTCCATGTCCACATGCTGAGAAAGATTTGGCTGGCCATACGTACACGGGATTGGAATCCCAAGAGTGGTTTTATAGGAACAAGCATAAATGAAGCAGCCATGGACGAGCACCTTGTCGGGCCTAGCGGCGGTATTCATTTGCGGATCCTTCCTGCCGGGCTTTGAGGCACGAGCTGAACCCACCGTTACCTTGGCGGTAGACAATGCAGCTATTGCGGAGGCTGCGGGTGTCGCCACCTTCACCGCCACGCTTTCCGAAACCTCCCTCCTCGACGTGACCGTCAACCTCGGCCTCTCCGGTACCGCCACCGGCGGCGGGACCGACTACACCCTCTCGAGCTCCGCCATCGTCATCTCCGCCGGCAACCTCAGCAACACCGCCACAGTTACCGCCGAACAGGATGCCCTCGACGAGGACAACGAGACCGTCATCGTCGATATCGACTCGGTCAATAACGGAACCGAGAGCGGGACCCAGCAGGAAAGCACCGCCATCACCGACGATGACGCTGAACCGAGCGTCACCCTGGCCGTCGACAACGCCACGATCGCGGAGGCCGCGGGCGTGGCCACCTTCACCGCCACCCTCGGTGCGGTCAGCGGGCGCGATGTCACCGTCAACCTCGCCCTCTCCGGAACCGCCACCGGCGGCGGGACCGACTACACCCTCTCGAGCGCCGCCATCGTCATTTCCGCCGGCAACCTCAGCAACACGGCCACGGTCACCGCCGACCAGGATGTCCTCGACGAGGATGACGAGACCGTCATCGTCGACATCGATTCCATTGCCAACGGAACCGAGAGCGGAACCCAGCAGGAGACCACCACCATCCTGGATGACGATGCGCTGCCGACGGTGACCTTGTCCGTTGACGACACCACGATCGAGGAGGCTTCCGGCGTCGCCATTTTTACCGCCACGCTCAATGCCGTGTCCGGACGCGACGTGACGATAAACCTCGGCTTCACCGGAACCGCCTCCGGCGGGGGTACCGACTACAACGTCTCATCCAGTACCATTGTAATTAGCGCCGGAAACCTCAACGGCACCACCACCGTCACCGCCGACCAGGATGCCCT
>JAYGFS010000273.1:0-13214 GCA_046581765.1 Verrucomicrobiota bacterium
CGGACTCAACGCTGCGCCCGCGACATTCAAGCGCTGCACCTTGCCCTTATAGGGTGCCAGTGCCTTGGGCAAATCAAAGGACGCCGGGTCCTTCCGGTGTGCAGCACTCAGGCTGATCGCCAGCTTCCCGGGTTCCAGCTCGGTCACCAGGATTCCGCCGTCCTGCTCCTCGAATGCCTTCGTGTCGATATAGGTAATGCGTAGCACGGGAGCAGGCTTGGTCTCCACCTTCGCCGGCTCACCCGGTTCCGAAACGGGCTCCGATTCACCTTTTTTCGGTGCCACCACCCGGGTCCCTTCAGCCCATGGCGCACCGGCATCAATCCAGTGGATAATCTCCAGGATTTCATCCTCGCTCAGCTGCGGCTTACCTTCCGGCGGCATAACATCGTCATTACCCGGATCGTAGGTGATCAGCCGCACGAGGTAGCTATCCATCGCCTTGCCTTCCACGATCGGAGCCAACTCGCTGTCACCGGCGCTAAACGCTCCGGCACGTGTATCCATGCGGTACTCGCCCTTCTGCTTATCCGCCCCATGGCAACTCGCACACTTCTCCGAAAATATCTTCAACACCCCGCCCTCGTCAAAACCGGGCCCTTCCACGGCCTCGACCGGTCGACCCCCGAGCCATTCCGGTTGGTACTTCGTCAGGAAGGTCGTTCCGTGGGTCAGGCTGCCGCCACTGTGCCCCGCCAGGGCCATTACCCCCATGGCGCAGATGAGGAGCACGATGTAAACAAGCATGGCCACACCCTTGTTGGAGGCATAAAAGACCAAGCGGAAAAACGCGGCGGATGCAATTAACCCCGCCAGGATCAAGCCCTGCTGACGGTGGTCGCTCAAGAGTTCCCCCTCATACCCACCTGTCTTCGCCAACAGCAACCCGGTACAGACCGCAACCGCAAGCGTAATCACGGTGAACGCGAGCACAACCATCTTTCCTGCCACCAGGCTGCGCCGGCGCATAAAAAGCGAGAAGACCTCGAGCAGGAACAAAACACTGATTGTGCCGATCGGGATATGGAGCGTCACCGGGTGCAAACGGCCGGCGAACTTAAACAGGTCGTCGGAAACGTCCGACACGCGGACATAAACGAAGGTGCTAAGCACGAGCCCAATAGCCAGCACCAGGCCGAAAAGACAGAATCCGAACAGGGCCTTCGAATAGGTATCGTTATCGCTCATCCATTCGCTCCAAAAAGCAGCATTACTTGGGGTAAAAGTGAAGAGCCGTCAACAGAACTCCGCCAAAAAGACAGCACGCGCCAGCAGGGAGAATGAAAGGGCCTAACCGGATCGCCTGAAGCAAATTCCATACCGCTTTTATTTACCACAAAATTCCCCGCTGTACACCCGTCGTTCAACTATCATGAACCGTTCCTGGTGCCGCAAAAGGATCCCCGTCCAGCATCCTGCCAATCAACGCTTGAATACTGAACCATGGAGTCCTAAGGAATCGGGATGAAGATCGCTTTCAAGTTCCTTTGCCTCCTCGCCTGCAGCATCTTTCCGCTCGCGGCAAAAGATGCCCCAATCAAGGCGGGCCACTCCGGGCACGGTGAAGCCTTCAACGAGGGGCCACGCCAAGCCGCCTACCTCATGGAGGGAATACCCCCGGTTGCGTTCAACATCACCAGCAGCAGCGAACAGGCACAGGCCTTTTTCAACCAGGGCGTCGCCCAGTTGCATGGCTTCTGGTACTTCGAAGCCGAACGCTCCTTCCGCCAGGTACTCACCCTCGACCCGAATGCTCCCATGGCCTACTGGGGAATGAGCATGGCCAATGTCGGAAATGCCGATCGCGCCGCCAAGCTCATCAAGCGTGCGGCACAGATCAAAACAGAAATTTCCGATCGCGAGAAAGGCTGGATCAAGAGCCTCACCGACTATTACCGGGACCTCAAAAAAGATGACAAGCAACGTCGCAAGGAACTGATCAGGAACCTGGAAAGCATCGTACACGAGAATCCCAAAGACCTCGAGGCCAAGGCCTTCCTCGCCTTCCAGATCTGGCATAACCAGAGCCGGGGTCGCATGGAAATCGGGAGTCATGAAGCCGTGGACGCGCTCATCCAGCAGGTGCTCGATGAGAAACCAATGCACCCGATTCACCATTACATGATCCATCTCTGGGACAATTCGAAGAGGGGGCGTGCCCTGGACTCTGCCGCGCGGTGCGGGCAAAGCGGTCCCGGCATCGCCCACCTGTGGCACATGCCCGGGCATATATACTCCAAGCTGAATCGATACGCGGATGCGGCCTGGCAACAGGAAGCCTCTGCGCGGGTCGACCACGCCCACATGATACGCGACCGGGTGATGCCGGACCAAATCCATAACTTTGCCCACAACAACGAGTGGCTGGCGCGCAACCTGACCTATGTCGGGCGGGTACACGATGCGATTGACCTTGCGAAAAACATGGTCGAGCTGCCCCGGCAGCCAAAATTTAGTGCGGATGGAACCTGGAATCCACAAGGTAGCAGCCACGGCTACGGCGCGCGGCGACTCGAACAGGACCTGGTCACCTTTGAGTGCTGGGACGAGATCATCGCCCTGGAGGCCCACGGTTATTTCGACCCCCTCGGACAGGATGCCGCAGAAATAACGCGCCTTTTCCTGACCGGCCTCGCACACCTTGAAACCCGCCAAGCGGCCGAAGGACAGGCCCGGATTCGCGAGCTAAGAATGCTCCAGAGGCAGTTACGCAAGCAGCGGATCGTCGCTGCGGACAAGGCGGAAGCAAAGGCAAAGGAAGAGAAGAAAAAGGCCGATGAAATCGACCAGGCGATTAAGCAGGCACTGGCCGATGCGCGTAAACTCATCGACCGGATCGACCAACGCATCGAGGAACTTGAACTGGTGCGCGACCTGCACGACGAAACCCGGGATGGACTCGCACAACGTGTCAAGCAGCTTAAAGGCCTCAACAAGACCCGACGGGCTCAACTGTATTTCCGCGCGGGGGATTATGAACTGGCAGAGAAGGCGGCAACCGATGCCGCGAGGGTAAAGAACCAGGTCGGACCACTCGCGAACCGGGTCGACCTGCTCTACCGTATGGGCAAACGCAACGAGGCGATCGAGGCCTTCAGGCAACTCCGCGAGCAATCAAGCCATATCGACCTCGACCTGCCGGTCATGGATCGCCTGGCCTACCTCGCGCGGGAACTCGGCTGGCCGAAGGACTGGCGCATCCCGTACCAGGCGGCCGACGACGTCGGCGAGCGCCCCAAACTCGACCAGCTCGGGCCCTTCCGCTGGCGCCCCTCCGGCGCACCCGACTGGGAAATGCCTAACCATGAAGACAAACCCGTCAAGCTGGGCGACTACCGCGGGAAACCGCTGGTGCTCATCTTCTATCTCGGTTCCGGATGCCGCCATTGCATTGAACAGCTCGACGCCTTTATCCCGATGGCCGACGCATTTAACCAAGCGGGACTCCCTATCCTGGCGGTGAGCACCGAGGCACCCGGCGAGCTCTACAAGACCGTGGAGAAGCTCCAGGTCGACGAGGTGCCCTTTCCCATTCTCTCGGACGCGATGAAGACCCATTTCAAGGCCTACCGCGCCTTCGATGACTTTGAAGACATGGCGCTGCACGGCACCTTCCTTATCGACGCCGAGGGCCTCATCCGCTGGCAGGACATCAGTTTTGAGCCCTTCATGCAGCCTGCCTTCCTGCTTGAGGAGTCGAAGCGCCTGCTTTCGATCCCGGTTGACGGGAACGCCCAACTCGGTGCCCGCTAGCATGTTCCCCGCAAGGTGCGGCTCGCGTAAATCACCTTGTGATGTCGTAACACATGATCTCGCCCTGCTCCCTCAGGTACAGCTTGCCATCGCAGACGACCGGATGGGCCCAGGACTTGTTTTTCTGGTAGGCAGGCATGAAAGACCCCTTCAAATTATAGCGGTCGGGCGTGGCTTCGATCAGCGCGACCTTCCCATCTTCATAACGAAAAATAATATGCCCATCGGCAAAGAGGACCGCGGCGGAACCTCCACCCGGCCCGCGGTTATCCTTCCCGCCCCAGGCAATCTCGCCGGTACGCCACTCGATACAGGTAGGATAACCGCTGTTGTGTTTATGCCCCATGTAAATATGGTCGCCCACGTGGACCATTCCGCCGTGATGGTTTTGCAAGGTATTGCCATCCGCCCACCAGATTTCCTCGACCGCTATGCCGCTACCGCGCTTATTAAGCTTCAGTAGCCCCGAACCGGTACCGTATCCGCTGGAACAGAATACGTAATCATCAATGATAATGGGCGTGGGAATATTCGCGGTCCCGTTGGCAATGCGGTTGTACCCCCACAGGAAACGGCCGTCACTCGCGCGAACACCGATCACGCCGCGACCGGTAAAGCACACGTATTGCCGGATGCCGCCAGCATTGGAAACTACCAGGCATCCGTAACCGGCACCATCTTTCCCTCGATCACCTTCGGCATCGCCACGGCTCTTCCATTTGACGCGGCCGGTGGACTTTTCGAGGGCAACAACCACGGCGTCCTCGCCGCCGGGTTGGCAGATGACGAGATTTCCATCGACGAGCGGGGACTCGGAAAAGCCCCAGCCGGACATCATCCGCCCGTCCCAGTCCGCATAGTCGTGTTGCCAGTTTATTTTTCCATTGGAAGCATTG
This sequence comes from Verrucomicrobiota bacterium, assembly GCA_046581765.1. Lineage (GTDB taxonomy): Bacteria > Verrucomicrobiota > Kiritimatiellia > SS1-B-03-39 > UBA6053 > JAPYUI01. The sequence continues at coordinate 4,650 of JAYGFS010000273.1, forward strand.
AGCGAGGCAATACCGCCGTCGGATGTCACGACATAAAGCTTGTCGCCATCAATGGTCGGGGTGCACCGCGATCCGCCGGATCCGTGCTTGGGATCCTTTCGCGTCAACTTGGTTTCCCAGATGATCTCGCCACCCGAAAGTTTGGCCGCGTAAACGGCCTGGCCACTACCCGTATTCCCCGTGGTATACATTCGGTCGCCTGCGATGGAAATACTGGCGTAGCTGCGACCAAATCCGCCAGCCTGCCAAAGCAGATCGGGGGCAGATGCGTAGCTCTGCATCAAGCCGCGATCCGTGGCGATACCATCGCTGTTCGGCCCCCGGAATCGTGTCCACGCGCTAAGCGGAGCCGCGCCCGGTGGGGCACCCGGTCGCACACCGGCCTGGGCTCGAATAAACACCTGGTCGGCCTCGATGAACTGCCCGATGGAAACACGCCCTTCCTTGCCGCGGGCCTTGAGCACGACTTTTGTGCCCTCGAGGCGCACGAAGGCGGCTCGCATGGTTTTCCCACTGCGCGAAGTCCAGGTACGCTCTTGGCCAAGGAGGGCCTGCGCAGTCATCAGGCTGACGATACCGAGGGATAGGAGAAACCGATTCATTGCTTAGTCCGTGTTTTCAATACCTTTACTATATTCTGCTCGGCGGGGGAAAATCTTTCGATTTTTTCCCGTGGATGACGCCGTGGTAAACGCGGTCCCCGCGAGGATCACCGCCATCCCGGCCAGCACCTGCGGGTTGAGTTGTTCATCCAGGAAGAGCGCGCCCCAGAGGATGGCAAAGACGGGGATAACAAAGGTCACCGTAGCGGTGGAGGTAGCCCCGATGCTTTTGATCAACTGGAAAAACAGGAGGTAGGCAAACGCGGTGGAGAGCACAGCCAGCGCGAGGGCACAGGCCCAGGCACCCGGCGAAGGCAGGGTGACCGGCCAGAAGGGCAGGCTGATCGGAATGAGCACCAGGGTCGCAGCGATCAAGCCTCCACCCACAAAGACCCGGGCCGGAACGTCCAGGAGTCGGCGCCTCGTTACATGCACCGACAAGCCATAGGAGCATGAGGCTCCGAGTGCCGCGACGATTGCCCAGCCCGGTGCACCGGGTTTGAACGAAATTTTTCCCCAGGTGAGTATAACCACGCCGATGATTCCCATGAGAAGTCCAAACACCTGGAAGCGATTCAGGGGAAGGCGCAGCCAGGCGAAACCGATCACCGCCGCAAACAAGGGTGTCGTGGCATTCAGCAGGGAAGTCGATCCCGCCTCCAGGTGGAGCGTCGCGAAAGCCAACAAACAGAAAGGCAGCGCGGAGTTCATCATCCCGACGAGGACCAGCGTTCCGGCATGCTCTCGGATCGAGGTCCGAATCTCCGCTTTAAGGATAAAGGGCACAAGACAAAACAAGGCAACACCGACACGTACCATGATGAGGGGAACCGGACCAAATTCCGGTGAGGCGACCCGCATGAAAAGGAAAGAGGCACCCCAGATCGCGGCGAGTAGGAAAAATCGGAATAGGTCGAGAAGCGGCATACCATTGTTTCTTAATGTATGCACCCCCGGATGCAAATGGGATATGGAGCGTATCTGCCCAGGGCAAAGCCTGCCGGGAATTTACATTACAGACCGAGGAAGGGCAGCCTGGCGGCCGACCTTTGCCTTCACAACAACGGGCTATTAGCTCCGCTGCATTTTCATCGCATAGGTTTTGACAACCTGCATCACCGTGTCTTTGTCGAAAGGCTTCTTCACAATCGTAACCGGGCCCAGTTCGAGTACGTCTTCCATCAATTGACTATCAAAATAACCGGTAATGATGACGACTTTCGAATCGGGCGCAATTTTCATGATCTGGCGCATCGCTTCGACACCGTTCATCGTCGGCATCATCAGGTCGAGGAAGATCAAGTCATAGTACTGAACGCTCAGTAAACTGAGGGCACTTTCCGCATCGGCCAGGGAGTCGACAATACAGCCTGCAGGGGTCAGCCAGCTAACCATCAGGTCCCGAATCGACGGGTCATCGTCAATGACTATGATCTGCATGTACGAGAGAGGATTGTTGCTGTTTGTGGCAACCCACTGGTCGATTTCCTCCTGCTTGAATCGCCAGTACCGGCCCACCTTGAATGCAGGGATTTTCCCGCTCCGTGCGTGCTTGTACACCGTCTCTTCCGGTAACTTCAGGTAGTTGGATATTTCGTTTACAGTCAAATATGTCGCCATGGAACCCTCCGGCTGAACAACCGCCATTAATTGAGATTTAATAACTTAAACTTATGGATAGACGGGCTGACGCCCATAGTTTAAGCACTAATGAAGAGTAACCACGTATACCGACATGTCAAAGGATATTCCGGAAATACTCACAATTTATAATAAATGTATTTTTAGGGAGGTTACGGAACATACAACTCCATACGCCGGTTATACCGTGATTTTACTCCTGGATCAGTTCCAGCTGCTCCATGCGCTTAGGATCAGCCTTCAGGCCAAATTCAATGCGTTTAACGCCTTCCCGGATGTAGAAGAGGAGGTAGTCCCCATCGGCCACGAGGGCCGGGATTTCCACCCCATCCGCAAAGACCGCAACGCGGGCATCGTCAGCCAGGCCGGATCCGGCCAAGACCGCGTGGGTGACCTTCGCCATACCGGTTTTGACCACGTCGAATCCACCCTTCATCTCAGCGTCGGCGCCCACCAGCACCGGTACCGGACCATGACGCGTAGCCTTGCCGTAGAGATCCACGTCTTCCAGCCAGTAGAAGTAGCGGCCCGCCCCGGGTTTCACGTCGAGGGTGCTGTATACCGCCCCGACACCGGTGCCCCTCGCCAGGATCATGCGCGCATTCACCATGGTTTGCTGGCCATTGACGCTCGACGAGCGGTAGACGTTGAAGCCCAGGTTACGGGTCTCTGAAGCCGTTGTCCAGTTTACCACCACGTGCTCGCCCTCCACCTCAGCTCCAAGGGAGGCCAGGCGAATCGCCGTCTGGATACTCGCAAAGAAGGACAGATTCTGACTTCCATTTTCGCAGAAGGTGATGATCTCCCCGCCGGGGCTGGTATCGATGAACTCGGCCAGACGCAGGAACTGCGGATTTGCCGCACGCTTACGGGCAATCATCGCGGCCTCGACCTGGGCGGCCACCGTTTCCACCAGGTAGCGTCCACCCACCTTGCCCGTGAATGCGTAGTACCCGTTATCCGATCCGTTGGCCGCCGTGGTCGCCCGGTCGACCTCCACGACTCCGGTGCCCGTCACCTGCTTGAGTATCACCTCGATCCCATTGATTCCGGTGAGCGCGAAGTTGTTGGGCGCACCACTCTTGTCCAGGGACTCGAAGAGGAACCCGTCGATCGTCGCATTGGCGATGACGAAGCCAATATCAACAATCTGGTCCTGGTCCGCTAGGGTAACCGGGTTGACCAGGGCGGAGTTCGGCCCGATCAGCGCATTGCTTAACCCGGGGTCGGCCGCACTCACGACGATGGCGTAGTTCCCGGTCGGCACGGTCGGGAATTCATACCCGCCCTCGGCATCGGTGGTCGTGGTGAGGAAAGGAAATCCATCACGCAGCAGGTCAACCCGAACCCCGGGCAGGCCATTCGTTTCAGAAAGGTCCTCAACCCCATCGCCATCCGCATCACAGAAGAGCGTACCGGCAATGGCTTCCTCGGGTACCGTTTCCGTTTCAATCTCCAGGGTGAACCCATCGGATGCAGCGCAACCGCGGGCCGATTCGGCCGTCACGCCCATGGGATTCACCACGAAACCGAAGAGGGGAAACGAGATGCAGGTGCGCGTCTCCACCCCGCCAACCGGCAGGGTGGCCATGGTGAAGTCGCAGGCACCGAAGTCCGGGTTATCGTTGCTCACCAGTACATTGTGCAGGTCGACGTTGCCCGTGTTGGATACCGTAACCTCCACGATCGCTCCCCCCCCTGAAAGCACGGGCAGGTTTTTCACCACCGCACTCAAGGCCAGGCCCGGTTGATCAACCGGCACCACAACCGAGGCTTCGCTATTCACCATGCCGGAATACACCCCGTCGAAGTACACGTCCGCAAAGTCCATGGCCATATTGGTGTGGGTCTGGCTGACCACCCGGCTACAGGTACTCGTGAACGCTTCACCGAAATCGAGGAAGCCATTGTTGTTCTTGTCGCTTCCCGGAACCAAGATCAGGTTGGTGCACAGGTTGTCTACAACCTGGATATTCCGGAGTTGAACCCGGGGGTCACCGTTAACCATCCGCGTGACCAGGGTATAGGTCACCTGGTCTCCGGCACACACCGCGGGGGCGCGCTTCTCCATGTTGATGCCCACCGTGACAAGCTCTGCCTGGCAACTGCTGCCCACGGGTGTGCCGACCAGGTCGATCCCGGAAACCGTCACCACATTGGAGATGTTCGAGCCCCGGCTAAAGGTCGGGTTGACATCTGCACAGGTGTAGATCCAGGTCTCGCCCGGGTCGAGTATACCGTCGTTATCTGTGTCGCCGCCCTGCAAGGGCAAGGCACCGCAACGCGTATCCGTCACCGCAATGTTCTCCAGGCCAATCTGCGTCGGGTTGCTCACCTCGACCGTCCACGTGACCGTCGCGGCCGACACGAAATTGTCCGAACCAACCGGCGTCTCGATGCCGCTCACCAGAGGGGGGTTCGACGTAACTTTACAGGCGATGGCACCCGTGTCCACTAAGCCGGCATCGACGGTGCGATTCGTCTCGCCACAGGAGATGATGAATGAATCCGTGGAACCATCCGGATTCGCATTGCTATCCACATCCGAAGCACCCGAACCCTTCAAGGTGAACGCTGCAAAGCCCGGTGGCAGCACGAACTCCACGCTGTAGGTGCCAGCCGCCACGTGGGTAAACAGGTACTGGCCGCCGCCGGCCGTAACATCGGTCCCGACGAGTACGCCCCCCGGTCCGCGCAAGTGAACGGTAACGCCGTCAACCGTGGGTTCACCCGGATCCTGGATCCCGTCGGCATCTATATCGTTCCAGACCGTATCGCCGATCGCACCGGAAACCGGCAGCACCTCAAGGGTTGTTTTACAGGTGGAGGCCAAGCCACATGGATCGGTCGCCGTAACCGTGATAATATGCGTACCCAGGCCCACTTTCGTGCCCGGGGCCGGAGATTGAACCACCGTCACCGGGTTGCCGCAGTTATCGGTCGCGACCACGACCGGAACGACGTCAGGTATCACCCCTTCGCAGTTCGCATCACCCAGGACCGGTTGCAAGGCCGGGCAGCTCAACACCGGCGGCGTGGTATCGGTCTTGTTGATTATCCAAACCACCCGTGCCGCATTGTTGCAGGCATCGACCGTTGAAAAAGTGATTGTTTTCGTGGAGCTGCATACATCGCCTACCAGGTTGCTGACAATCGACACCGTGACCTGCTCGCAATTATCGATCGCGCTCACCGGTGGAATCACCGGGTCCGGATCGTCGCAGGACAGGTTGAAGGTCTGGTTGGACACCCCGACAATGAGCGGCGGGGAGAGGTCCTCCACCGTCCAGGTTTCCGTGCAGGAGGCCTGGTTGCCACAGTCATCCGTAGCCGTATAGGTATAGATCACCTTTTTGACGCATGGACGGCTACCATTTTCGATCGAGGTTGAAACCGTGACATCCACCGCCGCATCACAGTTATCCAGTGCCTGCGGGATTTGCGGCGCGGGCACGTCTGCCAGGCATTCCACGAATCCACCCGGCGGACAATTCACGATGATGGGTGGCAGGGTGTCAACATCCATTGTGAAATCGGAATTTTTCGTCACCGTGCTGCCCGTCAGGTCATTTGCCGTCACGACCACGCTGTTCGTCACGGTGCTTGCGGGAGCGATAACGGTACAGACATAGGAGGTGGATACCCCCGCGGCCAGTGTCCCGATGAAGCGACTGCAGATCGGGAAGGTTGCGTCGATTACCTCCACGTCCAGCAGCGTGGTATTCCCGGTATTTTCAACGTGGATGGTCAAGTCAATGAGTGCCCCGGCACAGTTACACCCGGGATCGCTCACCCCGACCAGGAGACCGGGAAGAACCCGGATCAGTCCCGCATCATTCGTCAGGTCGTTTTCACCCGGATCCAGCTCGATCTGCCCCGTGCGCCCGGTCAACGGGGAGGCATCGCTGTCCTTGCTGTCATCCGCCGGGACCCCTTGCTGGGTAAACACGAAACCAGGCGGCAGGGTAAACTCGACCATGTAGTCCCTGTTCGGGTCGAGACCCGTGAACAGGTACGCGCCATTCCCATCCGTCAACTTGCTCCCCAGGTTGTTAACCGGGACACCGCCGATGCTTTCATACAAGGTCACGGTGACACCAGCCACGCCCGGTTCAGAGGAATCCTGGCAGCCGTCCTGGTCCTCGTCCAGCCACACGTAATCACCAAGCGAGGCCAGGGGCAGGCAGGATACCTTGACGTTCACCGTCTTTGTCGTCGAGTCACAGGCATCCGAGGCCACCAGCGTGACAACCAGTTCAACCGGGCCCGTAACCACGGTTCCGGGCGCGGGATGCTGGGTGACCACGATGCCCGACGCGGGCGTGCACGCATCCGTCACGGAGACCAGCAGGTTCGGGATGGTGTATGTACAGTCACCCACGGTAATATCGATGTCGCCCCCAACCACGAGGACGGGAGCCGCATCATCGATGCGATTGATGATCCAGGTCACGGTGTCACCGACATTCCCACAGACATCCACCGGGGTCCAGGTCAACACTTTATTCGAATGGCATGTATCACCCGAGTTTGTCGTGGAGTGCTGGACGGTAACCTCATTGTCGCAGTTATCCGTCACCGCAATAGGGGGAATCACCGGATCCGGATCGTCGCAGGCAAGGTTGAATACGCGGTTGCTGATACCGATAAGTACCGGGGGCTGGGTATCCATGATATACCAGGTCTGGGTACAGGTTGCCACATTGCCACAGGCATCGCGCGCCGCGAATACATAGTCGACACGGCCATTGCAAACCGTGCCGGTCAGGTTGGTTTCAATCACCGTCACCACCGGGTCGGAACAGGCATCCCAGGCCGTTACCCGCGTGAAGTCCGGTCCCGGAACATCGCCCACACACTGCACGTGGTCCCCCGGTTCGCAGGCGATTACCGGCGGGGTATTATCGATAAGGCGGATCACCTGCTCGCAGGTGAGGACATCGCCATTTGCCGTGGTCGCGGTCCACCTCCGGATGATGATCTTTTCCCCCACGCAACAGGGGTCGCCATCAAATTCCGCCCCACGCGATGTTCCCTGAGCGGCGGAGTAAACGCCGTTTGAGCAGGAGATCACGTGGTCGATATAGGTGATGCTGACGACGGGGGTGCAGGTGCTGGTGGCTGAAGGTTCGCCGGTCAGGGCGGGATCCGTACCCTCGTCACAGTTGACCACCATGTCGTCCGGGCACACCAGGGTGAAGTCCTCGCAAGCGCGAATGATGGTCCAGGTAACGGTATTGCTGTTGCCACAGGCGTCCGCCGCGGTCCAGGTCAGAACGGTTTCGGAGCGGCAGGCATCGCCGCCACTGCGCACGACAGGTAGCACCGTGATGTCACCGGCACAGTTGTCCACGGCATGCACGGCCGGTATTTCCGGGTCGGAGTCATCGCAATCCAGGGTAATCGTCCTGTCCGTGATCCCCATGAATACCGGGGCTTCCGTGTCCGACACGATGATCGTCTGGGTCGCGGACACTTCATTCCCGCAGGAATCAATGGCCGTCCAGACACGGGTGATGATCGTCGGGCATACGCCCTCCACGACTTCCTCGTAGAGCACGACTACATCGTCGTCGCAATTGTCATCCGCCGTAACCACGGGCGGGGGCGGCACGTCGGCGATGCAGGTGTACTCGGCATCGAGCGGAACGCCGCTGAGCACGGGCGGGGTCACGTCCCCGTGGATTATGTTCTGCGTCACGGAGGTGCTGTTTCCACACGCATCCGTCGCCGTCCAGGTCCGGGTGATAATCCCGGCGCAATTGACGCTATTCGACGTCTCGGTGAAGACCACCTCCACATCGGGATCGCAGTTGTCCACCGCGGTAATGATGGGCGGAATGATGCCGCCATCCGGGGGGCAGAAGGAGCCATTCTCCTTGCTCGCCCCGTCGACCACCAGGAAGGAGCCGAAGGCCATCCCGATATCAATCGGCTTCGAGCAACTCACGTGGATACGGACGTTTTCAACGTTGCCCACATACAGCTTCAACTCGTTCTTCTCGAAACGCCCGTTACTTCGGGTTCCGTTGATGGTCACCGCTTCACCCGGGGCCAGCGCACCCTGGAAGTAGACCGCACGGTCATCCCGGATGGTCACCTGGCCCGCACCGCCCGCGTACAGGAGGGTCAGGGAGGTCACGCCGCCGTCGCAGGGCTCGCAGTTAATGACCGGCGGCTTACACTCGATGTATTCATCCTCGGGGATGGTTGTGAAGATCGGGGCTTCCGTGTCCATCACGGCGATCGTCTGGGTCGCGGACACTTCATTCCCGCAGGAATCAATGGCCGTCCAGACACGGGTAATCCGTTTGTCACAGGC
>JAYGFS010000284.1:0-2667 GCA_046581765.1 Verrucomicrobiota bacterium
CCAGTTCCGCTGGTTGTATTTGCCGGTCATGAACTGCACCCGGGTCGGGGTGCAAAGGGGTTGGGAATAGGCATGCGTAAACCGGAGCCCGGTTTTTGCCAGGTGATCAATATGCGGCGTCTGGTACGAGGTTCCTCCGTAACAGCCAAAGCCCTCAATACCGATGTCATCCGCCATAATGAGGACGATGTTGGGCTTGCGCGCTTCCACGGAAAAGCACGCAACCGTGCAAGCGTGAAGCACCAGGACCAGGATGATTCCCCTCATGACAGGAAAGCTACCGCGTTCGGCCTCCACAGATCAACCGCAATACGGCGCAAGACCGGCCGGCTATCAACGGGACCCGGCCGAGCGCGAACCCTGCACCGGGATCCGCCCACCAGTACCTCAAGGTTTTTCCTGGTACGCCCGCCGGGCCGCATCCAGGGCTTCCAGCCGGGGTTCAGCCGCAAGCTCATAGTGCCTGATGGCCTGCCAGGCATCGGCGACGGCCCGGTTCTCCTCCTGGAACGCCGGGACCTCATTGAGGGCTTTTCGAAGGGCGTTGCGCTGGGTGACCAGCTTGTCGCCGGAAGCAAATGCTTCCGGGAAACGGGTTTCCAGGCTCCGCTGAAGTTCCACGGATTCCGCGAGGAGTGCCGCCAGCTTTGGGTCCTCCCGCTTTTCCAGCCCGGCACGAAGAATCGGCAGCTCCGAGAGCAGCCGGTGCTTTGCCAGGTCCTTTAACGCGGGATGGACAGAAACCACGTACGCATCCTCCGCCCGTCGTGCCCGGTGCATGGCGTTTTCCATGTCCTTGAATTCCGGGTTGTCCGCCTTCAACCGCTTACGTGTGTCCAGGATGGCCCGGGAAAGTTCCTTGTGGGTCCTGAAGGCCCCCGGCCAGCGCTGATGCAGGGCCTGCTGTAGATCCTGGTGCGAGGCCACAAGCACGGCATATGCCGGGTCAAAACGGGTCAGGCGGGACTTCAGATTCGTGAATGTGTAGGCATAGCGATCAACCGGGTCCCGATCGACCGCGGAACGCCCGGCCTGCGCGGCGGCCAGCACTTTCCGTCGTGCCGGCCAACCCGGCCGCTGCCCCGGCGCTTTCCAGATGCGCACCTCGTCCACCGATGCAGACGGCCGATCGAACTGGAAGGCCAGGTACGAGCGGGTCCGGTCCACGAGCGGGTGGGAGCCCAACACCACATGCGCCGGGTCAATCCAGGCCACCAGGGTGTCGCCGAAAAATTCCACCGTCATGGTATACCACCGGCCCTCCTCGAAGCGGTGCGCGCATTCACCGAGGTGGGAGGGCACGATCCCCGCGGCCTTGTCGTCGGCGGTATTCACCTGGAAATAGCTCCGGCGGATCTGCACGATGGAGTTGTAGTGCCCGTCTGCACCGGTCACCAGGCGCAGGTCCGTGGTTTCACCCTCGAAGCGAAACTTGAACTGGAGAATGACATTGTGGAAGGATGCCTCCTTGAGGAAAACACGCTGGTTTCCCTCCGCTGCATACAACCTGGTCCGCACCAGGGCCCCGTCACGCAGGGCAAAGGCCCCGCGGAAGAACCAGCGCTCGCTGACCGAAGCCGGATCGAAATCCTCATGGAGGACCGCTTCGCCGCGCTCACACATGAAGGGTTCAGCCGCGCGGCTCACGCTCGAAAAAGCCACCAGGGCGAGCAGGAGGCTCCGCAAGCACCGCACCGGGCCGGTGGAAAGGCCGACGGAGGCATAAAGAATAGGCATGACCCGCGAGAAAATCCTCATGCGTGGACTTCAGCGAATCAGCCCCGGTTTGACAAGCCTCTTTAACCCTGCTGCACGAGCTTCGATTTTTCTTGAATCCAGCCGCTCGCATAGGAGGATTCGGGCCATGAAAACCATCTCCGCTATTGCCTGTGCCCTCCTGTCCACCTCGCTTGCCATCCAGCGCGCACGCGCCGCCGACAAACCGAACATCCTCTGGATCACCGCCGAGGACATGAGCCCCACCCTGGGCTGTTACGGCGATCGCTACTCGACTTCACCCCATATCGACGCACTGGCCAGGCGGAGTGTCCGCTATACCCATGCCTATGCCACCGCCCCGGTGTGCTCGCCGTCCCGCTCCTGCCTGATCAACGGCCTTCCAGCGACCTCGCAGGGCACGCAGCAGATGCGTTCGGCTTTTCCGATTCCACCGGGGATGACCGGCTTCCCCAGCCTGCTCCGAAAGGCGGGGTACTTCACCTCCAACAACGTCAAGACCGACTACAACAGCGCGAATTGGGATACCATCATCAAGGCCTCCTGGGATGCGCAGGGCAATGACGCCCATTGGCGGAAGGGCCCGAAGGGCAAACCTTTCTTCAGCATCTTCAACCTGATGACCTCCCACCAGAGTCGCAGCATGGTCTGGCCCTATGAGAAATTCCTGGCCGAGGTCCAGAGCAAGCTCGCGCCAAGCGAGATCCACGATCCAGCCAAAGCGCCTATACCACCCTACTACCCGGACACCCCGGTGGTGCGCAAAACCGTGGCGCGTTTCTACGACTGCGTGACCGCCATGGACAAGGAGGTCGGCGAGTTGCTGGCCCAGCTGAAGGCGGACGGCCTGGACGATAACACCATCGTTTTCTTCTACAGCGACCACGGCTCGGGCATGCCGCGCCACAAGCGCGCCCTGCTCGACTCCGG
>JAYGFS010000307.1:0-2065 GCA_046581765.1 Verrucomicrobiota bacterium
CCCATCGTGGCGATGTCCCCGACGACCATCGCCACCGGCGTCACCGATCCGCGGGACATCGCGATTGGAGACCTGGATGGTGATGGGCGCCTGGATGTCGTGGTGAGCTCGGGCGCCCAGGATCGCGTAACCTGGTACAAGCAACCGGCTTTCGGATCCTGGCAGTCGCGTACCATCAACGCCACGATGGATAACCCCGCGGAAGTCGAGTTGGCTGACATGGATGGCGATGGCGATCTCGACGTGGTTCACACGGCAGGTGGTGGCCTGCTGTGGTACGAGAATACGCTGGGTAACGGGACTTCCTGGACCACGCACATGCTTTCGAATGCGGCATTCGGCCCTCACCTCCAGGTGCGCGATGTTGACGCCGACGGCGATCAAGACCTGGTGGTGATCCAGCCGGACGACGGGCAAATCTACCTGTATGAAAGCCTGGACCCGGCGCAGGTGGATGGCTGGAGCATCCATCGGGTCAGTGCGGGCACCGGGGTATATCGCTCCCTGGCCCTGGCCGATTATTCAGGAAATGGCAAGCTGGCCGCAGGCTATACCATCGATGACCGCATCGGATACCTGGATGCCTGCATCCGACATGCGAGGATCTCAAGTGTGCCCCTGGCGCCGCTCACGGGAACCGTATCGACCCCGATCGAGTTGTTGCGGATCAATTATCAGCATGAAGGCCGGGCCGGTGATTTGGCGATGGCGCTCAAGCAGCTCCTGCTACGCCCAAATCACGGGGGCACCGCCTTCAGTTCCCAGGTGGAATTCGACCAGATGATCGAGCGGCTACAGGTCTATCGCGACAACGGGACGGGCCGGCTCGACAGTGGCGATGTGCTGGTGCCCAGTGTGTTCACGGGTTTCGATCCCGTTTCGATCACGCTGGATGATGTCGTCCAGCGGGAGATTGCCCCCGGGGACTCGGTCGGCTTCATCGTTGCGGCGATTGCAGAACCGGCTGCGTATCTCTCCGTGAATCGCAGCTTCGGCGTTGAACGCCTGGCGGCTGCGGGGGAGTTATCGACGGCGAGGGTCGATGGACAGGCCCTGGACCTGTACGGATCCACGGGTCATTCAGGCGATGTGTTGTGGTCGGGCCTGCTTTCGGTTGCCGGGGATATCAGGTACACGGGAATTTTCAACGCGGGTATCAATCATTACCTGGGAGCCGTGGTCGGCCGGGCCCTGAACAGCGTGCTGTCCTCGTCGGGTCCCGGCCAGCGGGCCGTCGTGCAGGGGAATACGGCGGACCTGGAGCCCGGTACGGGTCCCTGGTCCATATCGGCCTGGGTGAACACCCGGGATGCTGCGCAGACCCAGGCTTTCGTGGGCAAGCAGCAGGCAAGTGGCATCCATGAAGGATGGGTGTTGGGTATCAGTCGAGACGCGGGTAGCCGACAACCCTTCCTGGAGCTGCGAGCCGATGCCGACAACGAGTTGATCTGGGTGGCGGAAATGACCTTGTCGGATAACGCCTGGTACCATCTCGCCGCGACCTGGGATGGCGGGACGGGGCCCTCATCGGTCCGTGTATATATTAACGGGGTCGAGGTCCAGGCAGGGATGGGCAGCGGTTCCCTGGGCCAGCCCGTAGTGAGCATTGCGGAGCTGGCCCTGGGTGCTTCTTCGGGTCCTCCCTCGCTGCATCACCTGGACGGAGCCGTGGATGAGGTGGCGATCTGGAATGTCGAGCTGGGTAGCCTGGCGGTGCAGGCCCTGTTTCAGCAAGGGGTGGATCCCCAGGCGCCCGGCTTGCGGGGCTTCTGGGCCTTTGATGATGGCACGGCGAACGACCAGGTGGATGCCCTGCGTATCGGGACCTTGACAGCGGCGCTCATCCTGGATAACCGGGCTCCTTCGATCACGGAACTCGTACCGGGTTTTGGCACCTACATGGTGAACCTGCCGGGCGACTTCTCCTATGAGCTCTTTGCCTGGATCGATGCCAACGGCAACGGGCTGCATGAGCTTTGGGAGCCATCCGGTGTACACAGCAACCGTATCGACCTCCAGTTTGCAACAGTCTCCGGCGTAGACCTCACCTTCACCGATACCTTCA